>JAHZHB010000059.1 GCA_019420465.1 Lachnospiraceae bacterium
CGACTTTACCGAGCAAGAGTCCGAGACTACAGGCTCGGACCGGCGCAGGCGGAGCAAAGGAGGCTCTGGCATATGGAAAGAGGCCCGGTAGCTGGCGCTGCGGACCCCGTTTTTTCGTCAAATTTAAATCACTTCACATCCCTGTAATACTCACAACACTTCTTAAGCCATGCAATATACGATTCCTCCCGCATAATCGCTCCATCCAGCACCATATAATCCCCAAAAGCCGCATCCCCCGGCTTACAGTTCTTAAAATGTCTGCTGGACTGGATCCGCATAAGCTCCGCTCTGCGAACCTCATGCTTCTCTATATGGGAAGATACCTGCGCTCTGAACTCCTCTCCTGTATAAAACTGAGAGAAGAACGTCCGCAGACGAAATACATCCTTGGCTGTCATCTGCAGTTCATCATCCGTCTGCAGCCATTCCATAAACTCCTGACGTCCCTTATCTGTGATCGTATATTCCTTTTTTTCCAGCTTTTCACCCTGAATGACCACATCAAACGTAATCAGTCCCTCTGCTGTCAGTCGTTTCAGCTCAGGATAGATCTGGCTGTGAGTGGCATACCAGAAATTGGAAAAAGCTCTTTCTTTAAATTCCCGTGCAATATCATAACCGGTACAGGGGTGCTGCAGGATCAGGCCAAGAATGGCGTATTTGAGTGTTCGCATATAATCTCCGTTTCTTGTTCATAGTCGGCTGTAAAGCCCCAAAAAGTCTCATACAGTCCATTATACATGAACATAACTGCTATTTCAAATTATTATACCGAATTTTTGCTCAAAAAAAACATTTGGCAGTTTTGCATAAGAAAAAGATAAATAATTGTATACCCTACACAAAGTGTCAATATTGACATATTGATATAGACTCAATAATCGAAAAATGTTATACTTAAAACAACGCGAATTGTAGTTTTTTCGTATTTTGGGAGGAAAAAGACATGGTAAAATTTATAACGGCTGCCGAAGCAGCCAGACTGATTCCGGACGGTGCCACCGTAGGTGTGGCTGGTATGGGACTGTCAGGATGGCCGGAGGAAGTAGCGGTTGCCATTGCTGACTGTTACAAAGAAACAGGACATCCCTGTAACCTGACAATGAAGCAGGGCAGTGCCATGGGTGACTGGAAAGAAAGAGGTATGACACGTCTTGGTTATGAAGGTCTTGTAACCAAATGGGCAGCAGCACATATCGGTTCTGCTTTTGCCATGAATGATCTGGTACGTGCCAACAAGATGGCCTGTCATTGTCTGCCGCAGGGCGTTATCGTCAATCTGTGGCGTGAGATTGCCGCACATCGTCCGGGACTTCTGACAAAGGTTGGTCTCGGAACATTTGTGGATCCGCGGCTGGAAGGCGGCAAGATGAATGCGGTCACCACAGAAGACCTTGTCGAACTGGTAAATTTCCAGGGCGAAGAGTATCTGTTTTATAAAGCATTTCCGTTACATGTCGCACTTCTTCGGGGAACAACGGCTGATGAGGACGGCAATATCACCTTTGAAAAAGAGGGACCGATCAATGAAGGCCTTGTGGTGGCAGAAGCAGCTCACAACAGCGGTGGTATTGTTATCGTGCAGGTTGAATATACCGCCAAACGTGGCACGATGCATCCGAAGGAAGTCAAGATCCCGGGTACACTGGTGGATTATGTTGTTGTGGCAACAGATAAAAATGCCTGCTGGCAGACAGAGGGTGTCTATTATGAACCGGCCTTTGCCGGAAACCTTAAAAAACCACTGAATGCATTACCGAAGGTGCCGCTGTGTGACCGCAAGATTATCGAACGCCGTTGTGCGATGGAACTGAAAAAAGGGAATGTAGTCAATCTTGGTGTCGGTATTCCTGCAGATGTG
Source organism: Lachnospiraceae bacterium (assembly GCA_019420465.1). Classification (GTDB taxonomy): domain Bacteria; phylum Bacillota; class Clostridia; order Lachnospirales; family Lachnospiraceae; genus UBA11957. Next base: position 1,865 of record JAHZHB010000059.1, read on the forward strand.
GCCAGTGTTGTGGCTGAAGAGGGCTGTACAGACGATATCACACTGACAACGGAGATTGGTGCGTTTGGCGGTGTTCCTGCAGCTCTGCCGAACTTCGGAAGCTCTTACAACGCACAGGCATGTATCGATCATGGTTCCATGTTTGATTTCTATGATGGCGGTGGCTGCGACGTGGCAGTACTTGGACTGGCGCAGGCAGATGAACAGGGAAATATCAATGTCAGCAAATTTGGCCCGCGTCTTACCGGACCTGGCGGATTTATCAATATTTCCCAGAATTCCAAGAAAGTGCTGTTTGCCGGAACCTTTATGGCCAAGGCAAAGATCGCTGTGGAAAATGGCGGTATCCGTATCGTAGAAGAAGGCACAGGAAAGAAGTTCCTCAAAGAGGTAGAACAGGTTACCTTCTCCGGTAAATATGCAGCCAAAGGTAATCAGGAGATACTCTATATCACAGAACGCTGTGTATTCCGTCTGAGTCCGGAAGACAAGCTGGTGCTGATCGAGGTAGCTCCTGGTATCGATATAGAAAAAGATATTCTCGCTCACATGGATTTTAAACCGGAGATCGCAGAAAATGTCAAAGTGATGGACAGCGCGATCTTTGCTGAAACATGGGGCGGACTGAAAGAGATGATGGAATAATGCAGACAGAAAAAGCCAACTGGATGACAGTCAGTGAAGCGCTGCGGTGGCGGGCGTTACAGACACCGGACCACACAGCACTGATCCAGTCAGAACGGCGGCTGGACTGGCAGGATATCGACCGTTGCTCGGACCGTATCGCCTGGTATTTTTACCAGGAAGGGATCCGAAAAGGGCAGCGTGTCGGACTGTGGGGATTTAACAGTGTACACTGGATCCTGACATTCCTGGGCTTACAGAAGCTCGGTGCCCGGGCAGTACTGTTTAACCCTTATCTGGTGGAAACAGAATTAAAAGAGCTGATCGATTACATAAAGCCGGATGCGATATGTGCACTCGATGCACCAAAACAGCTGCCGTCTCTGTACGGACCAAAGGCATACCGGCTGTATACTCTGGCCGATATTAACAGGCACATGCAGACACCCACAACACCGGATGAAAGACATCATCTGGAAGCAATCAAGAGGGAGGTACATCCGGAGGATCTTCTGGGTATCCTGTTTACGTCAGGAACGACATCCCGCTCCAAAGGCGTCATGCTCAGACAGGGGGATGTCATCTCCATCGCATTTGAAACGGCCCGGCAGATGCACTGGGATGAAAACGACAGTTCCGGTATGGCGCTTCCGTTGTTTCACTGTTTTGGATTGTCGGCAGGGTATCTTTCATCGCTGGCGAGCGGACACTGTGTCTGTCTGGTCGACGGTGTACACAGTACCAGTATTTTAAAGACAGTTGCACGGTATCAGTGCACGATCCTGAATGGTGTGCCGACCATGTTTCTGGCCATCCTGAAAAAGGGTCTTCTGAAGGCTTTTGATGTCAGTAGTCTCAAAAGCGGCATTATCGCCGGTTCACCGGTAAGCAAAGAAGATTATCTGGATATCTGTGAAGCCTTCCGGTTTGAATTTTTGTCCATGAGTTATGGCCAGACAGAGACATCACCAAGTATCACATTTTCTCCATATGGTGATGCACCGGAAAAGATCGCTGATTCGGTGGGAAAGGTTCTTGACAGTCTGGAGTGTCGGATCACATCATTGCAGGAGAAAAAGACGCTTGCTGTTGGAGAAACAGGAGAAATCGAAGTCCGTGGCTATCATGTGTTTGCCGGATACTATCAGATGGAAAAAGAAACGCAGGAAGCTCTGGAGCCGGATGGATGGCTGCATACCGGAGACCTGGGATTCCTGGATGAAGAAGGCTATCTGCATGTGACGGGACGAAAAAAGGATATGATCATCCGATGCGGAGAAAATATCTCGTGCCTGGAGATTGAACAGGCGATTTTGCAGTATCCAGGCATACAGGAGGTCAAGGTGATCGGTGTACCGTCTGTGGTCACACAGGAAGAGGTGGCCGCCTGCATCGTACCGGAAGAGGGAGAATGTATAGAAGAGCAGAAACTCCGTACTTTTTTAAGTGCCCTTCTGACCCGGTATAAAATACCACGTTACATACTGTTTCTGGACAGTCTGCCCAGAACAGCTAATGGAAAAATAAAATCAGGAGCACTTAAAGAGATGCTTCTTAAACAACTTGAAGGAGGTAAATCATGAGTACCATGAATGAACTGTTCCTCACAGAGGAACACCTTATGATCCACAAACTGGCCCGTGAATTCGCTGAGAAAGAGCTGACCACAGAGATCCTCGATGAAGTAGAGGAGACAGCTGTTTTTCCGCAGGAAATTCTGGATAAAATGGCAAAAGCCGGTTTCTTCGGTATCAAGATCCCGAAAGAATACGGCGGTTCCGGTTCTGACTGCCGTGGTTATGTTTCCGTTATGGAAGAAATCTGCCGTGTCAGTGCTGTAGCCAGTCTGTATGTATCTTCTCCGAACTCTCTGGCTGGTGGACCGTTCCTCCTGTCCGGTACAGAAGAACAGAAAAAACAGTATCTGCCGGATATCGTAAGCGGCAGAAAGACCGTCTGTTTTGCCCTGACAGAGCCAGGTGCAGGTTCTGACGCCGGTGGTATGACAACAACAGCCGTAGAAGAGGATGACTGCTTCGTATTAAACGGCCGTAAAACATTTATCACAGCTGCTCCGCTTTCCGATGTGGCTGTTGTATATGCCAAGACAGATATGAGCAAGGGTGCCAGAGGTATCACAGCTTTTATCGTAGACATGAAATCTGAAGGTGTTTCCTGTGGTAAACCGGAGCACAAGATGGGCCTGATCGGCTGTGCTACCAGTGATATCATCCTGGATAATGTACGTGTGCCGAAGGAAAATATGCTGGGTGAAAGAGACAAAGGTTTCTCCAATGCCATGGCTACACTGGATATCGGACGTATCGGTGTTGCCGCACAGTCTATCGGTGTGGCACAGGGTGCTCTGGATGAGGCAGTAAAATATGCAAAAGAGAGAAAACAGTTCGGCCGTCCGATCGGCAAATTCCAGGCGATCAGCTTTATGCTGGCTGATATGGCAACAGAGCTGGATGCTGCCAAACTTCTCGTTTACCGTGCCGCTTATCTGATCGATCAGAAGAAACCGGCAAGCAAAGCTGCTGCCATGGCCAAATACTATGCTGCAGAAGCCTGCAACCGCATCTGTGCAAAAGCCGTACAGATCCACGGTGGTTATGGTTTCATCAAAGAATACAAGGTTGAACGTATGTACAGAGACTGTCGTGTATTTACACTGTATGAAGGTACAAGCCAGGTACAGCAGATGGTTATTTCACGTGCATTGCTGAAGTAAGAGAGGAAGGGTGACAAATTATGAAAATTATCGTATGTGCTAAACAGGTACCGGATACAACAGAAGTCAGAATCGATCCGGTAAAAGGTACCCTGATCCGTGACGGCGTACCGAGTATTTTAAATCCCGATGATGCCAACGCACTTGAGGCTGCGCTGCAGATCAAAGATGCCAACGAGGGAACTACCGTTGATGTGATCACCATGGGACCTCCGCAGGCTATGGAAATGCTCAGAGAATGTATGGCTATGGGTGCAGATGATTCCTATCTGTTATCTGACCGTGCTTTCGGTGGTGCAGATACATGTGCTACATCTACAACGATCGCTGCCGGTATCAAAAAAATGGGTGGTGCAGATATCATCTTTGCCGGCCGTCAGGCTATCGACGGTGATACCGCACAGGTAGGTCCGCAGATCGCACAGAGACTGAAACTGCCGGTAGTTACCTATGTACAGAAGGTTGAGATCCAGGGTGACAAGGTCATCGTAGAGAGACAGCTTGAGGATGGCTATGAAAAGATCGAGGTACAGACACCGTGTCTTCTGACCTGTGTAAAAGAATTAAACGAGCCAAGATATATGACAGTTTCCGGTATCGTGGATGCGTATAAGAAAGAGATCACCGTATGGAACCATGAGGATGTGAAACTCGATCCGGCTGCCTGCGGTCTGAATGCTTCTCCGACACAGGTTGCACGTTCTTTCACACCGCCGCAGAAAGGTAAAGGCGAGATCTTTACCGGTGCTCCGGCTGATATGGCAGCTGCAGTTGTTGGCAAGCTGAGAGAAAAACACGTACTGTAAGGGTAGAAGGGAGAAGTACAATGGCAGTTAAAGTTATTGCAGATAAATGTAAAGGTTGTAAAAAATGTATGAAAAACTGTCCGTTCGAGGCCATTACCATGGATGGTAAGGTTGCTTCTATCGGCAGTGCATGTACAGGATGCGGACAGTGTGTGGAAGTTTGTCCGTTTGAGGCCATCGAGAAAGTTGAAGGCAAGGGCAGCGGCGTAGATATTACACAGTACAGCGGTATCTGGGTATTTGCCGAGCAGCGTGACGGCAAGCTGATGCCGGTTGTTTTAGAGCTTCTTGGCGAGGCCAGAAAGCTGGCTGACGGTGTTGGAGCAGAAGTGTCTGCTGTTCTCTGTGGTGAGAACGTAGAGGGTCTGTGCGCAGATCTGTTCGCTTACGGTGCCGATAAAATATATCTGGCAGATGCACCGGAACTGAAAAATTACACAACAGACGGTTACTCCAAAGTAATCGATGAGGCAATCAAAAAATACAAACCGGAGATCGTTATGTACGGTGCCACACATATCGGCCGTGACCTTGGTCCGGCGCTGGCAGTTAAATCCGGTACTGGTCTGACTGCTGACTGTACACAGCTGGAGCTTCCGGCAGAGGACAGACAGTTCCGTATGACCCGTCCGGCATTTGGCGGTAACCTGATGGCTACGATCATGTGTCCGAACCATCGTCCGCAGATGTCCACCGTTCGTCCGGGTGTTATGCAGAAGACAGAAAATCCGCAGTTTGGCAAGACCGGTGAGATCGTTAAACTGGATGTGGCTTTTGCTGAAGGCGATATCCGTACAAAGGTGCTCGAGATCGTAAAGACAGCAAAGGATGCAGTATCCCTGACAGATGCCAAAGTCATCGTTGCCGGTGGTATGGGTGTCGGCAGTGCAGAAGGCTTCAAACTGCTGGAGCAGCTGGCTGACAAGCTTGGCGGTATCGTAGCAGGTTCCCGTGCAGCTGTAGATGAAGGATGGATCGACAAGTCCCGTCAGATCGGCCAGACCGGTACAACAGTAAAACCGCAGATCTACATCGCCTGTGGTATTTCCGGTGCGATCCAGCATATCGCAGGTATGCAGGATTCCGATTATATCATTGCTATCAATACCAATGAAGCGGCACCGATCTTTGAGGTGGCTGACTACGGTATGGTAGGCGATCTGCACAAGGTTATTCCGGAGCTGATCGCAGCACTGGATGCGTAAATAAGATATCACTCCATAGAAAAGGGGCTCCCGGAAGTATATGCTGCCGGGAGCCCCTTTGCACATAAGTAAAGCCGATTTTTTCATCAATCCGAATCGGTCTGCTGAAGCAATTATGGATATGTATGACAAATAAAGGGCAGCATGGTCTGTAGAAAGTCCATACTGCTCTTTATACTGTATATGAGATTTATTCTCCCATTAATATGCGACTCTGACGATACAGTTCCTCTCTGTATTCCGGAATAGCACGGCGCATAACGGCGAAAAACGGCTTTTTATTGAAATTCGGGCAGTAGTCTGCGGCGAATTTTTTAGCCAGCGCTCTGGCTCTCTCCGGATCTCTCTCGGTACGGCAGTCATACGGTGTGATGCCGATAGCGATTTTGTCACCGTAGGTTTCATAGATATAATCAAAATCATTGATCGCCTGTCCGCCCCACTGGTCCATACCACATTCGATCATAATGGGAACGAGATCTTCGTTTTTTCCACAGCTGTGGAAATCAAAAATAATGCCTCGCTTATGGCAGCTGTCAACGACACGTTTAACGTATGGGGCAACCATCTCACGAAGAGTCTCAGGTCCGATCAGAGGGCCACGCTGTGAACCCCAGTCATCATGGAACTGGAACATATCAATGTGGAAATACCGGTGCAGATGATCGATCAGGTCGTCATAGAAGTCAGCCAGCTTGTCAAACAGCTCCTTAACAGCATCCTGCTGATCCTCATCCATCAGGGCGATCAGTGCATTCTGCATGGTCATAAAGGAGATCAGACGCTCAAACATACCGGTGAACTGTACATATTCTGTCACACGGTCGGTATCAAAATAGATGCCTCTGTTACGATCGGCACATCCCTGCCAGTCCCAGGAATCGAGATCGGGAAAGACTACTTTTTCTTTCCAGTCATTGGCATCATCAAACAGCATCAGTCCCTGTTTGACCATAGAACCGCCGACTTCCGGTTCATACTGCCAGTCCATACCAAACATGTCCAGGCCGCCTTCCTCGCCCGGCTGAAGCCTGTTGACTTCGTTAACCATGGCTCTGGCTTTGCAGTCCGGGATAATGATCGGATTAAAGTTGATACAGTCACAGTGTGCCGGAATCCACTGACAGTGTTCGCCGTTTTTGTTAAACATACGGTAATAGTTTTCTTTGGCGGTAAGCGGTGTGTCATATTGCGGAATTGATTCTGCTGCCAGAAGTTCAGGGGACCACTGTCCTACAGGAATCATCTCTTTTTCATTAAATTTCATGGCGTTTTCCTCCTTAACGTCTTTCTTTAGCTATAGTATAAGGGGGAAAAACAGCGTAAACAACGGCTTTTTAACGTGTCAGGTACAACATATGCGTATCGCACATTTTGCGATTCCCCATTATGCAGTGCGCATAAATGAATACGGAGAACAAAAAATAAGACCGGCAGTATCGTTCGCAGGCAGATGAACGGAGCATAAGAAACCGGCTGCAGATCTGGTAAATCTGCAGCCGGTTGCATGGAAAGGGAGTTTATTGGTTATGTGTTTTAATACAACATTATACGTTGTCAAAAGAAGTACGGTTGATGACTTCGTCCTGGATAGCACCGCTTAAGCGGGTGAAATAAGCACTGTATCCGGCAACACGGACAACCAGTTCCGGATGTTCTTCCGGATTGATCTTGGCATCGACCATTTCTTCACGGTTGACGACATTGAACTGGACATGTTTACCACCATTGGTAAGATATGTCTTGATAACGGAACCAAGTTTCTTTAAATCTTCTTCTGTCTTTAAGGCAGACGGATGGAATTTCATGTTTAGCAGTGTTCCCTGATACGGATCCTGGTTGACCTTCATGGCACTCTGCAGAACCGCCAGCGGGCCGTTCTTGTCTTTGCCGTGATCCGGTGAGAGAGAAGCATCTGCAAGGATCTCGCCGCTCTTACGGCCGTCCGGTGTAGCACCTGTGCAGGCACCGCCCGGCTGATGTGCGGAGATAGAGATCGCATTCGGTGTGACTTTTCCACCGTAGGCAGTATCCATTTCGTGACAGGTATCTGCAAAGAACTGGTAGACTTCGGCAACCAGAAGATCAGCAGCATCGTCATTGTTGCCATATTTTGGCGCGTTGACGAAGTCCTGACGCATCTCATCGTAGCCTTCCCAGTTGGCATCGAGTGCAGTTAAAAGCTCCTGCATGGTATATTTCTTTTCGTCATAGACCAGCTTTTTGATCGCAGCCAGAGAATCGCCTGTATTGACACCGCCGACAGCACCGAGCAGACTGCCGTTTTCAAAATCAAAATGACGATCCAGCATATCCTTACCGGAAGCTACGCCGCCTTTCATCAGAGCGGAACGGAACGGATCAGGGAACAGCTTTCTCTCAGCGATCAGTTCTACATTATTTCTTTCGGCTGCCATACTGAGCAGATATTTAAACTGCTTATAGAAAGCTGCTTTGAAATCTTCGAAAGTATCCATCTTTGTAATATCACCGGACTCGATACCTACCTGCTCTTTGGTGAAGCGGCAGAAACCGTTATGCATAAAGATATCGAAAGCCTGTGCGATGATAAAGAAAGTAACAACCTGACTTCTTGTACGTGCCGGAATATTGCCGTCCACACAGCCTGTTGCACAGTAATCCCTGGCCTCTTCAATCGGCATGCCGCCTTCTACGAAGAACTGGATATAACTCTTGTCACTTAAGAATGCCGGCATACCAAGACCTGTTTTGACTACTTCAAGGGCCTTTAACAGGAGTTTTTCCGGTGTGTGCTCATGAACACGGACAGTAACGGTAAAATGTGGAAGCTGTGTATCTCTTGCGGATTCCAGAAGAAGGTAGGATAGCTCGTTCGTTACATCGTTACCCTGGGCATCTGTACCGCCGATCGTCCAGTTGTACCATTTGGCCATACCGGAGTTTTTGGCACGGTTGGCCTTACCGGATACACGGTTGATCTTCATGACCTTGCAGCGCATGATCTCAATCAGTTCAAGTACATCATCGTCGGTCATCAGCCCGTTGTCGATGTCATGACGGTAGTACGGATACATATACTGGTCAAATCGTCCGGCTGTCGTCGTCGGAGACGGGCAGGCCAGAAGGAAGGTGAACCAGAAAGACTGCATGGCTTCATGGAAAGTCTCGGCCGGTTCATACGGTACTTTACGGCAGATCCGTGACATTTCCAGAAGCTCGGCTTTACGTTTTTCATTCTTTTCTTCCTGCGCCATTTTTTCAGCCAGATCAGCGTAGCGGCCGGCAAAGCGTACCCATGCTTTGAATACACGGATGACAGCTTCCCAGTAATGCTGTTTATCAATACTGTCATAAGAAGTATAACGCAGATCCTTCAGACACTGCTCGGCTTCTGCGATAACAGATTTGGCGCCTTCTTTCAGAATACGCTCAAAATCGATACATACAAGGAAGAAACCAGGTCCAAGGCCGTAACCGGACATGGCAAATCCACCGCCGGAGCCACCTTTTCTGTCTTTCCAGGGCGGCAGGATCGTGCCGGATTTCATAAAGGGCCACATACGGTCATTCATACCGAGAGATTCACTTAAAGCGTCGACAAGATTGCTGTTTAAGGCATTGTTGGCAAAACGCTCATTTAACTGGTACAGCTCTTCTTCATCTTTGGGATCGATCGTGTAGATCTCACTTTTCAGAGACTCTACTTCGTCTTTTGTCCATACACCATATTCGTACTGCATTTCCATACCGAAAGGTTTGGAAGCACCGGAACCACAGAGCAGATCGTCCTCTTCAATAAAGATGGTAATATTATCAAGAATGTGTTCGTGCAATTTGGCTCTTCTGATGATCATCGGCTCGCCGCCGGTCGCATCCAGTGACTCGTTAGCCAGTCTGAACAGTTCAATACACAGCGGATATTTGCTGATGCGCAGACTGTCTTTCATTTTTTTGACTCGTTCGTTCATGTACATTCCTCCCGTTTAGTTATGTAAAACTAGGTTTATTATAGAGGAGGAAAAAAGTGCGAACAAGGGAAAATGAACAGAATATATACAGTATGGTAATGATGCACAGGATTATTTTTCACCATTGTGCATGATGCCTGTATGGAAAAAAATCATCAAGCTGCGCAGTGACAGGAAGACTGTCGACTTGTACATATAAAAATATACACTTTGCACAGGGTAAAAATAAAAACATGTGCGTGGTGCCACGATAAAAAATAGAGGGTGTCTATTAATTAACATTGATTTGAAATCATGGTATATTTTAATAATGCAGGGCACAAAAAACAGAGAAAAACTGTTAATGTTATACAAAAATGGAAAGGCGGACGTGCATGTACGAGAGAATTGAACGTATTAAAAAACGAGTTGTTATTGACAAATATCCAATCTGTATCGAAAAATACAGGATCACGCTGGATGTTCTGGAAAAGACCAAAAATGAACCGGTGATTACACAGCGTGCAAAGATACTGGATGCTACAGTAGAAAGAATGCCGATCGCTATTGCAGATGACGAGCTGCTTGTTGGCATCGGTGCATCCAAACCAATGGGGCTGGAAATCGATCCGCATTATGGCATCTGGTCACAGGATGAAATCGATTCTCTGATTGAGGATGGTTACGAAATGGATCCTCAGGATGTCATAGATCTGCAGGAATTAAACAAAAAACATGATCCGGCAACTATGATCGGGCAGATGGGAGATATTTTCTACGAGCCGGAAAATGAAAGAATACTTTCTTTACTGAAAGCCGGATTTATCCTCCCGCCATGGAAGGATAAGGCGGCAGGAAAAGGCGTTGGTGGCGGTTACTGCCAGTCCGGACTTGGACTTGGACCATCTCTTGTACTGCTGGCAGTAGATTATAACAAAATCCTGACTCTGGGTACGAAGACTCTGATCGCACAGTGTGAAGAAGAAATGAAGAAGCTTCGTTTCTATATTACAGGTGATATTGACAAATACCGCTACTACAAAGCGGTGATCATGTCATTGGAAGCTATGAACAAGCTGGCCGGACGATATGCCGTTCTGGCAGCAGAAATGGCTGAAAAGGAGAAAAATCCGGAAAGAAAGAAGGAACTTGAAACGATTGCATCAAACTGTCGCCGTGTGCCGATGGAACCGCCGACAACATTCTGGGAGGCCATGCAGTGCTTCTGGTTCCAGTTCCTGATGCTGAGTCCATCGACAACTTTGCCGGGCTGCCGCTTTGACCAGTATATGTATCCGTTTTATGAAAAGGATATACAGACCGGCAATATTACACCGGAATTTGCTACAGAACTGTTATGCTGTCTGCGTCTGAAAGATATGGAGCTGAACCGTACTTCAGGTAAAAATAACCGCAAGAAAAATGCAGGTATGGCCAAGTGGCATAACTTTACGATCGGCGGACAGAAGGCAGATGGTACAGATGCTACCAATGATCTGACGTATCTGATGCTGGATGCAGCCAAGATCACGAAGACACCGCACCATACACTGACAGTTCGTGTGCACAAGGGAACACCGATGAGACTTCTGGTTAAAGCACTTGAAGTTGTCCGCATGGGGCTGGGTATGCCGGCATTTGTTTCAGATGAAAGCTACATGAAATGCTTTACCAGCAGAGGCGTATCGGTTGAAGATGCCAGAGAGTATGTGATGACCGGATGCCTGGATGCAAACATTCCGGGAAAATCAAGAACAGGCCCGGTTCCGATGATGACGATCCCGCTGATCTTTGATATTTTCCGTCATAATGGTGTGAATGTGGCAAATGGCGAGACATGTGCGCTGCAGCTGGGCGACTTTACACAGTACCAGACTTTTGAAGAGCTATATGATGCCTTCGAGAAAGAACTTCGCTATTGTATGGAGATTGCAGGAGAAAAGAACAATGTTGAGCTCAAGATCACACAGGAACTTCTGGTGGATCCGCTGAGAAGTGCACTGATGTATGAGGGTATCGAGTCAGGAAAAGATACATTCTGCCGCACGATGCCGTTTGAAAATGGTGCTGTATTTAATCCGATCGGTATGGTCAATGTGGGCGATTCGCTTGCGGCGATCAAAAAACTTGTTTTTGATGAGAAAAAATATACACTGGCACAGCTACAGACAGCACTCGATGCCAACTGGGTCGGATATGAAGACATGCAGAAAGATTTCCTTGAAGCTCCGAAATATGGCAATGATGTGGATTATGTAGATGAGATCGTAGCACGATGCTATAAATCATTCTGTGATATTGCCGGAGAGATACCGACGATTCTGGGCGGTGTACATATCCCGACAGGTATTTCCATAACATCACACCAGCCGGGTGGTCTTCTGACAGGTGCCACACCGGATGGACGAAAGGCAGGAGAGATTCTTGCGGATGGAACAATGTCACCGATGCATGGTATGGATAAGAATGGACCGACTGCTGTATTAAACAGTGCTATGAAGATAGATCAGGATCCGTTCCAGGCAACGCTTCTGAATATGCGTTTTGCCCCGAATTCCTTAAAAACCGAAGAAGATCTTGAAAAGCTTGGCGGTATGATCTATGCATATCTGAATAATGGTGGAAAACATATTCAGTTTAATGTTGTAGATAATGAGACTCTGAAAGCTGCCCAGCAGGATCCGAAAAAATACAGAGATCTGGTAGTACGTGTAGCCGGATACAGTTGCTACTTTGTACAGCTGACAAGAGCTATGCAGGATGAAGTTATAGAGAGAACACAGCAGCAGCTGTAACCTATAAGGAGGAGAGAAAATGGCAACAGAGCGTATTAAACGTATGCAGGAAGCTTTAAAAGTAGACAAATATCCATTCTGTGCAGAAAAAGCCAAATATGTGATTGAGTCCTGGCGGGAAAATGAGGGACTGCCCTCCATACTTCGCCGTGCAAAAGCGACTGCGAATTATCTGGATAAAAGAACAATCTATATTGACGATAATGAATTGATCTGCGGTAACTGTGCATCCAAACCGATGGGGCTGGAAGCATCCTGCTGGGGACCGTTCTGGGATGACGAGGATCTGGACAGTATTCTGGAAGGTAATTATACGATTTCCGATGAAGACAGAGCAACTCTTCGTTCACTGGACTCCTTCTGGGAGGGCGAAAGCCGTCAGATGTACGAATGGCAGGGGCGTTTCTATGATGATGAACGTCTGTGGCCTTTTATCCGCTCCGGCATTCTCTGCCCACCGTGGACCAGTAAAGTAAAAGGCCGTGGTTCAGGTGGCGCCGGTTTTGGCTGGGGACTTGGTATTGGTTTGAGCTTTTTTGTACCAGATTACAAAAAAGTTATTGATGAAGGTATTGCAGCCCGTGTAAAAGAAGCAGAAGAAGAACTTAGAAAGGTACGTTATGTAGATAATGATTCTTTTGATAAAGCAGACTATTTAAGAGCATGTATTATTGCACTGACAGCTATGCAGAGAATGTACCATCGCTATGGTGATGCCTGTACGAAAAAAGCAGAAGAGACAAAAGATGCAGTGCGCAAGGCTGAACTTGAACGTATGGCAGATACCTGCCACAGTCTGGCGGAAAACGGGGCAAGAGATTTCCGTGATGCAATACAGGCATTCTGGTTCTACTGGATGATGATCACCCATGGAACTGTACCGGGCGGTCGCTTTGATCAGTTTATGTATCCATATTATAAGAGAGATATTGAAAATGGTACATTGACAAAAGATGAAGCACTGGAGCTGATAGAGTGTCTGCGTATCAAGATCATGCAGTTTAACTTTGTATCAGGAAATGCAAAACAGCGTGACAAATGGGCCGGAATGGCCAGATGGCACAATTTCCTGATTGGTGGTGTGGATAAAGATGGAAACGATGTGACAAATGAACTGTCTTATTTGCTGTTAAAGGCTGCATACGAGGTACGTACACCACAGTTCACAATCACAGTACGTGTTAATGAAAATACACCGGATGAACTGATGCTTGAAGCTATGCGGCTGGTAAAGACAGGCCTTGGCATGCCGGCATTTGTATCTGACAAGAGTTATATTCAGGGTCTGGTAGATCAGGGGGTTCCGCTCGAGGAGGCCAGAGATTATGCACTTGCCGGCTGTCTGGATCTGAATCTTCCGGGCAAATCCCGTATCAATGCGCTGGGTATGTTTATTGTACCAAAGGTGCTGGATATTACGATGCACAATGGTGTGATGCGTGAAACCGGTGAGCAGCTCGGTTATCGCACCGGTGAGATGAAGGATTTCAAATCGTATGAGGAGTTTGAAGCTGCCTTTAAGAAACAGCTGTATTATTTCCTCGGTATGTACAATGAGGAGCACAATATTCTCTGCCGTGTAACCAGAGAGATCAACTGTGATGTTGTACATTCTGCATTTGCTTATGATGGTATCAAATGTGGTAAGGATATTTCCAACCGAAAGATGCCGTATGAGAATGCTTCTTTGCTGAACCCGGTGGGAATGATCAGTGTTGTCAATTCTCTGGCTGCGATCAAGGATGTCGTATTTAACAGACATTTATGCACAATGGAAGAGATGTTTAATGCTATTGAAGCCAACTGGGAGGGGTATGAAGAATTACATAAGATCTGCCAGGATGCACCGAAATTTGGTAATGGTATCGATCTGGTAGACGATATTGCTGCAGATATGTTTAAATTCTGGTCTGACAGCGCAAAGACATTTACTACAATCTACGGTGAACCACCGAGACCAACGGGTATTTCCATTACAGCACATGCACCGGGTGGAGCATGCACCTGTGCTACTCCGGATGGCCGCTATAATGGGCAGACGTTGCCGGATGGTGTGGTATCTCCGGCACAGGGTACAGATACCAACGGACCGACAGTATCTCTTGGCAGTGCAATGAAGATCAATCAGGATCCATTCAATGCGATGCTGCTGAATATGAAGATGCATCCATCTGCACTCCAGACGGATGAAGATTTAATGAAGCTTGCCAATCTGGTAAAAACGTACCTCTTAAATGGAGGAAAGCATATCCAGTTTAACGTTGTAGATAATGAGACTCTGAGAAAAGCCCAGGAAAAACCGGAAGATTACAGAGATCTTGTTGTCCGCGTGGCCGGATACAGTACTTACTTTACGATTCTGACACCTGCAGTACAGAATGAATTGATTGCAAGAACCGAAAACAAGCTGAATTGATACGTCGCTTGTAAGAAAATCAAGGAGGAAAGTATCATATGGACAAAGTAGTTATATTTTTCGTGGGGTTTGCGCTGGCGGTTATTCTGGCGCAGAAGCTTAAAATCAATGCCGGTTTTGTGGCAATCGGATTTGGCTTTATTCTGACATGGATTTTTGGCGGAGAGAACGGATCGAGTTCAGCTTTTATTAAAGCATTCCCGGTCAATTTGTTCTGGAATTATTCCATGCCGGTTATCTTTTACGCTTTTGCAGCGGCAAACGGTACGCTGGAAGTCCTGGGTCAGAAGATTTCCTACAAATTCCGTAATGCAAGATGGGCTCTGCCAATTGCGATGTGTATCGTAGGTGCTGTAGTTGCAGCTGCAGGTGCAGGTACTATGAATACCTTTATCGTTGCTCCGCTGGCATGGGGACTTTGTATGGCAGCAGGTGTTACACCGATGATCGTACCGGTTTCTCTGTGGTGTGGTTCCTTTATCGGATCCTTCCTCCCGTGGACTTCCAATGGTGCGCTTCTTGAAGGTATGTATACAGAGTATCTGCCAGGCGTAGATCCGATGGCTATGGCAGTTCGTGTAGCAGTTTATTATATCATTCTGGCAGTTGTTTTCCTGGCCGTGATGTATGTTCTGACAAAAGCCTGGAAGCTGGATGAGAATGGATCCAAGGATTTCATGAAAAAACCGGAACCGTTTAACAAATATCAGATCGTTACATTGGTTACAATCTTCGTATGCATCGCACTGCTTCTGGTTCCGTCTATTTTGAAACAGTTCATCAAAGCTCCGGCTCTTAAGTGGATGAGCTCTAACTTCAGCCTTCCGGTTACTTCTGTTATCGGTATCAGTGTTGTCGCTGTTTTCGGTGGTTGTCAGCTGAAAAAAGTGCTGGCTGAGAAGGTAAACTGGAACATGATCCTTCTGATCACAGGTATGGGTATGTACTGTACGCTGGCTAATACGTTAGGTATTGTTGATACGCTGGGTACAGCTATGCAGAATATGCCGGCTGCATTTGTACCGCCGTGTCTGTCTCTGATCGGTTCCGCACTGAGTCTGGTTACCAGTGCAAGTACGGTACAGCCGCTGTTGTTCTCCATGATGCCGGCGCTGTCAGGTGCTACCGGATTAAGCTTTGCCGCTCTTGTTGTTCCGATGATGATGGGTGTTGGTGTTACATCCTTCAGTCCGGTATCCACCGGTGGGGCTGCCTGTCTGATCGGTGCTCCGGCGGAAGAAGCCAACAAGCTGTTTAACAAGATGCTGATCACGGCAATCTGCCTGATGATCATCTGTGCGATCCTCTGTGCAACTCCTTTAATGAGAATCGGCGCATAAAAACTGAATATTGAATATTTTGTACTGCAGATATATGCACAGGCAGGGTATCCTGTCTGTGCATATAAAAAGATAGTTATATCTGAGTACAGCAAGTGGCTGCACTGAGATATAGGTATCTGAAAATCCATATTATAAAGGAGAGTTACAAGAATGAATCGAATACCGTTTGATGAAAAGGAAATGACAGTACTTGGTACATATCCGGCCAGAGGTGCCAATCCAAAGATGTTAAAGCTGTCTACCCCGGTGACTCCGCGGGAGAATATGATGGCACTGTACAGAAAAGAGACTCCGCTCTGGATTCCGCAGTTTTTTGAAGTGAAGCCATTTGCACCAAATATTCTTCCGGAGAACAAGGTTCGTGGCATGGTCATGGAACAGTTGAAAATGGATCCCTCAGAATTTGGCGGGAAGGATATGTTTGGTGTAGAATGGATTTACGAGGCATTGGCAGGAGGCTCAATGGTACGTCCGGGAACACCAAAGGTTGAGTTTGTTGATGAATGGAAGGACAATCTGGATTTTCCTGATCCGGACAGCTGGGACTGGGATAAAAGTGCTGAAGATAACAGGGAGTTTATCGAAAAAATGTATGGCGGCCAGGTGGCTATGCGGCTGACAATTTATTCCGGATTTTTTGAAAGACTGATCTCCTGGATGGATTTTGAAAATGCCGCTGTGGCTCTGATCGATGATGATGACAAAGAATATGTGCATGAAATCTTTGATTATATGGCAGACCTGTATATTAAGATGATCGGTCATATCAAAGAAAAATTCCCGGTAGATATCATTCAGATGCATGATGACTGGGGATCGCAGAAGGATGCCTTTTTCTCACTGGATGTCGTTCGTGAAATGATCGTACCACACATGAAACGTGTCGTGGATTTCTGCCATGAACAGGGGATCTTCTTCGACCTGCATTCCTGTGGTATGAACAAAAAGCTGGTTCCGGCAATGATCGATGCCGGTATTGACAGCTGGCAGCCACAGATGATCAATGATACCTGGGACATCTGCAGGACCTATGGTGACAGGATTATCATCAATGTTATTCCTGAGAATACACCAAAGGGGCTTTCGGATGAAGAATATGATACAATGGCAAAACAATGGGTAGAAGAGCACATTGAACTGTTCAGAAGTCATCCGTTTATTCTTTTACCGACACCTATGGATCCGTTTGGCACGACCTATGTGGATCCGAAATTTGTGGCAGGTGTGTATAAGTACAGCCGCATAGCATTACAAGAGTGATGATACCATGTGCATCTGCCTGTGAACTGTAAAATACAGTATGCAGGCAGATACTTTTATTGCCAGGCATATCAATAAGTGGTCCAGTGGACCAATTTTAATTAAAGAAACAGTACAGATCGATTTTTAGCTGAGGAAGGTGAGATTATGGCAGCAGACAGAAGTATTTCAACGACGGTATTTAATATCCAGACATATTGTATTCATGATGGTCCGGGTATCCGTGTTACTGTATTTGTAAAGGGATGTCCTTTACGCTGTACATGGTGTGCAAATCCGGAATCCAATGAAAGGAAACCACAGTTGATGTTTTACAGGGATAAATGTACAGCCTGCGGAAAATGTGTGGAAAAATGTCCGCAAAAAGCAATATCTGTTGTAGAACAGGATGGCATCTGGAAATCCCTGACAGACCGGGAACGCTGTGTGGACTGTGGCGCATGTGTGGACGTCTGTATGGCAGAAGCCAGAGAGCTGGCAGGAAAGCAGACTACAGTGGCAGAGGCAATCGAAAAAGTAAAACGCGATAAGCTTTTTATGCAGACTTCCGGTGGTGGTATGACGATCAGCGGCGGTGAATGTCTGTTCTGCCCGGATTTTACAGAGAATCTTCTGATGGCTGCCCATGAAGAAGATATCTCCACAGCTATAGAGAGCAGTGTATTTGCTTCAAAGGAGGTCGTAGACAGAATTTATCCGCATGTTGATCTGGCGTTATGTGATATCAAACATATGGACAGTAAAAAGCACAGAGAATATACGGGTGTGCCAAATGAAATCATACTGGAAAATATCGAACACATTTATCGTGATCTGCATGTGCCGGTATGGATCCGTGTACCGGTGATTCCGGGACATAATGACAGTGAGGAAAATATAGATGCCGTAGCATCTTTTGTCAGTACACATCTGGGAGATGATGTGAGAGTGTGTCTGCTGCCGTATCATCGCCTTGGTGAATCAAAGAATGAGAGCCTGGGACATCAGATGGATATGAGTGTGGAGATTCCATCGGATGAGCACATGCAGCATCTGAAAGGTATTGTGGAGAAATACGGTCTGCAGGTGCAGATCGGTGGATAAGGAGGAAAAAAGTATGGGTATACGTGCTTGCGCTCTGCAAAGTAAGGCATTTTGTACTTTGAAAGAGATATATGACCACAGAGATGAAAATGCAAAAAAATGGCGTGCGTCAGGGGAAAAAGTAGTGGCCGAACTGGGATGTGACGTGCCGGATGAGGTTTTACTGGCTCTGGATATTCATCCGATCCGGGTATATGCAGATCCTGAAAAAGAACTGAAGCTGACAAATGTATATCTGGAATATGCTTTTGATCCGGTTGTACGTGCACAGTTTGAAAAAATAGTTGATGGAACGTATGAAAATTTGGCAGATGCCCTTGTTATTTCCAACAGCACAGATGTGCTGATCCGTATCTATCTGTATCTGCGTGAAATCAAGAGAGTTCATCCGGACAGTCCCATACCACAGGTCTCTTATATTGACTGGCTGTTTACAAGAAACCGTCTGCATCAGAACAGAAATGAACTGACGATGCAGCTGTTTATCGAAGAAATGGAACAACTGGCAGGTCAGAAACTGACGAAGGAAAAGCTTTTAAAGGCGGCAGAAATCTGTAATGCCAACAGACGGGCACTCAGAAAAATAGCAGCACTGCGTGAGGGAAAACAGGTAAGAATCAGTGGAAGCGAGGCACTGATCCTGATTGACAGTGCATTCTTTATGGACAGAAAAGAGCATACAGCGCTTGTACTCGAAGTGGCAGAGGAAGCAAAAAGCTGGCCTGTGATCACAGGCCCGAGAATCTTTATGACAGGAAGCAATCAGGAGACCACAGAGCTGTACGATATGCTCGAGGAGACAGGCGCAGTGATTGTCGGTGAGGATCATGACTGGGGTGATCGCTTTTTTGCCAGAGATTATAATACGCAGCTTACACCAGTACGTGCACTGGTAGACTGTTATATGTTGCGTGAATTTTCAAGTAAAAAAGCTTTTGTCAGTCAGAGAGTAGAAGCATTAAACCGCCTGGTGGACCAGACCGGTGCCGAAGCGGTTCTGTTTTATACCAATCGTTATGAGGAAGCCGCAAGCTGGGATTATCCAAGTCAGAAACAGAGTCTGGATGCCAGAAATATTCCGTCTGTCTGTTTTGCAAAAATGCAGTATCCACTGCATAAAAATCCGGAGGTCAGAGAGCATCTGGAAAGTTTTGTACAGAGGATGAAGGGAGGCAGCCAGAATGGAAGATAAGAACAAAAAAATGGACGCATCCAAGTCGACGGTTGTAAAAAAACTGGCAGCTACAAAGGCAGCCAGCGTTTATCAGAAAGAATGGTTTGCCGGACTGAAAAAACGCGTGGAAAACGGGGAGGATTTCGGTTATCTGAATGCAGATGTTCCGATGGAAGTTTTAAGAGCCATGGATATCCCTTTTGTTGTTAATCAGTGGTGGGCGGCTATCTGCGGAGCAAAGCGCATGACCAGAAAGTATTTTGGACTTTTAAAAGATGCAGGATACAGGGATGATCTGTGCAGTTACTGTGCAACAGCCTTTGCGGAGAGTCTGGATCCGGATGATCATGCTGTGGATGATGAGGGAAAACCACTGGGCCCATGGGGTGGTCTGCCTGATCCGACGATAGCAATCACAAGACTGACCTGTGACTGTCAGGGAAAGATTTTTGAACTGTTTGCAAAACAGCATAATGCCAGTTTCTATGCCATGGAAAATACAGTAGCCAGAACTGTACCACTCAAATGGTTTGAGCTTACTGCCGATAACTGGGAAGAACTGTATGACAAAGATCGTCTGGATACAGCTGTGGAGGAATTACAGGAACTGATCCGCTTTCTGGAGATGAAGACAGGGCGGATGTTTGATATCAATAAGCTTGAAGAAGTTATGGAGCTGATCAATGAACAGGAAGGATGGTACAAAAAGCTCAGAGATCTGATCGCGGAATGCCATCCGGTTCCGGTAACCGTTGTGGATACGATCAATGCAGTCATGCAGGCACAGTGGCAGCGTGGCACACGCTGGGCTGCAGATCATGCCAGGTCATTATATGAAGAAGTCAGACAACTGGCAGATCAGGGAATCGCTGCTGTACCAAACGAAAAATACCGTCTGATGTGGATAGGGCGTGGTATATGGCATGATTTCAGCTTTTATCAGCGTTTTGAAGAAAAGTATGGAGCCGTTTTTATCTGGACGATGTATCTTGCCATGGGTGCGGATGCTTATATTCGAAATCATGTAGAAGAGGATCCACTCAGAGCACTGGCTGCGCGTTATATCGGTATGGAAGATTTTTTACATATGCCGCCATGGAACAGCCAGTGGTATCTGCAGCAGGCTGAGCAGAACGATATTGACGGTGTGGTTTATATGGTTCCGGAAAACTGTATGCAGGCTGTTGAAGGAAGTTATTTTATCAAAAAAACGTTGGAAGATGCAGGTATTCCTGTACTGACATTCAATGCGGATCCGGTAGATCCGAGAAAATGGAATGCGCAGACGATGACAGGGCTGGTAGAAGATTTTATTGAAAATCGTGTGATTCCGCGTAAGGAAGAAAAGAACAGGTAAAGGAGATGTGTGCTATGGAAAATAAAGGACCTCTTTCCGGATATCGTATTCTGGATATGACGCAGTTTGAATCAGGTACAGTATGTACGGAAAGTCTGGCATGGTTCGGAGCAGAAGTGCTGAAAGTGGAACGACCTGTAAAAGGTGAACTTGGCAGATATTCCATTGCCAATCCGGGTGTGGATACGTATGGTTTTTTAATTATGAATATGAATAAAAAATCGATCACATGTAATGCAAAAACACCAGAAGGACTGGAATTGTTGAAAAAGCTTCTGGCAAAATGTGATGTCGTTGTAGAAAATATGGGACCGGGTTCCATGGACCGTCTGGGTCTGTCCTATGAGGTATGCAAAGAAATTAATCCGAAGATTATCTATGCCAGCCTTAAAGGATTTGCACAGGATGGACCGTATAAGGATTATCCGGCTTTTGATCCAATCGCTACACACACAGGGGTTATGGTCTCTACCTCCGGTTATCCGGATCAGCCGATCAAATCAGGTATCTCTGTGGCGGATTCAGGTACCGGTATCGCACTGGCTATGAGTATCATTGCAGCACTCTTGCAAAGAGAACGTCAGGGCATCGGTCAGAGAATCGATATAGCCATGCAGGATTTTATGATTGGTCTGTCGAGATCCCAGTGGGAACCGTATTACAACAATGGTAAACCAAATCGTCGCGTGGCCAATGGTATGCCGTTGGAAGATGTGGCACCATCGGATACCTATCCCTGTAAACCGTTTGGTCAGAATGACTATGTGCATATTTACTGCAGCCGTCATCCGGGCAGCAAACAGTGGGATAATTTATGTGATGTGATCGGGCGTCCGGATCTGAAAATGGATGTCTGCCCGGAAATGGCAACACCGCGTAGTCGTTATGAGCATCGCGATATCTGCGATAATGCGATCAAAGACTGGTTGAAGGATCACGATAAATTTGAAGCTATGGATATCCTGTGTAAAGCCGATATACCGGCCGGTGCTCTGCTTGACTGCGAGGATATTACAAAAGATCCGCAGTATCTGGAACGTGGCATGATCGTAGAAATAGATCATCCGGAACGAGGAAAAGTAAAAGTTCCGGGATTTGCACCGAGATTATCAGAAAACCATGTGGAATATAAATGCAGTCCTGCACTTGGAGGAAGTAACGAAGAAATTTACAGTGGACTTCTTGGCATGAGCGAAGAAGAGATGCAGGCGTATAAAGAAAAGAAAATCATCTGATATAACAGCTCCGGATCAAGGTCCGGAGCTGTTATTTTGACTGCGTTGCATGCTGAATAAGATCCCAACGGCAGAAAATAAAATACGGCTTCTAAAGGTACACCATATGGGAATTTGTCTGAATATATGCTATAATAAATATCCAGTTTATGTATTTGTCAACAGCGTGTTTGACAGGTGCAAAGACGGAAAAGATAAATGACAGGGAGTTTCAAATGGATATACAGTCTCTTATTTTTTTACTGATGGATCTGGCAGGTACAATAGCCTTTGCCGCTTCGGGAGCAATCGTGGCCATACGGCAGAAAATGGATCTTTTCGGGGTCTGTGTTCTGGGCGTGTGTACAGCTGTCGGCGGTGGTATGGTGCGGGATATGATCCTTGGTATGATTCCGGCGGCGCTGCATGATCCAAAATACGTTGCAGTGGCTGCGGTTACATCGCTGATCGTTTTTCTGATCTTTTATTTCAAACAGGAGTTTTTTGAAGGCAGGGCCAGAGTCTACTATGATCTGGTGATGCTTGTAATGGATACGATCGGGTTGGGGATCTTTACTGTATTCGGTGTCAAGGCCGGTGTGGATGCGGGCTATATGGACAATACGTTTCTTCTGGCTTTTCTTGGTACGATGACAGGCGTTGGCGGAGGGCTTTTGCGGGATATGATGGCAGAGGTTCCGCCCTATATCTTTGTCCGCCATGTCTATGCCTGTGCCTCAATCGTGGGAGCTGTGCTGTGTGTATGGCTTTATCGTCTGGTCGGGGAGATGCCGGCGCTGATCCTTGGTTCTGTGTGCGTGATCCTGATCCGATATCTGGCAGCACATTACCGGTGGAATCTGCCGCGTATACCGGAAAAGAAAAACATCAAAAAATAATGCGTGAAAAAATCACGTAATCAGTGAAAAATATGGTGAATTAAATGCATAAAGAGAAAAGAATAGTTTCCAACTATGATAAACAGGTTGATATCGGTCGTACGTATTTTCTGAAATACGATCAGAATACACTGGCGGCCAAATTTCATCTGCAAATGGATGACAGCTATATCTATATAAGGTATCTTGGCACACCCTGCAGGATCGAGAGAAAATCCGGTGCTGTCTATGAGAAAAAGGGAGCGGATTTTTGTGAATGCCGGTCGTTTGAGACTGTGATGACAATCTATGATATGCTTTGTCACAGCCAGGAGAAAGAAATGGCAGGTCTTAGCGGGCGTTGGACCCCGGTGGCTAATTTTGCAGCAGCGGGAGCCAGTCCGAGTACGGACATATTTTCACAGAAGTTTGCGGATGCTTTCTCAGGAAAGACTAAAGCACTGGAAAAAGCCTGTGTACAGCTGGATGGAACATTGCTGCCCAGACTGGCCGGAGCTGATATTACAGCCAGGATCCAGGCATTTTCCTTTTTCCCGGTACTGTTTCAGTTCTGGGAAGGTGACGATGAATTTGCACCGCAGATAAAGATTCTCTGGGACGATCAAACAATGCAGTATCTGAATTTTGAGACAACGTATTATCTGCAGGGAGATCTGCTTGGCAGACTGCTGCAGATGATCTCAGACGAAGAAATCACAAGGAGATAATATGACGGAGTTAAGAGAAAAGCTGAAGCATAAAAAACGTATCGTAATAAAAATCGGTTCTTCCTCGCTGATTCATGAGGAAACCGGCAATCTGAATTTCGATAAAATGGAGCGTCTGGTGCGTGTGATCTGTGATCTCTGCAATCAGGGTAAGGAGATCGTACTGGTATCCTCCGGTGCGATCGGTGTCGGCCGCCAGACCCTCGGCATGAAAGAGCGTCCGCAGGAATTAGCCAGAAAACAGGCCTGCGCTTCTGTGGGACAGGCACGTCTGATGATGGTATATCAGCGTCTGTTTGCGGAGTATGGCCATGTGGCATCCCAGATTCTGATGACGAAGCACACGGTGCTCGATGAGCCAAACAGCACAAATGCCAGAAATACCTTTAATGAGCTTTTGCATCTGGGCGTTGTGCCGATCGTTAATGAGAACGATACGATTTCGACAGAAGAGATCGAGTTTGGTGATAATGACCGGCTGTCCGCTGTCGTAACCGGGCTGATCGGCGCGGATCTTCTGATCCTTTTATCGGATATAGATGCCCTGTATACTGCTGATCCCAATACAGATCCGACAGCCAGACCGATTCCTCTGGTAGAAAAGATCACAGAAGATATCCTGAAAACGGCCGGAGATTCCCACACAAGCTTTGGAACCGGCGGTATGACGACAAAGCTTTCCGCGGCTCTGATCGCCTGCGGTATGGGTGCGGATATGGTGATCGCCAATGCTTCCAGACGGGACGTGATTCAGGATGTGATGGCAGGCAAGGATGTGGGCACCCTGTTTGTGGCTAATCCAGAGCATTATACTTCGGTGATCGATTATCTGCGAACAAAGAGATATCTGGACTGAGAAGTACTGAATACGGATAAATTTGAATAAGCTGACAGGTAAAACCTGAGAAACGGAGGCAGACATGAAGATTTATAACTTTGGTTCCTTAAATGTTGACCGTGTATATGGTGTGGAAGATTTTGTCCGGGCAGGAGAGACGATCCTGGCAAAAAGCCTGTCCTTTTTCCCGGGTGGAAAAGGGCTGAACCAGACGATCGCTCTGGCAAGAGCCGGAGCCAGTGTGTACCATGTGGGCTGTATCGGCAGGGATGGCGGTATCCTGAAACGTGCACTGGAGGAAAATCATGTACCGCTGACCTATGTAAAAGAGCTGGACGCCGACGGCGGACATACGGCTTTGCAGGTCAGTGAGAGCGGACAGAATGCGATCATCGTGTATTCGGGAACCAATCATATGCTGACTGAAGCTTTTGTTGATGAGGTGATGAAAAGCGTAGAGCCCGGCGATTATGTGCTGATGCAGAACGAGATCAATCTGGTGCCGCATATTATGGAAAAGGCAAAACAGGCCGGTGCCTTTGTGGTCTTAAATCCGTCTCCGATCACCAAAGAACTGAGCACATATCCGCTGCAGCTGGTGGATCTTTTTATCGTGAATGAGATCGAGGGAGCAGCACTGACCGGGGAAAAAGAACCGGAGAAGATTCTGACGGCATTTCGTGAGAAATATCCTCATGCAAAGATCGTATTAACACTTGGTTCGGAAGGCTCCTGTTATCAGGACGAAACAGAGTATGCCAGTCAGGAAATATACAAAAATACTGTTGTGGATACGACAGGTGCCGGAGATACTTACTGTGGATATCTGCTGACATGCCTGATGGAAGGTATACCGGTAAAAGAAGCTTTGCATATGGCAACAGCAGCAAGCTCCATCGCAGTATCCAGACAGGGAGCGGCGCCGTCTATTCCGACAAGAGAAGAGGTTGAAGCTTTTTTAAAGGAACGCAGTGAAAAGTAAGAGCACTTCAGAATGAGATGAAAATGATAAGCAGGAAAAGAGGAAGTATATGACAGCATTAACGGAAATGGGACAAAAAGCCAAAAAGGCAGCAGCACTTCTGGCAAAAGCGTCCAGTGCAGAGAAAAACAGAGCCCTGCAGGCAGCAGCGGATGCTCTGCGTGAGCAGAAAGCAGAGATTCTGGCTGCCAATCAGACAGACATTGAAAAGGGAAAGCAAAACGGTATGAGCGAGGCTTTGTTAGACCGTCTGCTGGTGAACGATGCCAGGATAGAAGCCATGGCTGCAGGACTCGAACAGATCATTGCGCTGGATGATCCTGTCGGTGAGGTGACAGCGATGAAAAAACGGCCAAATGGTCTGATGATCGGTCAGATGAGGGTACCTCTTGGGGTGGTTGGTATTATTTACGAATCCCGTCCGAATGTGACAGCGGATGCTTTCGGACTTTGCTTTAAAACCGGAAATGCTGTGATCCTGCGCGGTGGCAGTGATGCGCTGCATTCCAACAGAGCTATTGCAGATGTCCTGAGAAAGGCACTTGCCGGAGCAGATATGCCGGAGGATGCGATCCAGCTTCTGACCGATACCTCGCATGAGACAGCCCGGGAAATGATGCGTCTGAACCGCTATATCGATGTTCTGATCCCGCGCGGTGGTGCCCGCCTGATCCAGACAGTGGTGGAAAACAGTACAGTGCCGGTGATCGAGACAGGAACCGGAAACTGTCATATCTATGTGGATGAATATGCCGATATCGATATGGCTGTAAATATTATCGTCAATGCCAAGACACAGCGTCTGGGCACGTGCAATACCTGTGAATCTCTGGTCATTCATAAAAATATAGCCGCACAGGCTGTTCCAGCGATCGCACAGGCTCTTTTTGATAAGGATGTTGAGATCCGCGGTGACGAGCAGGCCCGTCTGCTGGTGCCAAAGATTCATGCAGCCACGCCGGAGGACTGGGGACGTGAATATCTGGACCGGATCATTTCCCTGAAGACAGTGGATTCTCTGGAGGAGGCTATAGATCATATCAATCAGTATAATACGGGGCATTCAGAGGCAATCATAACGAATGATTACAATCACGCACAGAAATTTCTGCGGGAAGTAGATGCGGCGGCGGTATATGTCAATGCATCGACACGTTTTACCGATGGCTTTGAATTTGGATTTGGAGCAGAGATCGGTATCAGTACCCAGAAACTGCACGCCAGAGGGCCGATGGGGCTTCTGGCGCTGACCTCGACGAAGTATATTATTTATGGGGACGGACAGATTCGGGGATAATGTGTAGTGGTTGACGGACGCGAAAGAGGGAAGAGCGGGGTGTTGTGGATGTGTGCTCTGGTAAAACGCGTTCTCACTCCGCCTCAGGCGTAGCGGTACTAAGTTCATGCTGCGCCTTACGGCTTGCATTCACTAAGTGCCGACGCCTTCGGAGGGTTTTACCAGAGCACACATTCACAACACCCCGCTCTTCCCTCTTTCGCTGATAATGACCTGAAACCAGAGACTTAAACATATAGTCACATTGACCAGCGAGCAACGCGATGCGTCCGTCCCCACCTTACGTCTGCCACTATCAGCGAGAACCGACGGGCAGGGCGGGTATGGGATGGTGCGGTCACAAAACCCTCCGAAGGCGTCGGCACTTAGTGAGTTCAAGCCGTAAGGCGCCGGACGAACTTAGTACCGCTACGCCTGAGGCGGAGTGAGAACGCGTTTTGTGACCGCACCATCCCATGCCCGCCCTGCCCGTCGGTTTGAGCGTCCCCATGATACAACAATGATACAACTCCCCCGTATACTTCCAGCATACACATAAAGGAGAACATTCACGATGATAAAAATCCTGATAGTAGAAGACGAAGAGTCCATTTCCGACCTCATCCGCATGCATCTGTCCAGAAACGGATACAGCTGCGAACAGGCCTTCGATGGCAAAGAAGCTGCTGACTGCATAGCTTCAAAACATTATGACCTCGTTCTGTTGGATATCATGCTTCCTGAAATCAGCGGTTATGAACTGCTTGACTACATAAAGATGAATGATACCCCCGTCATTTTCATCACCGCCATGGGCGAACTCGAAGACCGTGTCAAAGGACTCAAAGCCGGAGCAGATGACTACATAACCAAACCATTTGAAATGGTAGAACTGCTCGCCCGCGTAGAAACCGTCCTGCGAAGATACCATAAAACATCAGATAAAATCGAAATCTTTGATATCACGATCGATGTATCCTCACGCACCGTCATGCGAGGAACAGAAAAAATCCCACTGACCATGAAAGAATTTGAACTCCTGCTACTCTTTGTCCGCAACAAAAACATAGCCCTGTACAGAGAAACCATCTACGAAAACGTCTGGGGCGGCAACTACATGGGTGACAGCCGCACCGTAGATCTGCACGTACAGAGACTGCGGAAAAAAATGAACTGGGAAGAAAAAATAAAAGCCGTTTACAAAGTCGGTTACCGACTGGAAGTCTAGGAAAGAACGATGAAATTATTCTGGAAAGTATTTTTAAGCTTTTATATACTGATCGCAGTTACCTTCAGCCTGTGTGCCAGCTTTCTTTTGCAGGCATCGTTTAAAAGCGCATACGGGAGGGAAGTCGATATGCATCTGACCGAAAATGAGATGTATCGGATAGCCTTTGCCAGCGCACTCTCCAGTGTACCGGAAGAATATCAGAAAAACAGAGAAACTGTGGAAAATATCGCCGAGTCCCTTGATAAGACGATCGGAGCATCCGGAAAATATTTTGCCGTAAGAGACGGAAGAATCAATACGATCTACCAGAGCCGCAAAGAAGAAAGAGATGATCTGCTGTCAAGAAGCGTCCGGCCGGGAAGCCAGGGCTATATGGTATATGGTAAGAACGGCCATCGGTATATCCGGATCATCAGCACAGCCCAGATGCCGGCAACCGAAAAAACATATTACCTCGAAACGATTTCTGAAATGGATGCCGTGTATGTACAGAGAGATGAAATGATCCGCCTGTACCAGTATGTTGTATGCATCCTGCTCGGCGCATGTGTAGGGATTTCCCTGGCACTTTCGTATCTTCTGACACATCGGTTGTCAAAACTGTCAGAGAGTACAGCACGTCTGGCCAACGGAGACCTGACCTGTCGTGCCGATGTCAGCGGAAAAGACGAAATCGCCGTTCTTGCGCAGGATTTTAACCGTATGGCGGGGCATCTGGAAGAAAAAGTCGAACAGATATCCAATCAGGCCAGGCAGCAGGAAAATTTTACAGCAGCCTTTGCGCATGAATTAAAAACCCCGCTCACAGCGATCATCGGTTATGCCGAACTGATCCGTTCGGTAGATGATCTGTCTCCGGAAGAGAGGATCAAAGCTGCAGACTATATTTATTCCCAGGGGAAACGGCTGCAGAAACTGTCGTACAAGCTGATGGAGCTGTTCGTACTCAAACAGCAGGAAATGGAATTCCAGAAACTGTCAGTCCGCTATCTGCTGCGGCAGGTAAAATATCTGACAGAAGTGAGCATGCTGCGATCAGAAACTGAGCTGGTGCAGGAAGCCGAAGATGGCTGCATTTACGGCGAACCGGATCTTTTAATCTCGCTGTTTGCCAACCTCGTGGACAATGCCCGAAAAGCATCGGAAAAAGGTAACAGCATTTATCTGACAGGCAAAAAAGAGCCCGAAGGCTATATAGTGACTGTCCGTGATGAAGGGAAAGGTATGGACCCTGCTGAGATTGAAAAGATCACACAGGCTTTCTATATGGTGGACAAGTCCCGCTCAAGAAAAGAAGGCGGCGCTGGACTCGGGATGACCCTGTGTCAGGAAATCATCCGTCTGCATAAAGCATCCTGGAACATAGAAAGCACACCGGGAAAAGGAACAACGATCACCATGCATTTTCCGGAAATGGAGGAAAAAAAGTGAAACAGAACAGGCAGATCGCGGCGATCGTGACAGGTGTTGCTGTTATCTTTATTGCGGCAGAACTGATGCCTGTCGCTGTCAGCCGTTCTACAGACAAAAAAACGTTTGACCGGATCACAACCCTGGAAGCGCAGACAACGACGACTGGCATTGCCTATGAACTATCCCTGACCGATAAACTGGCACTTCTTGGCGATGATGCAGAACATACATGCACGAGAATTTATCACACGGAGTCTCTTGCAGATATAAAAAAATATGACAGCAAAGTGCTGGGCACGTTGTGGGAGGCAATCAATACCTTTAATCAGATTTCTGCTATCACCAGGCTGGAAGAAAACGGGAGTACAGAGGTGGGAAAAGAAACTGATCCTGTTTATATACGTCTGAACCGAACCGATGATCCGAAAGTGGAACAGTATTTTGACGAAGCCAGCTGTGTGTCTGTCAGTCAGAGCAGCAACAGCATGGGGACAATGACCGTATGGCTGCTGACGTTTCGCCAGGAGGATAATACATGGCAGTTTTTGCTGGATACAGCGGAAAGGCGATTGTACGCTGTTGCTGAATACGACAGGGAAAAAGACAGCAGTGGTTACAGTATATTGGAAAAAAAGGAAATAGGTATGCAGGCCGTACCGGCAACACAGTATTTCAGAGAACTCTGTCAGCTGCAGATGGCCGTATATTATGGAGACGAAAGTACAGACAATGATATATCTGGCAATGAGACTGCCATCCAGATCAGAGAACAGGATGATGCCGGAGATACATATGAAAGATATATACCGTTTCAGTCGGCGTGTCAGCTTCTGGACACTGCGGAAAACAGAGGTATCAGCCTGAAATACGGTATAGGGAGCAATGTTTTTTACAACAGCCTCGATGCTGCTACAGGCGAATACAGGCTGTTTGAGCCGCAGGAGATCTATGAAATACATATTGAAACAGAAGAAAAAATCAAGTGACAATATCGTGCACAATTACAATGAAAAAGTATGCAAATGATACAACTATGATGCATCTTTTACGAAAAGAAGATACAACCCCCTGTTATACTGGGTGCAGAAACAAAAGAGAGGGGGCAGTATCATGGAACATACAACAGATTTTCAGAGGAATAAACAAAGAAGCAGCAATGAAAATATCATAAAGGTGCTGGTGATTCTGCTCGTTTTGTGCATTGGTGGTGCGGGATTAAAGGCTGGCATATATATGCAGGAAATGTATGGACCAAACCGCAGCATGGAAAGACGTTATATTGTCCGGAAAATGATGAGAGAACAGGTAGAAGAAAAGAGAATAAGTGCTGCTTTATAATTGAAAATAATACAGTAGTTGAAAAGGAAAAGTTTTGTATACGGAAGAATGTCCTGGGAGATTCTTAGAACATAGTAAATTGACGGAAAAATCCCGGGAGCAGTCAGATATATGCGGTTTCAAAACGCGTTCTCACTCCGCCTCAGGCGTAGCGGTACTAAATTCGTCCGGCGCCTGGCGGCTTGGACTTATTAAGTGCCGACGCCTTCGGAGGGTTTTGAAACCGCATATATCTGACTGCTCCCGGGATTTTTCCTGTTTATCAAAGTTTGTATACTGATGTTTATACTTCAGGTAAGATGTCTTTCATTTTACGTGCCATATACACGATCGGTGTATCGGCCAGACTTGTTACAATAAAGATCACATAGCTTGCCATGGCGATACTGATCAGTGTAGGTACAGAATATGTACCGAAGAAAGCTGCAAATGTGTATAAAACAGCATTCAAAAGCTGGGAGATCAGTGTAGAGCCATTGTTGCGCAGCCACAGAAACCGTTTTGTGTCACCACACTTTTTATTGGTAAAAGCCCACCATGCATGGTAAGCCCAGACATCAAATTTCTGGCAGATGGCATAAACGATCAGGCTGGCCAGCATCAGTCGCGGTGTGTTGGAAAAGATCGTAGCGATCGCCGGACTCGCAAAATCACTGGCAGCCGGTGTGTAGAGCATCCAGCTCTGGGAGATCACGATGAAAGCGATGGAAGTGGCAATACCAATATTTACGGCAACATTGGCGTCCTTTTTTCCATGATTTTCACTTAAAATATCAGTTACCAGAAATGTACTGGCAAACAGCACATTGCCAAGCGTCTGTTCCATTCCGAAAGCATCCACGAGGATCAGTACCTCGATATTTGCAGCAATTGTTGCAATGACCGTCCAGACAAACAGACCGAGTTTGCCAAAGAGACGGTAAAAGACAAGGACTGCTCCGTACAGGACGATAAGACTTAAGATCAGTAAAAGTTCATTAGGCATGTTGTTCTCCTCCTACACCAAAATCGGTATTTTCCAGTAAAATATCCACACGGGGATTATCTATATATGCAGCATACAGATGCTGTTGAAACAGAGTGATGACAGCCGGATCGGGCTGTACCTTTGTTGTATTTGGTGTCATAATGTTGATGCAGATCCGGTCAAAAAATTTCAGACCTGTCTCAATATCATGGCGCATCGAATCCAGTGTCTGTCCGGTCAGACCGAACAGCAGACAGACATCATCTGCATAGGGAACGATGTCCTCCGGAGAGGCATGTTCCATGCCTTTTTTCAGCACATCGTCACGGAAGGCGGCATCAAAGGTTTCCACGCCCATTTTCACATGGACACGGATGTTATGAGTCGCAAAGCGGCTGCGAAGTCCGGCAATCGCATCTTTGTGCATCCAGTGCATTTCAAAATGGAGATCGTGGATGTCCTTTTTTATACAGATATCTTCAATCAGGGAGATGGTCTTTGCATCAAGCTCATTAAAACTGCCGGAATTGATGACTTCCAGATCGTGAAACTGACCGGTAACATGGGAAAGTACATCGCTGTTTAAGGCAAAATTGGAAGCTTCATCCCGGGAATAGTCCAGATGATAATCGCAGAAAGTGCATCGGCGCCATTTGCAGCCGCTGCCGCGAAGCATCACGATCTCCCGCGGATTTTTCTGTGTCAGAATGTCATAACGTATGGGATCAAAAGTAGTAGTCATGAAGTATCCTTTCTTTTACAAGGTAAAACTGGGGACACCATAAAATGCGCAGGCAAAACCGATAGATACATAGGATCAGATACTGGTATGCATGGCAAAAAAAAGCCGTACGGGGATCCGTACGGTGCTGACAGACATACAGAAAATGTCTGTGATAAGGTCCCTAGTTTTATTTTACGACAGGATGGTTACGAACTGTCGGTATGTAGTTGGTTTAGCAGAACACAAAAAACTGTCGAATGCTTTGTATCTGCAAAGTCGAAGCTCCTGTTTTACTAAGTGGTAAGGATAGTCGACTTGTGGAAGTATAGCAGAAGTCCTGCAGGGAGTCAAGCAAAAATTGAAGGTGACAGGAATAAAACGAAAAGATTTTCATGCAGAAATTCATGGTTGCAACCTCAATTTTACAGGATTATGATAAGGAAAACAGGAAAGAAGGTATACGGGATATGCAACTGGAAAACGGAAGACCGAAAACCCCGGAGGGAAGAGAAGAAAAAGAGCTTCGTGTATATGATATGCTGGACAGTCTTGGGGTAGAGTATCAGCGCATCGACCATGAAGCTGCATTTACGATGGAGGCCTGCGAAGAGATCGACAAGGCTCTGGATGCCATGATCTGTAAAAATCTGTTTCTCTGCAACCGTCAGAAGACGAACTATTATCTGCTTCTGATTCCGGGAGACAAGGTATTTAAGACGAAGGAGCTGTCAAAACAGATCGGTTCTGCCAGACTGTCCTTTGGTTCGCCGGAGGCCATGGAGGAGATGCTGGGGGTGACACCGGGTTCAGCGACGATCATGGGGCTGATGAACGACCCGGAGCATAAGGTGCAGCTTCTGGTGGATGAGGATGTGTTAAAAGAGGAATATTTTGGCTGCCATCCCTGTGTAAATACATCCAGTCTGCGGTTGAAAACAGCCGATGTCTTTGGAAAAGTGCTGGAACATTTCGGACACGAGATGGTGAAGGTGCATCTGGTTGGTGAAGAATAGAGTCTGGCAGGCTGATCAATATTGATCCACTGGACCAAGTATTGATATGTATGGCAAAAAAAGGCCCTGTTGCAGATACAAACAGGGCATGGTAAAGATCAGCAGAATAAAACAAAAACAGCTACGCCGGTGACAGTACATCCACCACATGCTGCATATCCGCAGGCAGCGGTGTTTCAAACTGCATCGGCTCCTTTGTCATCGGGTGGATAAAGGAGAGCTTTGCAGAATGCAGGGCCTGTCTGCCGATATAGCGCATATCGGGATTGTACAGATAGTCTCCGATCAGCGGGAAACCGAGATATTTCATATGGATACGGATCTGGTGGGTGCGTCCGGTTTCAAGCTTCAGGGCAACGACCGTATGACCGTCAAGATACTGCAGTACACGGTAATTCGTGGCTGCATATTCGCCATGTTCAAAATCCACTGTGCGCTCAATGATCGAGCTGTCTTTTCTGCCGAGTGGAGCTTCGATGCGGCCGCTTTTGGGCGAGACATGTCCAGCAACGATGGCAACATATTCTCTGTGAATTTCCCGGTGGGTTACGGCCGCAGACAGGATGCTGGAGCTGACCATATGCTTGGCGATCACAGTGAGCCCGGAGGTATCGCGGTCCAGACGGTTGGTACAGCGGAAAATAAACGGTTTATGCTGGTTCTGATAATACCATGCCAGACCGTTGGCCAGAGAATTGGTATAATTGTTCATCGAAGGATGGATCGGCATACCGGCCGGCTTATTTACGACCAGAATATCTTCATCCTCATACACGATGGGAACCGGCAGTTCTACCGGTACAATCTGTGGAGAACATCCGGTCTCCTGAATGCGTACGGTAAGAATATCACCGGGGGTTAGCGTCCGGTTCATAAAGCAGGGAATGTCATTCAACAGAATGCTTTCCTGCATTTTTTTTAATTCCGTCAGATTCTGTGAAGAATAGCCGAGGTGACGCAGGTACTGGGAAATGCGAAAGCCGGTGTTTTCTTCGGTGATGGTGTAGGTGAGCGTGCGGTTCATGGGACTCCTTTTTGCTATATAGTGCGTATTGTATTTTTTCAGTA
Source organism: Lachnospiraceae bacterium (assembly GCA_019420465.1). GTDB lineage: Bacteria > Bacillota > Clostridia > Lachnospirales > Lachnospiraceae > UBA11957. The sequence goes on from JAHZHB010000059.1 coordinate 36,261, forward strand.
TACTATATATCGAGAGAAAAACCAATGAAAAAGCAGAAGAAAAAGAGCTGAAAAGAGCTATAGCAAACTGGAATGTAAAAAGAAATTGACAAAACGATACAGGAGTGATACCATGCGACATAGTCGGCAAAGTGACAGGTAGTTATTCCAAAATAGAACAACCATCAGCCCGGCAAAGGGAAAGGGAACGATTTGCCTTTACTGGATATGTGATCAGGAAGGAGCAGGCTGTCAGCATGACCGATAAATGTGTAACAGAACAAGAAGAAAAGAGGAGAGAAAAGTGAGTAAACAAAAGAAAACACTGGTTGCGTCCATCGCAGCCTTCATAATGATGTTCGGTCTTGTACCGTCAGCATTTGCCATGCATATTATGGAGGGATACCTTCCGGCTGGCTTCTGTGTAGCCTGGGGCGTACTGTGTGTACCGTTTCTGGTTGCCGGATTTACATCCATTAAAAAGACACTGGCTGAGCACAGAAATCTGATCACCCTTCTGGCTATGTCCGGTGCATTTGTATTTGTTATTTCATCCCTGAAGATCCCGTCAGTAACAGGAAGCTGTTCCCATATGACAGGTACAGGTCTTGGTGCTATCTTATTCGGACCGAGTGCAGTATCTATTCTTGGTATCATCGTACTGCTGTTCCAGGCTATTCTTCTGGCACACGGTGGACTGACAACGATCGGTGCCAATACATTTTCCATGGCTATCGCAGGCCCGTTTGTTACCTATGGTATTTATAAAGTCTGTCAGAAATGTAAAGTAAACAAGATGTTTTCTGTATTCCTGGCAGCTACTCTGGGTGATCTGTTCACCTACTGTGTAACGGCTGTTCAGATGGCACTGGCTCATCATGCAGACACAACTATCCCGGCAGCTATGGGCAAATTCCTTCTGGTATTTGCACCGACACAGCTTCCGCTGGCTATTATCGAAGGTATTCTTACTGTACTGATCATTATGGCACTGGAGACATATGCTAAGCCGGAGATGAAGGCTATTGGATTTATGAAGGAGGCAAAATAAGATGAAAAAGAAAGTGATCGTTTTACTTATCCTTATTTTACTGATCGCCTTTGTTCCGCTGTTTGCACTGAAAGATGCAGAGTTTGGCGGATCTGATGATGCCGGCAGTCAGGTAGTAGCTGAGGTAGATTCCGGATTCAGCCCGATCGCTGAGCCGATCCTTGAAAAAATGCTTGGACATGAGCTTCCGGGCGAGGTCGAGAGTCTTCTGTTCTGCGTACAGTCATCTATTGGTGTCGGTATCCTTGCTTTTTGCATGGGCCGTTTTGTAGAACGTAAGAAACTCGGTAAAGACAACGAGTAAGAAGGAGTAGGGAATGATAACAATTGACAAGCTTTGTTATACTTCCAGACTCAGGTACGAAAATGCAGGAGAAAAGTTTGCTTTCGCCATGATCACACTGCTTATGTGTGTGATAAGTCGTTCCGTGGTCGTTGCAGCTGTTGTCCTTGCAGTTACGGGGGTTCTGACTGTATATAAAGGAGGAATCCCCCTTTTTCGCTATATGCATTTTATGTGTGTACCGTTTGCCTTTCTGGTTCTGAGCACGCTGGCTATTATGATCAACGTGAAAAAGGCACCGCTGGATCTGTTTGCGATCCCGGTGGGCTGCTGGTATATTACCAGCAGCTTTTATGGCATGACATATGCGATCCAGCTGATTCTGACGGCACTGGCGGCTGTATCCTGTCTGTATTATCTTTCAATGAATACGCCTATGCCGGACATTCTCCGGGTGCTGGACAGGCTGCATTGCCCGAAGCTGCTGATTGAGCTGATGATGCTGATCTACCGGTTTATCTTTGTGCTTCTGGATACATCGTATCATATTTCAACGGCGCAGGAGTGCCGTATGGGGAACAGGGATTATAAGACGGCACTGCATTCGTTTGCTTCCCTATGTTCCATGCTGATGATTCGGGCTGTCAAAAGATCCAATGCATTGTATGACTCGATGGAAGCACGGTGCTATGATGGTACGATTCGTGTACTGAATGAAGACTATCCGCCGAAAAAGAAAAACATTGTTCTGATCGTGATATTTGAATGCTTTTTACTGGCAATATGTATCTGGAGGATGTTTCTGGTATGAATACTGATGTTATTTTAAAGGCAGAGGATCTGTATTATTCCTATGATGATGAAAATACACATTCTCTGAACGGACTGTCACTCGAAATCAAAAAAGGCAGAAAGATAGCTTTTATGGGTGCCAACGGTTCGGGAAAATCCACGTTCTTTCTCAGCTGTATGGGAATTTTAAAGCCGCAGAAGGGAACGCTGTATTATAATGGTGAGCCCTACCGTTATGATAAAAAAGGGCTTCTGGATCTCAGAAGCAAAATAGGTATCGTCTTTCAGGACCCGGATAATCAGCTGTTTTCGGCAAGCGTGTATCAGGAGATATCGTTTGGTATACTGAATCTGGGTGTGCCGGAAGAAGAAGCAAAACAGGAAGTAGAAAAGGTGATCGATCATCTGGAGATCACACCGTTTCGACATAAACCGACCCATGCATTAAGCGGTGGTCAGAAAAAACAGGTATCTATCGCGGATATCCTGGTCATGCATCCGGAGATCATCATTCTGGATGAGCCGGCAGCTGCACTTGACCCGAAGCATACGACGATGGTTAATCACATCGTGGATGAAATGACCAAAAACGGTATCACCGTCTGTATGGCGACCCATGATGTGAATTATGCATATGAGTGGGCAGATGAGATCGCGCTGTTCTGTCAGGGTAAAGTGCTGATGCAGGATACTCCGGAGGTTGTTTTCCACAACAGGGAAGCTTTAAAACAGACCAATCTGGAGGTGCCGACTGTGCTGGAGCTTTTTGAAAGTCTCTGTCGCAAGGGTATTTTAGACAAAGATCTTCCTGCACCGAAAAATTTGAAAGCGCTGGAGAGCTATATTGAGGAGATCCCGGGCCGCTGATCGTTGCAAAGTGGGTCACTCAAAGTGATGATTTTTTACAACAGTAACAGAAAGAGGCTAAGACGCAGAGTTGAACTGGATGAAACCTGGATTCGCTCTGTGTTTTTTGTTTTTGGTGCATGGATTTTTGAGAGGGAGGATGGATATGAATACGAATATTGCCGTTCGATTATTGGTGGCCGCCGGTGTGCTGATGCTGCTTTCGGGTTGTATTTTTGGCTTTGTGCAGCAGTGGATATATGCAGCACTGGTGTGGGGCGGTGCATTTTGTTGTCTGGTGGCAGCTTTGAACTTCAAAACAGGAAAGACTGAATTGTGACATGAGGAAATCAGGTATTTTTGCTGAGAGATGAAGTCCGTTTATATTGTCAAGAAAACAGGCGGGGAGATTGCCACAGTGCAGAAAAGTGGCAATCTCCCCGCCTGTAGTATCTCAGGTATCCTGCAATGCAGCAATCAGAGCAATACAGAATGGGTTACCGACAGGGTGCAGAACTTGCTTTGCTGCCTTAGCCTATACTGGCTCACTTCCCACAACAGCTCGTCGGCACATCAAACTCCGGATTAAAAGCATAGAAGTTTTTCGCATCCAGATCATCCTGCACGATACGCAGTGCCTCACCGAAGCGCTGGAAATGCGCGACTTCTCTGGCGCGCAGGAATTTGATCGGAGCCAGAACGTCCGGGTCATCGATGAGACGGATGATATTGTCGTAAGTCGTGCGGGCCTTCTGCTCGGCGGCCATATCTTCAAACAGATCCGTGATCGCATCGCCTTTACTCTGAAATTCACAGGCATTAAACGGTATGCCGCCGGCCGCCTGTGGCCAGACAGCGAGGGTATGATCCACATAATATTTGTCAAAACCGCTGCGTTTGATCTCTTCCATGGAGAGGTTGCGGGTCAGCTGGTGGACGATGACACTGACCATTTCAAGGTGACCGAGTTCTTCCGTACCAATATCCGTAAGTAATCCCATACAGACTCTGTTCGGCATCGAATACCGCTGTGACAGATACCGCATCGAAGCCCCCAGCTCTCCGTCGGGACCGCCAAACTGGCTGATGATCACCTGCGCCAGCTGTGCGTTGGGCGTTTTGATATTTACAGGAAACTGAAGTCTCTTTTCATAATTAAACATTTACCGCATGCCTCCTTTCGCGCAGTTTTCCCATGGCCATGGCTGCATGATCCATGCCCAGTCGGGACAGCCGTTTGGGCAGGCTGTGTCTGCCGTCAGCGGACCGAACTGGCAGGCATATTCGTCAAGCAGCTGTTTCCTTTGGCAGCATTGTTTCTGATAGTAGGCCAGCGCTTTCTGATCCTGCGGATGCGTATCGAGATACAACAGCATATCATAGGCGGCAAAGCTGACCATATTGATCTGTTCCAGCAGCATTTCACGGTTGCAGCGCATCGTACGCATCAGCGGCACCCCCTTTTTCCACAGAATGGTTTATTCAGTTCGGGGAAGATCGTTCCCTGAGAAAATCCCTGACAGAGTTCGTACGTTGTATGATAGTGCTGCCATGGTACATAGGCCATGGCAACAGGAAAACGCTCCATATTGACAGCGGGTCTGCAGCTGTCCGGCATGCAGGAAGGTCTTTTTTCCATGCAAAACTCCTGTTGTTTTTTACTATATTATGTTGAGATGAGAAAGAGAGTGAAAACGAAATGGACGAATACAAAAAAACAGCGTATAGTAAGTGCGGGCAGAGAAAATTGTAACAAGATATTTTAATGGAAGGTATGATAGAAAGGCTGTACAGGCAGCACCGGAAAAAGATATCTTAGAAGTACCTGTACAACAGAGAAGAGGAAAAACTATATGAATACAGAGAAAAAAGAACAGGCCAGGCTGTTTTCCAACAGTGATCTGCGAAAACTGATCCTGCCGCTTATTTTAGAACAGACGCTGGTGATCACCGTGGGTATGGTGGATACGATGATGGTATCTTCTGTCGGGGAAGCCGCCGTTTCCGGTGTGTCGCTGGTCGATATGCTGGTCAATCTGGTGTTGAGCGTCTTTGCGGCATTATCGACGGGGGGTGCTGTGGTAACGTCCCAGTTTCTGGGCGCAAAGAGGGAAAAGGATGCCTGTCATTCGTCACGGCAGCTGCTCTATACGGTGGCGATCTTTTCTTCACTGGTGATGGTGGTGTGTATGCTGGCCTGCCGTCCGATCCTGTCGTTTTTCTTTGGCAGCATCGAGGCAGATGTCATGGAAAATGCCAGGATCTACCTTCTGATCTGTGCGGTTTCCTTCCCGTTTATGGGTGTGTACGATGCCGCAGCAGCGCTGTTTCGTGCCATGGGAAATTCACTGATCGTGCTGAAAGCATCGTGTATCATGAATGCTGTGAACATCATCGGTAATGCGATCGGTATTTATGTCTTACATATGGGCGTTGTTGGTGTGGCGGTTCCGACGTTACTGTCCCGTATTGTGGCGGCAGCGATCTTATTTTTTCTGCTGAAGCAGCCGCGTTATGTGATCCATATGACAAAAGAAAAGTTTCGTTTTGACGGAAAAATCATCCGAAGGATTCTGTACATCGGTATCCCGAGCGGTATCGAAAACGGGATTTTCCAGCTGGGACGTGTGGCAGTGGTCAGTATCATCTCCGGCTTTGGCACTGTGCAGATCGCGGCGAATGGTGTGGCAAACAGTCTGGACAGTATGGGCTGTATCATGGGGCAGGCGATGAGTCTTGCCATGATCACGGTCATCGGGCAGTGTGTAGGCGCAGCCAGCCTTTCACAGGTGAAATATTATACGAAAAAGCTGATGGTGATCACCTATATCGGTATGATGGCGATCAATATTGTAATCCTGTCTTCGCTTTCCTTTATCCTGAAATTTTACGGCCTGAGTGCGGAGACGACAGCGCTGTCGGCACATCTGTTATGGATTCATGACGGTAGTGG
>JAHZHB010000060.1:0-10439 GCA_019420465.1 Lachnospiraceae bacterium
TCATATCGACGGTGGTCAGGGTGTGGGTCGTGTGACGAAAAAAGGACTGCAGCAGCCTGTCGGGGCGGCAGCGATCAACCGCGTACCGCGCGAGATGATCACCGAAGCTGTCACAGAAACGATGCAAAAGGCAGGATATACCGGAGGGATTGATGTCGTGATCAGTGTGCCGGGCGGAGAAAAAACGGCAGCTAAGACATTCAATCCCAGACTTGGTATCGTGGGAGGCATTTCCATACTGGGCACATCCGGTATTGTGGTTCCCATGAGCGAAGCCGCTCTGATCGAGAGCATCCGTGTGGAGATGCGCATGCTCAAAGCTAATGGCGGTGATTATCTGGTCATTACCCCGGGCAACTACGGCGAGGTTTTTTCACAGGAGCAAAAGGACATCAAACTCGATTATGCGATGAAATGCAGCAATTATGTAGGGGAAACGCTGGATTTTGCCAGAGAGCTTGGTGTAAAGGGAATCCTGTTTATCGCACATATCGGAAAGTTTATCAAGGTATCCGGCGGTATCATGAATACACATTCCATGCATGCCGACAGCCGTGCCGAGCTGATGGCTGCACAGGCGATCCGGGCAGGTGCCGATCTGGATACGGCAAAACATATCCTCGATACGATCACCACAGAGGAAGCCCTTGATATTCTTTATGAAAAAGGTCTGACAGAAGACTTTATGCAGGTCGTACTTCCAAAAGTAGAGTACTACCTCGATCATCGTGCAAAAGGTGAAGTAAAAGTGGCTGCGATACTGTTTTCCAGCGTACATGGTATGCTCGGGGAGACAGCACATGTGCCGGAGCTCAAAGCTTGTATCAATGCACAGACAAAACAGCTGTGACACACGCAGCAGGTAAAAACAGGGAGAGAACAACTATGACAGGTAAATTATATGGTGTAGGTGTAGGACCGGGAGATCCGGAACTTCTGACATTAAAGGCACTCCGTTTGATCAAAGAATCACCGGTGATCGCGGTTCCGGGTACCGTACCGGAAAATACAGTAGCTTACAAGATCGTTGTACAGGCGTATCCACAGCTGAAGGACAAAGAGCTTCTTCCGGTGGAGATGCCGATGACAAAGGATCCTGATAAGCTGAGAGAAAGCCATGAAAAAGGGGCAAAGGCTGTGGCCGCTATCCTGGATCAGGGCAAAGATGTGGTATTTCTGACTCTTGGCGATACGACCGTTTATTCTACCTATTTATATGTACATCAGCGCGTAGAAGCCATGGGCTATCCGACGGAGATCGTCAGCGGTATTACATCCTTCTGCGCTGTGGCAGCCAGACTCAATATCGGTCTTGTGGAAAAGGCGGAGGAGCTTCATGTAATCCCGGCTTCTTACCAGATCGAGGAAGCTTTGCAGCTTTCCGGCACAAAAGTGCTGATGAAAGCCGGAAAGAAGATGGCTGAAGTAAAGAAGGTTTTGAGAAAACTTGGTGCAACCGCTGTTATGATTGAAAACTGCGGTATGCCCGATGAAAAGATTTACCGTGGTGTGGAGGAAATCCCGGACGATGCCGGCTATTATTCTCTGATCATCATCAAAGATAAAAAAGAAGAAAATTAAAGGGAGAGACAAATGATTCATTTTGTAGGCGCCGGATCCGGAGCACCGGATCTGATTACAATACGTGGTAAGAAATTTCTGGAAGAGGCAGATGTGATCATCTATGCCGGTTCCTTAGTAAATCCGCAGCTTCTGGACTATGCAAAAGAAGGATGTCAGATCTACAACAGTGCAAAAATGACACTGGAAGAGGTTCTGGATGTTATGTTTAAAGCAGAGGCAGACGGCCTGATGACTGTACGTCTGCACACCGGAGATCCGTGTCTGTACGGTGCGATCCGTGAACAGATGGATGTTCTGGATGAGAAAGAGATCAAATACGATTCCACCCCAGGTGTCAGCTCATTTTGTGGTGCGGCATCCGCACTGGATCTCGAATATACCCTGCCGGATGTTTCACAGAGTGTGATCATCACACGTATGGCAGGACGTACACCGGTACCGGAAAAGGAGAGTATCGAATCCTTTGCTGCCCATCAGGCAACAATGGTTGTTTTCCTGTCCACGACAATGCTGGACGAGCTGTCCGAGCGTCTGATCGCCGGTGGTTATACAAAAGACACTCCGGCCGCTATTGTCTATAAAGCAACATGGCCGGATGAGAGAAAATATATCTGTACCGTAGGTACACTGGCAGAGACAGCCAGAAAGAACAATGTCACAAAGACCGCACTGATGATCATCGGTGATGTGGTCACACATACTGAATACAACCGTTCCGAGCTGTATAATCCGGCATTCACCACAGAATTCCGTGAAGCCAGCAAATAAGATGGTACTGCGTGTACAGTACCTGAACACATGTTTCGGATACATATGATCAGAACACCAGTAAAACAGTGGACAAAACTACGGGTGAAGCCGGCGGCTTCTGATCACAGGCAGTGAGTTTGATAAAAACCGTATACAAAAGGAGACAGTATGAGGGCAGCGATTATCTGCTTTTCAGAAACCGGGCAGAAAACAGCCGTTCGGGTGGCGAACAGTCTGTCTGAAACGGTGCAGTGTGAGCTGTACAGCAAAACAAAATATGCCACACAGGATGCACGGTTTACACAGGTAGTAAACCGCTGCCCGGAATGGACAAGAGAACACTGGTCGTATGATCTTTTAGTCTTTGTAGGGGCAGTGGGGATCGCCGTGCGTGCGATCGCGCCATTCGTGGCCAAAAAGACAACAGATCCGGCGGTCGTGGCTCTCGATGAGATGGCCAGATACTGTATTCCGCTGTTGTCGGGACATCTGGGTGGCGCCAATGCTTTTGCGGCGGATATAGCAAAAGCCACAGGCAGCATTCCAGTCATCACGACAGCAACGGACATTCATGCCCGCTTTGCTGTAGATGTATTTGCAAAGCATAATGATCTTATCATTGACAGCATGGTACTGGCAAAGGAGGTCAGTGCAGCTCTTCTGGCCGGAGAAAAGATCGGGGTATACACGGAACTGCCCATAAAAGAGGAGCAGTTGCCCGAAGGACTTGTGCGTGCACAGACAAAGCAGGAGGCGGCTGATTTTTCCCTGGGGTTAAGTATCAGTGTACATACGGACAATATGTTTAAAAAGACGCTGCATCTGATCCCGAAAGTGCTCAGCCTTGGCATGGGCTGCCGCAGGGATACACCGGAAGAACGCACAAAAGAGCTGTTTGAAGATATGGTTGCGATGCATGCACTGGACAGACGTGCGTTTGCCTGTCTTGCCAGTATCGATCTGAAAAAGGACGAAAAGGCACTGAAGAGTCTGGCAAATGAGCTTCAGGTGCCGTTTGTTTGTTACAGTGCGATGGAGCTTTCAAAAGTACCGGGAGAGTTTACACCTTCTTCGTTTGTCAGCAGTATTACCGGTGTAGACAATGTCTGTGAACGCAGTGCTGTGCTGGCAGGTGACGGCGGAGAGCTGATCGTAAAGAAAATGCCGCAAAACGGTGTGACAGCCGCTGTGGCCATGAAAAACAGGAGGATTCATTTTGAATAAGATATATGTAGTGGGTATTGGCCCCGGAGAATATGAACAGATGACATTAAAAGCGATCCATGCACTTGAAAAAAGTGATGTGATCATCGGTTATACCGTATATGTGGATCTGGTAAAAGAACATTTTGCCGGTAAGGAATTTATGACTACACCGATGAAAAAGGAAGTGGACCGTTGTGTGATCGCTTTTGAAGAGGCAGCCAAAGGAAAGACAGTTTCCATGATCTGCAGTGGTGATGCCGGTGTTTATGGTATGGCCGGTCTGATGTATGAGGTAGGTGTGAGATATCCCGATACAGAGCTTGAGATCATCCCGGGCGTGACAGCAGCGCTTGGTGGCGCAGCTGTGCTTGGCGCTCCGCTGATCCATGATTTCTGCCTGATCTCTTTAAGTGATCTTCTGACACCATGGGAAAAGATCGAAAAACGACTGCTGGCAGCTTCCGATGCGGACCTTGGCATCTGCCTGTATAATCCGTCCAGCAAAAAGCGTCACGATTATCTGCAGAAAGCATGTGATCTGATGATGCGCTATAAATCCCCGGAGACTGTCTGTGGTATCGTCGGCAATATCGGCCGCGACGGACAGGATTATCGTGTGATGACATTAAAAGAGCTCAGAGACACCAAAGTCGATATGTTCACAACTGTATTTGTCGGCAATTCCCAGACAAAGCAGATCGCCGGCAAGATGGTAACACCGCGTGGATACAAGGGTGTACAGGACTGATAAAGGAAAGCGTGACAATATGCAGAAAGTAGTAGTCTTTGCCGGTACGATCGAAGGCAGAAAGATCGCAGAATTCCTGAATGCGCAGGAGGTGGACACGCATGTCTGTGTGGCTACGGAGTACGGTGAAAGCCTTTTGCCGGAAGGAGAACATCTGACGGTATCGCACGACCGGCTGACCGAAGATGAGATGGAGGCACTTTTTCAGAAAGAAAGGGTGACACTGGTGGTAGACGCTACCCATCCCTATGCTGAGGTCGTGACGGCAAATATCAGAGAAGCCTGCAGCCGTGCCGGTATTTGCTGTCTGCGTCTTTTACGGGAGAGTGAGAATGTACAGGAAGAAGATGTGGTTTATGTGGACAGTGTTTCCGAGGCGGCCGCATGGCTTTCCCGGACGGAGGGAAATATTCTGGCTGCCACAGGCAGCAAGGAACTTCAGGCATACACCGTGATCCCGTCCTATGAGGAGCGTGTCTATGCCAGAGTGCTGTCATTGCCGGACGTTGTCAGAAGCTGTGCCGGGATCGGATTTACAGGCAAACATCTGATCTGTATGCAGGGACCTTTCTCTGTCGAGATGAATACAGCGATGCTTAAGCAGTATGATATCCGTTATCTGGTGACAAAGGAAGCCGGTAAAAACGGTGGATTTCCGGAAAAAGTACAGGCTGCAAAGGCCGCCGGTGCCAGACTGGTCGTTGTGGGACGCCCGGTCATGGAGGAAGGCTACAGTTTTGCTGCCTGCAAAAAGGAGCTGATCGCCAGACTGGGACTGAAGATCATGCAGGAGGTCGCCCTGGTGGGTATCGGTCCGGGCAGCAGTGACTGCCGTACAAAGGAAGCAGAAAGGTGCTTTGCCCGTGCAGATCTGAGCATCGGTGCCAGACGCATGACGGAAAGTGTGGCCATGCCGGGACAGCCGGTATGGGCGGCCTACGATCCGGTAAAGATCCGGGACTATATCAAGGAACACCCGGAATATGAGCATATCGCTGTAGCCCTGTCGGGGGATGTCGGGTTTTACAGCGGTGCCAGAAAACTGTTACAGGTACTTGGCGGGGATGTGAAAGTGCGTATACTGCCGGGGATCTCTTCTATGGTAGCCTTTATGGCCAAACTTGGTCTGCCGTGGGAGGATGTGGTGCCTTTTTCTGTACATGGCAGAGAGGTCAATCTGATCGGACAGATCGCAAAGCATGAAAAGATATATGCGATCCTTGGCACCAGTGACGGTGTGCGTCAGCTATGCAGACAGCTGGTCTTTTACGGTATGGGTGATGTCCGTGTGTCAGTGGGAGAAAAACTCTCATACCCGGATGAACAGATCCGTACAGGTACAGCCGCTGATTTTGCAGATATTGAGACAGATCCGCTTTGTGTGGTCTATGTGGAGAATTCGCAGGCCGCAGGCCGTATCGTGACACATGGTATGTCTGACGAGCTGTTTTTGCGAGACAAAGTGCCCATGACCAAGGAGGAAGTACGTACGGCATCTATCTCCAAACTGCATCTGACCAAAGATGCGGTGATCTATGATGTGGGTGCAGGTACGGGTTCCGTATCGATCGAGATGGCTCTGACGGTGACGGACGGCCATGTCTATGCGATCGAAAAAAAGGAGACGGCCGTAGCATTATTACATAAAAACAAACAGCATTTTGCTGCAGACAATCTGACGATCGTAGAAGGACTGGCACCGGAAGCACTGAAAGATCTGCCTGTGCCGACCCATGCCTTTATCGGTGGTTCTTCCGGCAATCTGGACGAGATCGTAGCTTTGCTGCTGCAGAAAAATCCGGGTATCCGTATCGTGATCAATGCGATCACACTGGAAACGGTGCAGGAAGCACTCGATGTGATGAAAAAATATCCGGTACGGGATACAGAGATCGTATCAATGTCGGTGGCCCGTTCCAAAGAGATCGGTTCCTATCATATGATGATGGGCCAGAATCCGGTCTATATCTTTTCGTTCGAAGGAGAAAAGTAGCATGAAAATACCACGGCTAATGATCACAGCAGCGTCAAGCGGAAGCGGAAAAACGCTTTGTACCTGCGGCCTTTTGCAGACTCTGAAAAACAGAAGTCTGGATGTGGTTTCTTTTAAATGCGGACCGGACTATATCGATCCGATGTTTCATACCAGGGTGATCGGTACCAAAAGCCGCAATCTGGATACCTTTTTTACAGATGAGGATACCACACGCTTTCTGCTGGAAAAAAATGCGGCCCAGGCTGATGTGGCTGTGATGGAAGGCGTGATGGGATATTATGACGGTCTGGCCGGGATCTCGGTCAGTGCCAGCGCATGGGATCTGGCGGATACGACGAAAACGCCTGCCGTACTTTTAGTAAACTGCAAAGGGATGAGCGTATCGATCGTGCCGTTTATCAAGGGCTTTCTGGAATACAAAAAGGACAGCCATATCAAAGGTGTGATCTTAAACCGGATGTCCGGCATGCTTTATCCGCGGGTAAAAGAGATGATCGAAAAGCAGCTGCCTGTAAAGGTCTACGGGTATCTGCCGGAATTAAAGGACTGTCTTTTAGAAAGCCGCCATCTGGGACTGGTGCTCCCGGAGGAGATCGAGGATCTGCAGCTGCAGCTGGACACACTGGCGGAAGCTATGGAAAAAACGGTGGATATCGATGGGCTGTTACAGCTGGCCGCATCCGCAGAGGAGCTGGAGACAGCAGAGCGTTTTAAGCTCTACGAAGAACAGCAGACCGATGCTATGCTTGACCAGACTGCGCAGGCAAAGCCGTACAGCGGTGTGAAAATCGGCGTGGCAAGGGATGAGGCTTTCTGCTTCTTTTATGAGGATAATCTGGATTACCTGCGCGAGCAGGGGGCTGAGCTGGTGGAGTTTTCACCGTTGCATGATGCGCATCTGCCCAAAGGTCTGCATGGCCTGATCTTAAATGGTGGTTATCCGGAGCTGTATGCGAGAGCTTTAAGCAGCAATGTGACTATGCGGGAAGATATCCGCATGGCCATCGAATACGGTCTGGTTACGACAGCGGAATGTGGCGGGTTTATGTACCTGCATCAGTCGATGGAGGATATGGAGCATCAGGCATGGCCGATGGCCGGTGTGATCGACGGCCGTGTATGGAAAACCCCGCGTCTGACCCGCTTTGGCTATATCACCCTGCAGGGAGCGGGAGCTTTCGGACGGGAAACAGGACCTTTGAATGCCCATGAATTTCATTATTTTGATTCGGACAGCTGCGGCAGTGACTGGCATGCCGAAAAGCCTTTAAGTACAAGAGGCTGGGACTGTATACATGCCACGGATACGCTGTTTGCCGGTTTCCCGCATATGTATTATTATGCTAACGAAGAGTTCCCAAAGGCATTTCTGGAGAAATGTCTGGAAAATAAAAGAAAATCTGCCTGGTAGACGACTGTCAGACACAGAAAGGACAAAGGGAAGATGACACTTAAAGAAGCACTGAAAAAGATAAAACCTCTGGATCAGGCGGCGATGGATGCAGCATGGAAGCGATGGAGCGAGACATCGATTCCGATCCACAGCCTGGGCAAGCTGCAGGATGCCGTAGCAGCGATCGCCGGTATGCTCGGTACAGCTGATGTGGCCCTGGACAAGAAGGCACTGGTCGTGATGTGTGCGGACAATGGTATCGTAGAAGAAGGGATTTCCCAGAGCGGTCAGGACGTGACAAAGATCATCGCTGAGAATTTTCTGAAGGAAAAGGCAACAGCAGCGATCTTCTGTAAAAAGTCCGGCGCAGATGTTTTTCCGATCGATATCGGTATTGCCTCTGACAATCTGCTGCCGAATCATAAGATCGCTTATGGTACGAAAAACTTTGCCAAGGAGCCGGCTATGACCAGAGAGCAGGCGGTAGCAGCGATCGAGGTCGGTATCCATATGGCCGAAGAGCTGTACGAAAAGGGCTACCGTATCATAGCCACCGGCGAGATGGGCATCGGCAATACGACGACCAGCAGTGCCATGACAGCGGTATATACCGGTGTTTCTCCGGCGGAGGTTACCGGACGCGGTGCCGGACTTTCCAGCGCCGGTCTGCAAAAGAAGGTACAGGTGATCGAAGATGCCATTGCCAGATATCATATGGATCCGGAGAACCCGATCGGTGTACTTTCCTGCGTGGGCGGCTTTGATATCGCCGGTATGTGCGGTGTATTCTTAGGCGGTGCGGCACTGGGTATCCCGGTCGTGATCGACGGTTTCATTTCCGGTGTGGCTGCGCTGACAGCGTATAAGCTGTGTCCGATGAGCCGCGAGTATATGTTTGCGTCCCATCTGTCACAGGAGCCGGCTTCGAAACTGATCCTGGATACGCTGGGCATGGAAGGATTTATGGACTGCCGGATGCGTCTGGGAGAGGGCAGTGGTGCCGTGCTTTTGTTCCCAATCCTTGATATGGCTATGGAAGTGTACCGTTCGGTAGCTTCTTTTGATGAGAATAATATGGAACATTATGTTCCGTTACAGTAGGAGTCGGTATGTTTCGTGTAGTGACAGGCGGCAGTGGCAGTGGAAAATCTGCCTATGCCGAGCAGTGTGTGCTGGATTTTGGTCCGGCAAAGCGCATTTACATTGCGACGATGTTCCCTTTTGATGAGGAATGTGACAAAAGGATACAGCGGCACAGACAGATGCGAAAAGAAAAGCAGTTTGAAACGCTGGAATGCTATACCGGACTGAAACATGCCGATATTCCCAAGGACAGTGTCGTACTTCTGGAATGTATGTCGAATCTGACAGCCAATGAGATGTACCAGGAAAACGGAGCCGGAGAGCGAACCGTAGAGGAGATCCTTGCGGGCATCGAATGGCTGCTTGGCCGGGCCCGTCATCTGGTCGTTGTGACAAATGAGATCTTCAGCGACGGGATCACCTACGATCCCGATACCTGCCGATACCAGTCGTATCTGGGACAGATCAACAGTGCGATGGGGCGTATGGCCGATACGGTAACGGAGGTCGTATACGGGATTCCACTGGCGGTGAAAGGAGAAAAGCATGAAACGTGTGATTAACAGTGCGATCGCGGCATTTGCCATGTTTTCCCGGATCCCGATGCCGCGCTGTGACTGGGAAAAGGACAATATCCGCTATATGCTGGTCTTTATGCCATTTGTCGGTGCTGTGATCGGCGGTGTATCTTTTCTGTGGGCGTATATCGGTGGTCATTTGTGGTATGACAGGATACTGGAGAGTATGCTTTTGTTTCTGATTCCCTTTGTTCTGACAGGCGGGATCCATCTGGACGGTTTTCTGGATACGACAGATGCCTTAAGCTCCTGGAAATCAAAGGAAGAACGTGTGGAGATCTTAAAGGATGTCCATGTGGGCGCCTTTGCCGTGATCCGTGGTGTGGTATGGCTGATGTTTATGTTTGCGGTATTCACCTCCGTTTCCAAAAAGGAAGTACTCTGGCCGTTTCTGGGGCTGATGTTTGTGATGAGCAGGGCACTGAATGCCCTGTCGATTCTGACATTTCCAAAGGCCAAGGCGACAGGTACGGTCAATACCTGGCAAAAGGATGCTGACCCGAAATGTAAAGGGATACTGATCGCAATCTTTATCCTGACGGCTGTTTTAGGACTTGTGATCGATCCGCTGTACGGCGCTGTACTGACGCTTAGCGTACTGGCGGTATACTACTGGTATTACAGAAAAGCAATGAAATATTTCGGTGGTATGACAGGGGATCTGGCCGGATACTTTGTCTGTGTGTGCGAGGCGGCCAGTCTTTTCGTGCTGGCTGTCGTTTGCGCCGGACTGCCGATGATCGAAAAGATCTGCAGATAACGGGAGAAGAAAGATGAAACTGATCATAGGAGGCGCTTTTCAGGGGAAAAAAGCTTTTGCAAAGAAGCTTTGTCCGGATATTTCTTTTATTGACGGACAGACCTGTGCACCGGAAGAGATTTTTACCTGTGAAGGGATATATCATTTCCATGAATATATCCGAAACTGTCTGGCAAAGGGTATCGACTGTATGCAGCTTGGTGAGGAGATCATAAAGCGAAATCCCACGCTTGTTCTGGTGACAAATGAGCTGGGCTACGGTGTCGTGCCGATCGAGGCTTTCGACAGGGAATACAGAGAACGTACAGGACGCGTCTGTACCGTACTGGCGGCAGCGTCAG
>JAHZHB010000060.1:10449-15964 GCA_019420465.1 Lachnospiraceae bacterium
TACCGTGTGGTATGCGGCGTGGGTGTCCGTATCAGATAGCTGTCAGGCAGGAGAAATGTATGAAGATTGTATGTATCCGGCACGGAAAAACAGTGGGAAACGTAAAAGGTGCCTATGTCGGGCGGACGGATGAGCCGCTTTGTACACAGGGCAGGGATGCGTTAAAGGACAGACAGTACCCGGAAGTGGAAGCTGTATTTATCAGTCCTATGCTTCGCTGTAAACAGACGGCAGAGCTTATCTATCCCGGAGCAGAGCTCATACCGATAAACGGACTGCGAGAATGTGATTTCGGCCGTTTTGAAGGAAAAACATGGCAGGAGCTGTCGGGGGACGCAGACTATCAGGCATGGATCGACAGTGGTGGTCTGGGTGCTTTTCCGGAAGGAGAAAGCCATGAAGGCTTTGTTTCACGCTGCTGCGAAGGCTTTGCAAAGGTGTATGCGCAGTGTGAAAAGCAGGGGATACAGTCCGCTGCAGTCGTTGCACACGGCGGAACGATCATGGCGCTTATGGATGCCTGGTCAGAGCCGCATAAGGACTATTTTGACTGGCAGATCAGAAACGGAGAGTATCTGGTACTGGACTGCGTAAAAAAAGGGCAGAATTCCTTTTGTCTGCGTGTGCTGTAACAGATCCGGTAAAGTCCCGGGATTTCAGACCTACAGACAAAAATACATGACATGGAGAGAAAAATGGGAATAGCAAGTCATATCATAGCGGGCGCTGATGGCCCCACAGCATTGTTTGTTGCAGGTACGGTGGGCAGGATCGATGATATCCTGCTGGCTGTGGTACTTGGTTTTATACTGGATCTGATCGTGGGTGATCCCCACTGGCTGTATCATCCGGTACAGGCGATCGGTAAGCTGATCAGTGTACTGGAAAAGCTGCTTCGACGTATATTTCCGAAGACAAAGACAGGGGAACGCATCGGTGGCTGTTTTCTGGTCATTTTTGTCGTGGGGATCAGTACGGGTATTACGATAGCACTTTTACATATCTGTTATCATCTGCACTGGGGACTGGGCATCGCTCTGGAGACGCTGATCTGTTACCAGATGCTGGCAACAAAATCCCTGAAGACGGAAAGTATGAAGGTGTATGATGCCCTTAAGACCGGTGATATTGAACAGAGCCGTAAAGCGGTTTCCATGATCGTCGGCCGCGATACACAGAATCTGACGGAAGAGGGTGTGACAAAGGCAGCGGTGGAGACAGTGGCAGAAAATGCATCTGACGGTGTGCTCGCGCCTCTTTTCTATATGGTGATCGGCGGCGGTATCCTGGCTGTGGCCTATAAATCGATCAATACGATGGATTCCATGGTCGGTTATAAAAATGACAGGTATCAGTATTTTGGTACGGCAGCGGCGCAGCTTGATGATCTGGTCAATTATATTCCGGCACGCCTTTCCGCACTTATGATGATCCTGGCCTCGTTTTTCTGCAGAATGGACGCGAAGAATGCGGCAAAAATCTACAGAAGAGACCGCTACAAGCATGCCAGTCCGAATTCTGCACATACAGAGTCGGTGATGGCCGGAGCACTGGATATCCAGCTGGCCGGGGATGCCTGGTATTTTGGAAAACTGCACAAAAAGGAGTATATCGGTGATCCTATCCGTTCGGTGGAGATTGATGACATAAAAAGAGCCAACCGGCTTTTGTATGCAACTGCCATAGTATCGGTGCTTCTGTTTTGTCTGGTAAGAGTGCTCATACTTACATGTTTCGGAGGTATGTCATGAAAGAACAGGTACATGGCGGGGATGTCTACCGGCATCCCGATGTTATAGATTTTTCATCCAATATGAACCCGCTGGGGACGCCCAAGGCACTGATCGATGCCGTGATCGACAGTATGCAGCGGATCGCCCAGTATCCGGATATCCGCTGTGAAAAGCTGATCAGTGCACTGAGTGTCTATGAAGGGGTAAAAGAGCAGCAGCTGATCTGTGGTAACGGTGCGGCGGATCTGATCTTTTCTCTGGTGCAGGCCGTAAAGCCAAAACGCGCACTTTTACAGGCACCGACGTTTGTGGAATATGCGCAGGCACTGGAGAGTGTGGACTGTGAGATCACATATTATGATTCTTCAAAAGAAGGATACCGCATCACAGAAAAGTATATCGAAGCTTTACATGAGACATATGATATAGCTTTTTTATGTAATCCGAACAATCCGACCGGTTTTCTGATCGAACCGGCTATACTGGAGCAGATCGTAGATGTGTGTAAGGAAAAACAGATCTTTCTGGTCGTGGACGAATGTTTTCAGGATTTTGTTCCGGAAGAAAAACAGTTTTCACTGAAAAAAAGGCTGGATGATACTACGAATCTGTTCCTTTTAAAGGCATTTACCAAGCGCTATGCGATGGCGGGACTTCGCCTGGGATACGGGATCACGGACAATACAGCGCTGCTTGACAAAATGGCGCAGATCACACAGCCGTGGAATGTATCCCTTCCGGCACAGGAGGCAGGTGTTGCTGCACTTAAAGAGACCGCATATGTGAAAGAAGGGCTGGCTGTGGTACAAAGAGAGCTTGCCTGGTTAAAGGACAGGTTTCAGGCACTGGGACTGAAAACGTATGATTCACAGGCAAATTACCTGTTTTTTGAGGGACCGGCGGATTTAAAGGCAAAGTGTCTGGAGAAAAAGATCCTGATCCGCAGCTGCAGCAATTATCCGTCACTTGGTGAGCGGCATTTTCGTATCGCTGTGCGAAAACACACAGATAATGAGCAGCTGATCCGGGTACTGCAGGAGATCCTTTAATATTATACGGTGAGTAAAAACGGTCCATTGAACGGGAAAATTGATATACATGGCAGGAAAACAGCAGGCCGGACGTCTGCTGTAGCAAAACAGGAGGCAGTATTATGGCAAAAGCAATCATGGTACAGGGAACGATGTCGAACGCAGGCAAAAGCCTTTTGGCGGCGGGACTCTGTCGTATTTTTCATCAGGACGGCTACAGGGTAGCTCCTTTTAAATCACAGAATATGGCACTGAATTCCTTTATTACAGAGGAAGGACTTGAGATGGGGCGTGCACAGGTCATGCAGGCGGAGGCAGCCGGGATCAAACCGTCGGTTCTGATGAATCCGATCCTGTTAAAGCCGACAAACGACGTTGGTTCGCAGGTGATCGTAAACGGAGAAGTCCTGGGAACCATGAGTGCCAGAGACTATTTTGCCTATAAGACAAAGCTGATCCCGGACATTATGAAAGCGTATAACAAGCTGGCCGAAGAAAACGA
Organism: Lachnospiraceae bacterium; assembly: GCA_019420465.1. GTDB lineage: Bacteria > Bacillota > Clostridia > Lachnospirales > Lachnospiraceae > UBA11957. The sequence goes on from JAHZHB010000060.1 coordinate 13,716, forward strand.
TATCATCGTGATCGAGGGTGCGGGAAGTCCGGCGGAGATCAATCTGAAACAGGAAGATATCGTTAATATGGGTATGGCTAAAATGGCAAAGGCGCCGGTACTTCTGGTCGGGGATATCGACAGAGGCGGTGTGTTTGCCCAGCTGATTGGTACGGTGATGCTGCTGGAAGAAGACGAAAAGGCCATGGTCAAGGGTCTGGTGATCAATAAGTTCCGCGGGGACAAGACAATCCTGGATCCGGGTGTAGAGATGCTGGAAGAGAAATCCGGTATTCCTGTTGTCGGAGTGGCACCGTATCTGCATATTCAGGTGGAGGACGAGGACAGTCTGACGGAGCGTTTTAATCAGCACGGGGAAGTCGGTGTGATCGATCTGGCGGTGATCCGTGTGCCGCGTATTTCGAATTTTACGGATTTCAATCCGTTTGAGAGTATGCCGGGAGTTACGGTGCGCTATGTCAAATCGGCAGCTGAGCTGGGCGACCCGGATATGATCCTGCTTCCGGGAACCAAAAATACGATGGAGGATCTGCTCTGGATGCGTGAGAATGGTCTGGAGGCGCTGATCCTCAAAGCCGCAGCCAATGGCAAGGTGATCTTTGGTATCTGCGGTGGCTATCAGATGCTCGGAGAGACGCTGTCTGATCCGGATCATGTGGAGGCCGGAGGTACGATCCGCGGTATGGGACTTCTGCCGATGGATACGGTATTTGCCGCAGGAAAGACGAGAACGCGGGTTGATGGTACGTTTGAGCATGTTGGCGGTGTACTGGAGAGTCTGACGGGAACGGAGCTTTCGGGCTATGAGATCCATATGGGTGTGAGTACGTTAAAAGACGGCGTGGCGTCGATGACGCATATCGAGGATATGGTGAAAAAGGATGGTGCCAAGGAGGACGGTGCACAGCATGGTAATGTGTATGGTACGTATGTGCACGGTGTGTTTGATAAAGAGGATGTGGCAAAGGCGGTGATCCGCGGTATCGGAAAGCTTAAGGGTATCGATACGGAGAATATTACGGGTGTGGATTTCCAGGCGTTTAAGGAAACGCAGTACGATATCCTGGCGGCGGAGCTGAGAAAACATCTGGATATGGATAAGATTTATGAGATTCTGAATGCAGGTCTGTAAGGCGCTGTATATGGTATGAAGGGGGAACGATGAGATGAAGGTTGAGCTGGAGAATGTAAAGCCGAGAGATATTGAGAAGAGAAGTTTTGAGATCATTACAAAGGAGCTGGGGGATAAGAAGCTGATTCCGGGGACAGAGCTGATCGTGAAGCGATGTATCCATACGAGTGCGGATTTTGATTATGCGGATAATTTGGCTTTTTCAGATGGTGTTGTGGAGAAGGCGATGCAGGCGATCAGGGATGGTGCGTGCATTGTGACGGATACGCAGATGGCGAAGTCGGGTATTAATAAGAGGGCGCTGGCGCGGTATGGTGGTGAGGTGTTCTGTTTTATGTCGGATGAGGATGTGGCTGAGATTGCGAAGAGGAACGGGACGACGAGGGCTACGGCTTCGATGGATAAGGCGGCTTCGATGGATAAGAAGCTGATTTTTGCGATCGGGAATGCGCCGACGGCGCTGGTGCGGCTGTATGAGCTGATCGAGGATGGGAAGCTGGATCCGGCGCTGATCATCGGGGTGCCGGTGGGATTTGTGAATGTGGTGCAGTCGAAGGAGCTGATTATGGAGGCGGATGTACCTTATATTGTGGCTAAGGGGCGCAAGGGGGGAAGTAATATTGCGGCCTGTATTGTGAATGCTTTGTTGTATATGATTGATGACAGGAGAGATTGATGGAGAGGGGGACGGATTTTCCCGCACAGTCGATGGGGAGGTTCGTACCTGCTGACATTCCGACGCTTGGGCGATGGTTCTAAGCGTGCAAAAGACCGGGATGCAAAGGATCAGTCGCATTCGCTGCGTTTTCTGATGAAAACGCGGCTCAGGGCGACTTCAGATGGTGCTTTGGTAAGCACCATCTGCCTTTGTATCCCGGTCTTTTGCGCGCTAAGAACCAGTCAGCCCACGCTTTAGGAATGTCAGCAGATACGAACCTCCCCATCGGCTGTGCGGGAAAATCCTGTCTTTGGGGGACGCGGTGGTGAGGAGACGGGAGGTGGTGTGGCGCAAGGCGGCTGCGCCTGTTGCGCATTTGGGGGGAGATTGTGGGTGAGGAGACGGGGAGGTGGTGTGGCGCAAGGCGGCTGCGCCTGTTGCGCATTTGGGGGGAGATTG
>JAHZHB010000006.1:0-5655 GCA_019420465.1 Lachnospiraceae bacterium
AGGGGGGGTGCGCGTGTTGCGCATTTGGGGGGGGATTGTGGGTGAGGAGACGGGAGGTGGTGTAGCGCAGGGCGGCGTTGCCTGCTGCGCATGGATACAGTTGCTGCGCATGGGTTAGTGGGTGTCGTCGGGGCAGGTGATCTGCATCAGGTGCTCGATGGTTTTGTGCAGGAGCTGTACTTCGGGAGTGTCGGAGGCTTTGTAGTACATTTCTTTGCCCTGGCGGCGGCTGGAAATGAGGCCGATGGCTTTTAGTTGTTTGAGGTGATGGGAGATGGCGGGGCTGCTCATGTCCATCAGGGCGGATATGTTGATGACGCATTCTTCGCAGTGGCATAAGAGCAGGAAGATGCGCAGGCGGTTGCTGTCGCTGAGCTGTTTGAAGTATTCGGCTACGGTCTGGAAGTTGGTGGTTTTGGCGATGCGGGCAATGAGCTGCTCGGATGCGGAAAAGGTGCCGTGGTTGTGGGGGAGTGCTTCGTTTCCCATGTATTTGAACCTCCTGGGTGGATTTTTGTTTTCCATATTATACCATAGGCGCCAGGGAAAGCATAGTACCAGTCTGGAATAGGGAGAGAGGATGGAAATGGAATCTTTGGGGAGGGAGGCTGATGTATGTGTATGGAAAATAATTCATATAATCCCCAGTACTTATATAGACTTTGAGGGGGAAGTGTGATACGATAGCAGGGAATTTTAGGAGTTAAGCAGCTGAACATAGGTTGTTTGGCTATGCAGGAACGGGATTTTGGATTTTTGGGATGCTGTGGATGATGGATGGGGAAGAGATGAAGAGAGAGAATGTGCGGTGGTCGTGGTGCTCAGTTATAAATGGAAACATAATACGTTTCTTTCTATCGGGGCAGGAACAGCATGTAATATGCTGCTTTTGCATTTCCTGTAAATGCGAAGAACCGGAAGCGGTGAAGAGGCAAAAGGCAGCGGAATATGCATCGTGAATGAAAGAATAAACAGTAAGGAATCAAAAGAGTCGGTATACATGTGATACGATCAGAGAGGAGATCTGAAAGATGACACTGACACAGCTTCATTATGTGATTACAATAGCGGAAACAAAATCTATGAACAAGGCGGCTGAGCAGCTGTATGTGGCGCAGCCTTCGCTGACGAATGCGATCAAGGAGCTCGAAAAGGAGCTGGGGATCACGCTGTTTTTCCGAAGCGGCAAGGGCGTGACGCTGACGAATGACGGTGCGGAATTTCTTCTGCATGCGCGCCAGATCTACGGTGAGTATGAGACGGTCATGGAGAAGTACGGCAAAAATGGCAGCTATAAAAAGAAATTCGGTGTATCGACGCAGCACTATTCCTTTGCGGTCAAGGCTTTTGTGGATATGGCAAAGGAGTTTGACATGTCAAAGTATGAATTTGCGATCCGTGAGACGAGGACCGCGGAGGTGATCAGTGATGTGAGTACGCTCAAAAGTGAGATCGGTGTGCTGTATTTAAGTGATTACAACCGGAAAGCACTTCAGAAACTGTTAAAAACAGCTAATCTGGAGTTTCATCATCTGATCGACTGTCAGGCGTATGTGTATCTGTGGAAGCATCATCCGCTGGCCAATGAGGCGGAGATCAGTTTTGAACAGCTTGAGAGTTATCCCTGTCTGTCGTTTGAACAGGGGGATAACAGTTCGTTCTATCTGGCGGAGGAAATCCTGTCCACGAATGAGTATTCGCAGGTAATCAAGGCCAATGACCGTGCGACGATGCTGAATCTGATGGTGGGACTGAATGGGTATACGCTGTGTTCGGGCATTATCTGTGAGGAATTAAACGGCGGGGATTACCGTGCGGTGCCGTTTCATTCTGATGAAGAAAATCCAAACAGTGTGATGGAAATTGGTTATATCACCCGGAAAAATATTCTGCTCAGCCGGATGGGAGAAAGCTATATCCGGGCGATACAGAAATATCTGGGGATCGCGTAGCCAGTGAGAAAAAGGAGAATCTTCACCTGATGCTTGTGGAGGATAATGAGCTGAATGCCGAGATCGCCGGGGTGCGTCTCGGGGATCAGGGGGCTGAGGTTACCAGAGTTTCGGATGCAAAAGAATGTCTGGCAGCCGGGATGAATGCCCACCTGGCCAGGCCGTTGCAGATGGAGCTTTTGAAAAAGACGATCGTCGGACAGCTGAAACGTTGAAAGGTCATGGCGGATAAAAATAACGGGAAGTGACAGTTATAAAAACTGTGGTAATGGTTTTCGGGATATAAAGGAATTTAAAGGAAAGCATAGCATGTTATAGATTTATACTATAACATGCTATGCTTTTTCTGTATTAGACACAGAATTCATATCATGATAGTATGAATACATCAAAACGAGGGAGGCAACACAGATGTATATATATGCTGTACGAATGAGCAGAGATCGAATGTGCTGCTGCACAGAAGGACTGAGATAAAGGGATCGCCGGATATAGTCGGTAACAGATAAACAAAAGTGGTCCATCGGACCAGCGAAAAAAGCAAAATAAAAAGCCGGCAGATGACCGGTCATACAGATAAATTCGAATAATAAAGGAGATTACTACAATGGCTAAAGATATTAAAGATTCTAAAAACTGGGGATTTGAAACAAGACAGCTGCACATCGGACAGGAAAAGGCAGATCCGGTAACGGATGCAAGAGCCGTACCGATCTACGCATCCACATCCTATGTGTTCCATGATTCACAGCATGCGGCTGACAGATTCGGACTTCGTGATGCCGGTAATATCTACGGCAGACTGACAAACCCGACAGAGGATGTGTTTGAACAGCGTATTGCTTCTCTCGAGGGCGGCAGCGCAGCACTGGCAGTTGCTTCCGGCGCAGCAGCACTGGCGTATACATTCCAGGCACTGGCAAAGGCCGGTGAGCATATCGTAGCATCCAAGACGATCTACGGTGGTACATACAACTACCTGGCACATACATTCCCGCTGAACAATCAGGTAACCACAACGTTTGTTGATCCGGATGTGGAAGGTTCTTTCGAGGCAGCTATTCAGGAAAATACAAAGGCTATCTTTGTTGAGACACTGGGCAATCCGAATTCCAATGTGATCGATCTGGAAAAAATCGCAAAGATCGCACATGCACACAATATTCCGCTGGTAGTGGATTCTACTTTTGCCACACCGTATCTGATCCGTCCGATCGAGTACGGCGCTGATATCGTGGTACATTCTGCTACGAAATTCATCGGCGGACACGGTACAGCGATCGGTGGTGTGATCGTGGATGGCGGTATTTTCGACTGGAAGGCTTCCGGCAAGTATCCGTGGATCTCTGATCCGAACCCGAGCTATCATGGTGTTTCCTTTGCAGAAGCAGCAGGACCGGCAGCTTTCGTAACCTATATCCGTGCGATCATCCTGCGTGATACCGGTGCTACACTGTCTCCGTTCCATGCCTTTATCTTCCTGCAGGGTCTTGAAACTTTATCTCTCCGCGTAGAGCGCCATGTACAGAATGCGTTAAAGATCGTTGAGTACCTGAACAATCATCCGCAGGTAGAGGCTGTACATCATCCGTCACTGCCGACAGAGCCGACACATGAGCTGTACAAGAAATATCTGCCAAACGGCGGCGGTTCCATCTTTACCTTTGAGATCAAGGGTGATGCCAAAACAGCACAGAAGTTTATCGACAATCTGCCGATCTTCTCACTGCTGGCCAACGTCGCTGATGTAAAATCTCTGGTCATTCATCCGGCAACGACCACACACAGCCAGTGCACAGAAGAAGAACTTCTGGAACAGGGTATCAAACCGAACACGATCCGTCTTTCCATCGGTATTGAGAAAGCAGAGGATCTGATCGCAGCACTGGATACTGCATTTGAGGCTGTAAAATAACAGATCTGACTATCAATAATTGGTTCACTGGATCAATTATTGATATGTATGGCATCAAAATATCTGCCCACGCTTCCAGGGATGGGAGTATGGGCATTTTGGTGGTGGTGCCGTAAAAATAAGAAAAGAGAGAGTGAAAGAACATGGCAAAACAAAAACAACACACAATGAACAGTCTGAAGCTGACTGTCGCTATTTTTGCGGGGCTGCCGACGGGGATTATGGGCGTGTATATCAGTGTGAATACGCTGTGTGATATGGGCGCTACTTGTGCGAATGTGCTGGGGGATATTGCATGTTCGGTGGCGATGAAGGAGACGGCGAAGTAGAGATGTGGGGGGACGGATGACCGAAAAAAGCAGCTGCAGGGCTGTCCGGTATCCGGCATTTCCCGACGCTTAGGCGATGGTTCTAGGTGTGTAAAGGACTGTGGTGATATGGGAGCGGATGCATTCGGAGTGTTTTCTGATGAAAACTCTCCTCAAAGCATCCTCAGCTGCCGCCTGGTAAGCGGCAGCTGCCCATACCACCACAGTCCTTTACGCACCAAGAACCAGTCAGCCTGCGCTTTAGGGAAATGCCGGATACCGGACAGTCCTGCAGCTGCTTTTTTCGGTCATCCTGTCTTTGAGGGACGCGGTGGTGAGGAGACGGGAGGTGGCGAGGCGCAAGGCGGCTGCGCCTGTTGCGCATTCAGGAAGAAGATTGTGGGTGAGGGCACAGGGCGGCTGGCGCCTGCTGTGCGGGAGGGTGAGAAAAAGGTTTGGGTTTATTGGCGGGATGAAAAATGGTATAGTATGTGGTGGAGTAAGGAGAACAGGAGATAATGAAGTGGTGAAGATAGAAAAGGGATTTAGTAAAAAATGGGTGTTTCCTTTAGTATATGTGCTGTATGTGTTGCTGATCTTTCGCAACTCGCTGGACCCGGCGGATGTTTCTTCGATGAAGAGTGGGGCGGTGCTGGCGTTTCTGAATGATGTTCTTTTTTCGGGGAAGGAGGTGCTGACGGAGCATCTGGTCCGCAAGATGGCGCATTTCTCGGAATATGCGCTGGCGGGTGTGCTGGGATGGATGGCTTTGCGGCAGTTTGCGCGAGAAAGGGTGCAGTGTTTTTTGAATGTGGCGTTTGCGGGGCTTTTGATGGCTTTCTGTGATGAGACGATCCAGCTGTTTGTGCCGGGGCGCAGTGGGCAGGTGTCTGATATGTGGATTGATTTTTCGGGGTATCTGCTGGGGATGTTTGTCTGCGTGCTGGGATGTCTGGTGGTGAAGCGGTTGAGAATGCGAAAACAAAGATGAGTTACGGAAAGACGGGAAAAAAGATCATAAGATGGCAGAGAGTGTAAAGCATAAATCCCTGGAATGTATTATAAGATGTGAGAGGCATGCGGGGATACGATCTTTAATATAATAGAATAAAAAACGGGAGTCTCATTTCAGGAGGCTCCCGTTTTTTTCTGTATTTATTTATCCAGATTTTTCACCGCGGTGGACAGCATCAGTTTGATACGGTTCAGCTGGTTGACTTCGCTGGCACCGGGGTCGTAGTCTACGGCTACGATGTTGGCGTCGGGGTATCTGTGTCTGATCTCTTTGATTACGCCTTTGCCGACGATGTGGTTGGGCAGGCAGGCGAATGGCTGGATGCAGACGATGTTTTTGGCTCCGCCGTGGATGAGTTCCATCATTTCGCCGGTGAGGAACCAGCCTTCGCCGGTCTGGTTACCCATGGATACGATGGGTTCGGCATGTCTGGCGAGGTCTTTGATATCTGCGGGCGGATCAAAG
>JAHZHB010000006.1:5665-18903 GCA_019420465.1 Lachnospiraceae bacterium
TGTTTGCTCTTTTCAAATTCTTTGACAGCGGCGCTTCTGAGCCAGTCGATAAATTTGATACCGACGTTGGCGAGCATGGCGCTGGACTTCTTTGTACCGAGATATTTGACTTTGAAGTTCAGGTTGTAGAAGCTGTAGCTCATAAAGTCGATCAGATCCGGTACAACGGCCTCGGCGCCTTCTTTTTCGAGCAGCTCGGCCAGATGGTTGTTGGCTGCCGGAAGGAATTTGACGAGGATCTCACCTACGATACCGACTCTTGGTTTCTTTAAGTTTTCGTTGATCGGCAGACGGTCGAAGTCGCGGATCATGGTGCGGCAGATCTGTTTGTAACGGTTGTGTGACATATGTTTCTGGGAAACAAAGTCGATACAGATCTTTTCCCATTTGTCATGCAGCTTGTCGGCGCTTCCTTTTTTGAGCTCGTACGGGCGCATGCGGTAGAGGCAGCGCATCAGGATGTCACCGAAGGCGGCGGCGTAGGCGATACGCATGGCCAGTCCGGCGGTGATCTTGAAGCCCGGGTTGCTTTCGAGTCCGGCCAGGTTGATGGAGATGACCGGAATCTGGGTCATGCCGGCTTTTTCGAGGGCACGGCGGATGAATGCGATATAGTTTGATGCACGGCAGCCACCGCCTGTCTGGGACATGATGACAGCGACATGATCGAGGTCATATTTGCCGGAGAGCAAAGCCTGCATGATCTGGCCTACGACCATCAGGGACGGGTAGCAGGCGTCATTGTTCACGTATTTCAGACCAACGTCAACGGCTTCTTTATTATCGTTTGGCAGCACTTCCAGATGGTATCCGGCGGCATTGAAGGCCGGCTGCATGATGTTAAAGTGGATCGGTGACATCTGCGGGCAGAGGATCGTATAGGTTTTGCGCATTTCTTTGGTAAATACGACCTTATCAATCGCAGACGGCTTAATTTCGCGCTGTGTGTGCTCTTTTTCACGGACGCGGATGGCGGCGATGAGAGAGCGCACACGGATACGGGGGGCACCGAGATTGTTGACCTCGTCGATCTTTAAGCAGGTATAGATCTTGCCACTCTTTGCAAGGATCTCGTATACCTCATCGGTGGTTACGGCATCCAGACCGCAGCCGAAAGAGTTTAACTGGATCAGATCGAGGTCATCACGGGTCTTGACGTAGTTGGCTGCGGCATACAGTCTGGTATGGTACATCCACTGGTCGTTGACACGGATCGGACGCTCCAGCGGTTTTAAGTGGGAGATGGCATCCTCTGTCAGTACAGCCATACCGTAGCTGTTGATCATATCCGGGATACCGTGATGGATCTCGGGATCGACATGATACGGACGTCCAGCCAGTACGATACCGCGGCGGTTATTGTCTTTCATCCACTGCAGGGTTTCCTCACCTTTGCGGCGGATGTCTTCACGCATATTGCCAAGCTCTTCCCAGCCTTCATGGGCAGCGGCTCTGATTTCGTCAGCCGGGATATCCGGGAACGCATCGATCAGACCCTGGGTCAGTACTTCCTCGTTTGTAAAGGCGAAGAACGGATTTTTAAAGCGGATGCTTTCATCACGGAGTTCTTCGACGTTGTTTTTGATATTTTCCGCGTAGGAGGTTACGATCGGGCAGTTGTAATGGTTGACAGCACCATCAAACTCTTCACGCTCGTACGGAACGCACGGGTAGAAGATGAACTTGATGCCCTGTTTTAACAGCCAGGATACGTGACCGTGTGCCAGCTTGGCCGGATAACATTCGGATTCACTCGGAATGGATTCGATACCCATCTCGTAGATCTTTCGTGTGGAATCCGGGGAAAGGATGACACGATAGCCCAGTCTGGTAAAGAAGGTAAACCAGAACGGGTAGTTTTCATACATATTTAAAACTCTCGGGATGCCGACAGTACCGCGCGGTGCGTCTTCCTCGGCAAGCGGAGCGTAGTCAAAGATCTTCTTATATTTGTACTCGAACAGGTTCGGAATATGCTCAGCATTTTTCTGCTTGCCGATACCACGTTCACAGCGGTTGCCGCTGATAAATTTACGGCCGCCGGTGAAGTGGTTGATCGTCAGACGGCACTGGTTGGTACAGCCATGGCAGTGGGTCATGGTTGTAGAGTATTCGAGGGCATTGATCTCATCGATGGACAGCATTGTCGTGCCTTTACACGGCTCGAAACGGTCTTTGGCGATCAGAGCAGCACCGAAAGCACCCATGATACCGGCGATATCCGGGCGGATGACTTCACAGTTGGCGATCTTTTCGAGACTGCGCAGGACAGCATCGTTGTAGAACGTACCACCCTGAACGACGATATTTTTACCAAGCTCGCTGGCATCAGATACCTTGATAACCTTGTACAGGGCATTTTTGATAACAGAGTAAGCCAGACCTGCAGAAATATCAGCGACGGAAGCGCCTTCCTTCTGGGCCTGTTTAACCTTGGAGTTCATAAATACGGTACAGCGGGTACCCAGATCGATCGGATGCTCGGCAAAGAGAGCCTCTTTGGCAAAATCCTGTACACTGTAGTTTAAGGATTTGGCAAATGTTTCGATAAAGGAACCGCAGCCGGAGGAACATGCCTCGTTTAACTGTACGCTGTCTACGGCATGGTCTTTGATCTTGATACATTTCATATCCTGTCCGCCGATATCGAGGATACAGTCAACATCCGGCTGGAAGAAAGCAGCAGCGGAATAATGGGCGACTGTCTCTACCTCGCCCTCGTCAAGCAGCAGGGCAGATTTGATCAGCGCTTCACCGTAACCGGTAGAGCAGGCATGCACGATCGTGGCATCCTCCGGAAGCAGGCTGTAGATCTCCTGAATGGAACGGATCGTTGTCGCCAGCGGGCTGCCGTTATTATTGGAATAGAAGGAATACAGCAAGGTGCCGTCTTCACCGATCAGGGCAGTTTTTGTCGTTGTGGAACCGGCATCGATACCAAGGTAACAGTTACCGGAATAGGTAGACAGATCGCCGGTACGGATCTTGTACTGGTCCTGACGGGCACGGAAAGCGGCATAGTCTTCCTTTGTGGCAAATAAAGGCTCCATACGGGCAACCTCAAAATCCATCTTGACAGAAGCCTGCAGGCGTTCCTTTAAAGCGGTCAGAGAGTATGCAGTCTCTTTGGCATTCATGGCAGAACCGATGGCCGCAAACAGATGAGAGTTCTCCGGCACGATCGTATGCTCTTCGTCAAGCTTTAAGGTGCGGATAAAGGCCTCTTTTAGTTCAGATAAAAAGTGCAGCGGACCGCCCAGAAAAGCGATATGGCCACGGATCGGCTTACCGCAGGCCAGTCCGCTGATGGTCTGGTTGACAACTGCCTGGAAAATGGAAGCGGAAAGATCTTCCTTTGTTGCACCGTCGTTGATCAGCGGCTGGATATCGGATTTGGCAAATACACCGCAGCGGGCCGCGATGGGGTAGAGTGCCTTGTAATTTTTGGCATATTCGTTCAGACCGGTCGCGTCCGTCTGTAACAGGGAAGCCATCTGGTCGATAAAGGAACCTGTACCGCCGGCACAGATACCGTTCATACGCTGTTCAACATTGCCGCCTTCGAAATAGATGATCTTGGCATCCTCACCGCCAAGCTCGATGGCAACGTCAGTTTTAGGTGCGCGCTCTTTTAACGCTGTGGAGACAGCGATAACTTCCTGTACAAAAGGTATCTCCAGATGATTGGCCAGTGTCAGACCGCCGGAACCTGTGATCACCGGACGAAGTGTACATTCGCCCAGAAGCTTTTCCGCTTTTTCAAGCAGGGAAGCAAGTGTCTCCTGGATATTGGCATAGTGACGTTCGTAATCCGAGAAGAGGATCTTATGCTCATCGTCAAGGATCGCGATCTTAACTGTCGTGGAACCGATATCGATTCCCAGTGTATATGTAGTGTTTGTCATACAGTTTTTCAGCGGAATATCCGCTCCTCCTTTGCATGATAGTATGTCTGTGCAGAAAAGAGCAGGAAGTATTTCCGTAAAAAAGATCGGAAAGTATCCTGCATCTGCATAAGAGTTTGTTCTTATTAATTATGTACATCTCATAATCCAGTGTATTATACAGTAAAATATTGACCATGGCAATTGGCAATCCACCGTATAATTCGAAAAAGAATCTAAAAAATCTGTTGATAAATCGTAAAATCGACACTATACTAAGCTGTGTATGCTGTCAAATTGCAAAATTTTGAAATAAAAGAAAAGGAACAGATAACATGTATAAAGTATTAAAAACAAACGGCAGAGCCAAGCGTGCCATGATGCAGACCGTACACGGCACGATCCAGACGCCTGTATTCATGAATGTCGGAACAGCCGCTGCAATCAAAGGCGCGGTCTCCACACAGGATCTTTACACGATCAACACGCAGGTCGAGCTGTCCAATACCTACCATCTGCATGTCCGTCCGGGTGACAAGGTTGTCAAGGCCCTCGGCGGTCTGCATAAATTTATGAACTGGGACAGACCGATTCTGACCGATTCCGGCGGATTTCAGGTATTTTCCCTGGCCGGTCTTCGCAAGATCAAAGAAGAGGGTGTATATTTCCAGAGCCATATCGACGGTCACAAGATCTTTATGGGACCGGAGGAGAGTATGCAGATCCAGTCCAATCTGGCTTCCACGATCGCCATGGCTTTTGACGAATGTCCGTCCAGCGTGGCAGACAGAAAATACGTCGAGGATTCCGTAGCCCGTACGACCCGCTGGCTGGCCCGCTGCAAGGCAGAGATGACCCGCTTAAACAGTCTCGAGGATACGATCAACAAACATCAGCTTCTGTTTGGTATCAATCAGGGCGCAATTTATGAGGATATCCGTATCGACCATGCCAAACGCATCCGTGAGATGGATCTGGACGGTTATGCCGTAGGCGGACTGGCTGTCGGTGAGACACATGAGGAAATGTATCATATTCTTGACGAGGTCGTACCGTACCTGCCGCAGGACAAGCCGACCTATCTGATGGGTGTTGGAACACCGGCCAATATTCTCGAGGGTGTTGAGCGTGGTATCGATTTCTTTGACTGCGTTTATCCGAGCCGTAACGGCCGTCATGGTCATGTATACACCAATCAGGGCAAATTAAACCTGTTCAATGCAAAATTTGAGCTGGATGCCCGCCCGATCGAAGAAGGCTGCGGCTGTCCGGCCTGCCAGCATTATTCCCGTGCGTACATCCGTCATCTGTTAAAGGCAAAAGAAATGCTCGGCATGCGCCTTTGCGTACTGCACAATCTGTATTTCTACAATACGATGATGACAGAGATCCGTGACGCACTCGATGAGGACCGCTTCGACAGCTACAAGCGCGCAAAACTCGACGGCTTCATGGAAAATGATAAGAAAAAATAAGATGTCTGTAAAGCAGACACGAAAAAGACTTGCCGTATATATGGTTTCTCCGGAGGGAGAAAAGTAAAACGAACTATAAAATATATCTAAAATGGTAAAAAATGCTTGCCCTTGGGCCTTAAGTCCGCTATTATAGATAGAGGTATTTTCCGGCAGAACGTTCACTGCCGTGAAGACAGGAGGAAAAATTATGATTTTAGCAACAACACAAGCAAGCGGAAGCGGCAGCATGATCATGATGATCGTATGGCTGGCCGTTATGTTCGGTATCATGTATTTCCTGATGATCCGTCCGCAGAAGAAAGAACAGAAAAGATTATCATCCATGATCTCTGATATGGAGGTTGGTGATGCAGTTGTTACCACAAGCGGTTTCTACGGCATCGTGATCGACATCACAGAAGAGGATGTTGTCGTAGAGTTCGGTAACAACAGAAACTGCCGTATCCCGATGAAAAAAGCTGCCATCACACAGGTAGAAAAACAGGAAAAAGCAGAATAAGAAAATCTGGACAGGCCAAAACGGCCTGTCCTTTTTCATTCCGGTTTTTTGTATACACTGCCTCTTTACCATATTAAAGGTTGAAATTTGAAAATAAATGGATTATGATAGAAACGATATTTTAGAGATAGAGAAGGAGTGGATGACCATGGAATACAAGATTGCACTGATTCCGGGAGACGGTATTGGCCCTGAAGTCGTCAGAGAAGCCAAAAAGGTGCTTGATACAGTATGTGAAAAATACGGACATACGTTTTCCTACACAAGTCTGTTAATGGGAGGAGCTTCCATCGATGTGCATGGTGTTCCGCTGACACAGGAGACAATAGACGCGGCAAAGGCAAGCGACGCCGTACTGATGGGATCGATCGGCGGTAATGCTGCGACATCCCCGTGGTATAAATTAGAGCCGTCCAAGCGTCCGGAAGCCGGACTGTTAAGCTTAAGAAAGGCACTCGGCCTTTTTGCCAACCTGCGCCCGGCACATTTATACGATGAGTTAAGAAAAGCCTGCCCGCTGCGTGACGAAGTGATCGGCGACGGCTTTGATATGATGATCATGCGTGAGCTGACCGGCGGCCTGTATTTTGGCGAACACAAGACAGAAAAGGTAGACGGACTGGATACAGCCGTCGATGTACTGACATATAATGAAGAGGAGATCAGACGTATCGCGGTCAAAGGTTTTGACATCGCGATGAAGCGCCGTAAGAAAGTCACAAGCGTTGACAAGGCAAACGTACTGGATTCCTCCAGACTCTGGAGAAAGGTCGTTGAAGAAGTAGCAAAGGATTATCCGGAAGTTACGCTGGAGCATATGCTGGTAGATAACTGCGCGATGCAGCTGGTCAAAGATCCGGCTCAGTTTGACGTGATCCTGACGGAAAATATGTTCGGAGATATTCTTTCAGATGAGGCCAGCATGGTGACCGGTTCCATCGGTATGCTGTCCAGTGCCAGCTTAAACGAGACAAAGTTTGGTCTCTACGAGCCGAGTGGCGGCTCCGCACCGGATATCGCAGGTCAGAATATCGCCAATCCGATTGCTACGATCCTTTCGGCAGCAATGCTGCTCAGATATTCGCTGGATCTGGATAAAGAAGCAGATGCCGTAGAGGCAGCTGTGGCAAAAGTACTGAGAGACGGTTACAGAACGGGAGATATTTTCTCGGATGGATGTAAGAAGGTATCTACCTCTGAGATGGGTGATCTCATCGCTGCAGCCGTATAAGGGAGGATAAGAGATGAAGAGTGATGCAGTAAAAAAAGGGATGCAGCAGGCGCCCCACAGATCCCTGTTTAATGCACTGGGACTGACAGAAGAAGAGATGAACAAGCCGTTAGTCGGTATCGTCAGCTCCTACAACGAGATTGTTCCGGGCCACATGAACCTGGACAAGATCGTTGAGGCTGTAAAGATGGGTGTTGCCATGGCAGGCGGTGTGCCGAGAGTGTTCCCGGCGATCGCTGTCTGTGACGGTATCGCCATGGGTCATGAAGGTATGAAATACTCTCTGGTAACCCGTGATCTGATCGCAGATTCCACAGAGGCTATGGCAATGGCGCATCAGTTTGATGCACTGGTCATGGTGCCAAACTGTGATAAAAACGTACCGGGTCTTCTGATGGCAGCAGCACGTATCAATGTACCGACTGTATTTGTCAGCGGCGGTCCGATGCTGGCCGGTCACGTCAAAGGCCAGAAGAGAAGTCTGTCCTCCATGTTCGAGGCTGTAGGTGCTTACGCTGCAGGCAAGATGACCGAGGAGGATGTCTGTGAGTTCGAACACAAGGTATGTCCGACGTGCGGTTCCTGTTCCGGTATGTATACGGCAAACAGTATGAACTGCCTGACAGAGGTTCTGGGTATGGGACTGCAGGGCAACGGTACGATCCCGGCTGTATATTCCGAGCGTATCAAACTGGCAAAGCATGCCGGCATGAAGGTTATGGAGCTGCTTGAAAAGAATATCCGCCCGAGAGATATCATGACAAAAGATGCGATTATGAATGCACTGACTGTCGATATGGCACTGGGCTGCTCCACCAACAGTATGCTGCATCTGCCGGCGATCGCTCACGAGATCGGTTTTGATTTCGAGATCGGTTTTGCCAACAGTGTCAGTGACAGAACACCGAACCTGTGTCATCTGGCACCGGCTGGTCCGACCTATATGGAGGACTTAAACGAAGCCGGCGGTGTCTATGCCGTTATGAAAGAACTGACAAAGCTTAATCTGTTAAATCTCGACTGCATGACCTGCACAGGCAAGACTGTCGGTGAAAATATCAAAGATGCCAAAAACCTTAATCCGGAGGTTATCCGTCCGGTTGAGAATCCATATACAAAGACCGGTGGTCTGGCTGTTCTGAAGGGCAACCTTGCCCCGGACGGCAGTGTGGTCAAACAGTCCGCAGTCGTACCGGAGATGCTGGTACACGAGGGCCCGGCCAGAGTCTTCGAATGTGAAGAGGATGCGATCGCAGCCATCAAGGGTGGCAAGATCGTAGCCGGTGATGTAGTTGTGATCCGCTATGAGGGACCGAAAGGCGGTCCGGGTATGCGTGAGATGTTAAATCCGACATCTGCGATCGCAGGTATGGGACTTGGCTCCAGCGTAGCCCTGATCACAGACGGACGTTTCTCCGGTGCTTCCCGTGGTGCTTCCATCGGTCATGTATCCCCGGAGGCAGCTGTAGGCGGCCCGATCGCTCTCGTAGAAGAGGGAGATATTATCAAGATCAACATTCCGGAGAGAACGCTTCATCTGGATGTCAGCGACGAAGTTCTGGCAGAGAGAAAAGCCAGATGGCAGCCGAGAGAGCCGAAGGTAAAGACCGGTTATCTGGCAAGATATGCCCATATGGTAACCAGTGGTGCCCGCGGTGCCGTTCTCGAAGTGAAATAAATCATAAAGCCGGAAAACTGGCAGCTTCAACGATAAAATACAGAGCAAGGAGAGAAAACAGATGCAGTTAAACGGTTCTGATATCATCATCGAATGTTTAAAAGAGCAGGGTGTTGACACCGTCTTCGGTTATCCGGGCGGTACCATCCTGAATGTATATGATGCTTTATACAAGCACAGCGGCGAGATCCGTCACGTGCTGACATCCCATGAGCAGGGAGCTGCCCATGCAGCAGACGGCTATGCCCGTGCAACAGGCAAAGTCGGTGTCTGTATGGCCACATCCGGTCCGGGAGCTACAAACCTCGTTACCGGTATCGCTACAGCGTATATGGATTCCATTCCGCTGGTAGCCATCACAGCCAATGTCGGTGTACCGCTTCTTGGCAAGGATTCCTTCCAGGAGGTCGATATCGCCGGTGTGACGATCCCGATCACCAAATACAGCACGATCGTAAAAGACGTGACAAAGCTTGCCGATACCCTGCGCCGTGCGTTTAAGATCGCCAAAAGCGGCCGTCCGGGACCGGTTCTTGTCGACGTTACGAAGGATGTTACCTCCAATATGTGTGAATACTATCCGGTAAAACCGGAGGAAATCCTTCCTGACATGGATCATATCACGCCGGAGTCCATGGATGCGGCGCTTGAGCTGATCAATGCAGCCGAAAAACCGATGATCTTTGTCGGTGGTGGTGCAATCCTTTCCGGTGCAGCCGAGGAAGTGACAGAGTTTGTACATAAGATGGATGCCCCGGTAACGACATCCCTGATGGGACATGGCGCATTCCCGGAGACAGATCCGTTATTTACCGGTATGCTGGGTATGCATGGTACCAAGACGTCCAACTATGCCGTAACCAAATGTGACCTGCTGGTAACGATCGGTGCGCGTTTCAGTGACCGTGTAACCGGTAATACAAAGACATTTGCACAGAATGCCAAAGTTCTGCAGATCGATGTCGATCCGGCAGAGATCAACAAGAATATCCCGGTAGATGCTGCTGTGATCGGTGATGTAAAGGTTGTCTTAAAAGAGCTGAACCGCCGTATGGCACAGCTGTCCCATAAGGAGTGGGTAGACTGGGTAAAAGACTGCGAAAAGAAATATCCGCTGACCTACAATCATGACGGTCTGACCGGTCCCTATGTGATCGAGGAGCTGTACCGTGTGACAAAGGGTGATGCTATCGTTGTTACAGACGTAGGACAGCACCAGATGTGGGCTGCACAGTATTATAAATACACCAAACCGAATACTCTTTTGACTTCCGGTGGTCTGGGAACGATGGGGTACGGCCTTGGCGCTGCGATCGGTGCCAAATTCGGCTGCCCGGACAAAGTCGTTGTCAATATCGCAGGTGACGGCTGCCTCCGTATGAACATGAACGAAGTAGCTACTGCAGCCAGAAACAATCTGCCTCTGATCGAGATCGTGATCAACAATCATGTACTGGGCATGGTACGCCAGTGGCAGACGCTGTTTTACGATCACAGATACTCCAATACGATCCTGAACGACAAGGTAGACTTTGTGAAGTTTGCCGAGTCCATGGGCGCAGTGGGTATCCGTGTCACAAAGAAAGAAGAAGTGGGTCCGGCGATCGAAAAAGCGATCGAGCTGAACACGACCGTAGTGATCGAGTGCGTGATCGATCAGGACGACAAGGTATTCCCGATGGTACCGGCAGGTGCGTCCATCTCCGATGTTTTCGATGAGGAAGATCTGAAAAATAAATAAACGGGTGAAAACTGTTCCGGAACTGACCGGAGCAGTTTTTTGCTATACAAATACATCGGTATCCGGTCTGGAAGAGTCAGGTTTAGTCATGCCTGATAAGCGCTTGTACATAGCGGTTTTTGACTGGATGTGTACGAAAAATGACAGAGGATGCTAGACAACATGCAAAAATTATGCATAAATTTACAAAAACCTGTATTTTTATTGTACAAAATGCAGAAATACACTTGCACTGGTTCGTTAAAAGTTTTACAATCAGGAAAGATGTACTTTAGTAAAGCGTTAAACTGAAAAGTGTATCAGATTTTAACACAGTCTGTGTTGAAATAGAAAAGATTGAGGAGGATATGAGAAGATGAGCAGAGTGTACAATTTTTCAGCCGGTCCGGCTGTACTGCCCGAAGAAGTGTTAAAGGAGATTCAGGAAGAGCTGTTGGATTACAACGGCAGTGGACAGTCCGTTATGGAGATGAGTCACCGCTCACAGGTATTCGACGAGATCATCAAAGAAGCGGAAAAAGATCTGCGTGATCTGATGCAGATTCCGGATAATTATAAAGTCCTGTTTTTACAGGGCGGCGCATCCTTACAGTTTGCCATGATTCCGATGAATCTGATGAAAAACAAAGTGGCTGATTATATCGTAACAGGTCAGTGGGCCAAGAAGGCTTACCAGGAAGCATCCAAATACGGCAAAGCTGTCAAGATCGCTTCTTCTGAGGATAAGACATTTTCCTACATCCCGGACTGTTCCGATCTGCCGATCGATGAGGATGCCGATTATGTATATATCTGCATGAACAATACGATCTACGGTACAGTATACAAACAGCTGCCGAATACAAAAGGTAAAGATCTGGTAGCCGATGTATCTTCCTGTTTCCTGTCTGAGCCGCTGGATGTATCCAAATTTGCCATCGTCTACGGCGGTGTACAGAAAAACGTCGGTCCGGCCGGCATGGTGATCGCTATTGTCCGTGACGATCTGATCACAGACGATGTACTCGAGGGTACACCGACCATGATGAAATACAAGACCCACGCAGATGCCAATTCTCTGTACAATACACCGAACTGCTGGTGTATTTATGTATGTGGCAAGGTCTTCAAATGGCTCAAAAAGATGGGCGGTCTGGAAGCTATGAAAGAGCGCAACGAGAAAAAGGCAAAGATACTGTACGATTTCCTCGACAGCAGCGAAATGTTCAAAGGTACTGTTGTCAAAGAAGACCGTTCCCTGATGAATGTACCGTTCGTTACAGGCGACAAGGATCTGGATGCCAAATTCGTCAAAGAAGCCACAGAGGCCGGCTTTGTCAATCTGAAGGGCCACAGAACCGTTGGCGGTATGCGTGCCAGCATCTACAACGCCATGCCGATCGAAGGTGTGGAGAAGCTGGTCGAATTCATGAAGAAATTCGAGGAGGAAAATAAATAATGTTTACCTATACTACCTTAAATCCGATTTCTGCCGTAGGTACAGATCATTTTACCGACGCATATAAAAAAGTAGATACACTAAAAGAAGCACAGGCTGCCCTGGTCAGAAGTGCCAGCATGCATGAGCTTGATCTGCCGGAAAGTCTGGTATGTGTGGCCAGAGCCGGTGCCGGTGTCAACAATATCCCGCTTGATACCTGCGCAGACAAGGGTATCGTTGTCTTCAATACGCCGGGTGCCAATGCCAACGGTGTAAAAGAGATGGTTATTGCCGGCATGCTCCTTGCCTCCCGTGATATCGTCAGCGGCATCGAATGGGTACGTCAGAACAAGGACGAGGACAATATCGGCAAGATGGCTGAAAAACAGAAAAAACAGTTTGCAGGCTGCGAGATCGCCGGCAAAAAGCTTGGTATCATCGGTCTTGGTGCCATCGGTGTCAAGGTAGCCAATGCTGCCGTACATCTGGGCATGGAAGTGTATGGCTATGACCCGTACATCTCCGTAGATGCCGCATGGAACCTGTCCAGATCCATCAAACATATCAATAACGTGGAGGATATCTACCGTACATGTGACTACATAACGATCCATGTACCGCTGATGGACAGCACAAAGAACATGATCGATGCAGAAGCTATCGGTATGATGAAGGACGGTGTCGTTCTTTTGAACTATGCGAGAGATCTTCTCGTAGATGAAAAAGCTCTTGTTGAAGCTTTGCATACAGGTAAAGTAAAGAAATATGTATCTGACTTTGCCAATCCGACCGTAGCCGGTGCTGAAAATGTGCTGATCACACCGCATCTGGGCGCTTCCACAGCCGAATCTGAGGACAACTGTGCAGAGATGGCTGTTCAGGAGATCCGTGACTATATGGAAAACGGTAACATCAAACATTCTGTAAACTATCCGGACTGCGATTTCGGCGTATGCACATCCGCAGGCCGTGTGACGATCTGCCATAAGAACGTTGTTAACATGATCAACAAGTTCACAAAGGTCCTTGGCGATATGGGTATGAACATCGCGACCATGACCAACAAGAGTAAAGGTGAATATGCGTATACCATCATCGACGTAGAGAGCGTACTGACAGAGGATGTCGTAGAAAAGCTGTCTGCGATCGAAGATGTACTGAAAGTCAGAATCGTAAAATAAAATCGTATCATGACGGTAAAAGACAAGGCTGTCTTTCTCCTTAAAGGGGAAGCGGCCTTGTTGCATTTTATTATGCAGAAAGAATCATCGGGCCGGCAAAAGCGTTTACTCTGTGCACCCGATGAC
>JAHZHB010000061.1:0-10747 GCA_019420465.1 Lachnospiraceae bacterium
CTTTTTCAAAGTCTAAGGTCATCTCTTGCCCTTTCTGCCATCCATTCTTTTCCTGGCTTTTTCGTTTTTCTTTTCGTAGGCATCGTAGGCCTGTACGATCTTCTGTACCAGCGGATGCCGTACAACATCGGCACCGGTCAGCTCACAGAAAGCGATATCCTCGATCCCGCCAAGGACTTCTCTGGCCACTTCAAGACCGGATTTCTGGTCTGCCGGCAGATCTTTCTGAGTGGAATCGCCGGTAACGATCACCTTCGAATCAAAACCGATACGGGTCAGAAACATCTTCATCTGTGCCGGTGTCGTATTCTGTGCCTCATCAAGGATGATAAAGGCATTGTCCAGTGTACGGCCGCGCATATACGCCAACGGTGCCACCTCGATCAGCCCTTTTTCCATGTTGCGCTGGAAATTGTCCGGTCCCATGATCTGATACAGCGCATCGTAGAGAGGACGCAGGTACGGATCGATCTTGCTCTGCAGATCTCCCGGAAGAAATCCGAGCTTTTCTCCGGCTTCGATCGCCGGACGTGTCAGGATGATCCGGCTTACCTCATCGTTTCTGAAAGCTGTGATTGCCATCGCCATTGCAAGATATGTTTTACCGGTACCCGCAGGTCCTATGCCGAAAACAATCTTGTTTTTCTGGATTGCCTCCACATACTTTTTCTGACCGAAGGTCTTTGGCTTTACCGGCTTACCCTGGATCGTATGACAGATACAGGATTTGTCCATCTCCACATATTTTTCTGTCTTTTCCGGCTCAGAGAGGGATAAAAGATAATTGACATTCTGTTCGTGAATGACATTTTTGCGGCGGGACAGCTCCAAAAGCTGGTTCAGGATCAGTACCGCCCGTTCCACATGGGACTGCTGACCGGTGATCTTTAGCTCACCGTCCCTTTCCACGGTCTCCACCTGCAGTGTCTTTTCTATTTTTTTGAGATAAGCATCGTATTCACCAAAAACATTTTTGGCATGTTCAGCGGGTATCTCCATCAGTTGTTCGTACATCAATCGTCTGTCGTCGTGTCCTTTCTCGTAGTTTTAGGCGTAGGCCCCTGTATGCCGGTATACTCTGCTGTTGTCAGACGGCCCGAGGCTGTCGCATGATCGTTGTATAGTGCTATTTTAACATTATTTGTCGTTATACGCATTACCTTTTTTGCTAATTGCACAAAAAATTCGGAAAAATGTTCCTGTAACAGTGCCGCTGCCTCATCCTGCGTATACATTTCCTCCCTGTACCGGCAGTCGCGGACGCTGTAGAAGGTAAATGAAAAAGGCAACGGACAGTTTTCGGACAAACGCAGGGGAAATACGGTTGCCATAATCTCTCCCCTGGCCGGCTGTTGCCAGAGACGCAGCTGGGTGTCTGTTACACCGGCCTGCAGTCCGCAGAATCTGCTCTCTGTATAGACTGGCTGCAAATGCGCATAATCTATCCGGTCATAGTAACTGTACGAGGTTTCGATCAGAATATCGGCATCCGCACCACAGTACGTGTAGCCTGTGATATTCTGGCCATCGTCATATAATGGAATCTCTCCACTGACCAGCAGATCTCCCGGATATACATACGCCCCTGCTTCCTTCATGGCAATACCGTTTCGTGTAACCATGGAAAGGATCTGGCCTTCCCTGTCTGCATACAGACTGCAGTCGTCAGAAGGTACAGTCGCTGTCACAGTTTCTTTTGCCTCTTCCACGCGGATATACAAAACGGTACCTTTTGTCTCGGCCGCCACCCAGACAAACGAAGGAAAGGCATCGCGAAGAGCATCTGCGATCTTTCTGGTGTCCGTTTCTTTCTTTTTCATACCGGCACAGACATGTTCCGCTGCAAGGAAACGAAGCATCGATTCGCTGGTGACCTTTATATTTCCGGTAAAACGTATTTCCCAGATATGTCCGGAAAGCGTCCACCAGAGGATACTGCATAAAAGGATACCGAAACAGAAGGCACTGCGTGCAGACAGCCGCCTGAGCACAAACGGGAATCCGTACTTTTTCAGGATCACAAGATGTACACCACTTAAGTACCTGAGATGTCGGGCCCGGACATACTCGTCTGCCCGTATCTGAAACGTATAGGTATCCTGTTTTTTCTGTATATTCTGCAGACATATGGCATTTTTTCTGCAAAGCTGAAAAAAACGAAAAACACCCTCCCCGCAGATGCCGCATTCCAGAACAGCGAAACGGCGCAGCCAGTGTTTTTTTTTCATACACGTTCCTCCCCGGGAAACTGCAGGGCAAGGATCTTGCCTGCAATGATGATCTCTGACGGAGAAAAGCAGGCGATCGAGAGTGTACTTCCACAGATCACCAGCAGTCCAAACGCTGTGGAAATCTGCATTCTGGTCGGTGAAAATGTCAGCAGACGCTGATAATTCTCTATACAGATACGGCTGTTGCCGTGCATTGTGATCACCGGATGGCCTTTTCTGAAATAAGAAAAGGATGTCTCGTAAGCGGCCTTTTTCTTTCTGCGTTTTTCAGCCATACGATCCATCCCGATCCTTTTCTCATACCCAATATATGCGGGTATCAGAACTCATATACATTTTTCAGAAATATCATGGTAAACCACAGTACCGTATTGTCACCCAGATAAAAATCCATACTGCACTTTTCGATGGCATTCATCACAACGATGCCATGACTCTCTATGCAGGGCAGCACCGCCTCCGGATGGCGGCAGGCTTTCGGATAGGCACATTTGTCACAGATAGAACAGGAATCTGAACTGAGTGCATAGCAGACCACATCATGTTCCTTCAGATAGCGCAGGATCTGACGGGTGATCAGCTCATGCTCCTCTTTGCTTTCCAGAAGCCTGTCCATATTGGAATAATCCTCCACCTCTGCCACTGTGGAAAACAAAAGCGCTTTGGGATACTTTTTACAGATAGTTTCACAGCTTTTGACACTGCCGACTGCAGGCGGACAGGACCAGGAATGGCCATAGCGCTTGCATTCCTTTTTGCAGATCGTACGTACACGCTCGGAAAATTCCACATCCGCAGAATCCATAAAGGCATACTGGTAGATCGGATATCCGGCTATGTACTCTTCTATTTCATCGTAAATCATGCTGTGCCTACCTCCTGTAGCTTACCGATCAGCCCTGCAGACCTCTCGACTGTCTGTCCATATCCTCGATCACGATATCGTAGATCTCGCCAAGACCTGCGGCATACTCCAGAAGCTGCCACGGCTCATTGGTATGGAAATGGATCTTGATCAGATCCTCGTCTCCGACTGCCAGAAGACAGTCCCCTTTGAAATGTTCTGTAATGTAATCGTTGATCTCGTCCTCATCAAGGTTTTCACCTTCGATCAGGAGCTGTGTGTCATACTTGAATTCGAGCATGTGTCTCCTCCGTGTTATTTATGATAGGGTTCGTGGTTCATAATGCGATAGCTCCGGTAAATCTGTTCAAGAAGGATCATCCGCATCAGCTGATGGGGAAATGTCAGCTTTGAGAAGCTGAGTGCATAGTCTCCCCTCTGTAAAACAGCCTCAGAAAGCCCCAGAGAGCCGCCGATCACAAAGACCAGATGACTTTTTCCCTGCACACCCCAGCTTTCTATCTGCCGGGACAGTGCGACAGAGTCGAGCATCTGCCCGTCTATCGCCATCGTTATGACAAAATCATCCGGCCGTATATGCTTTAAGAGCCGTTCCCCTTCGATATCCCGGATCCGGGCTTCCTGTGCCGGGGAAGCCCCGTCCGGTGTCTTTTCGTCCGGTACCTCAGGAATATCCAGTTTTATATATCTGCCCAGACGTTTGGCATATTCGGCTATACCCATCTGCAGATATTTTTCTTTGATCTTTCCCACACAGAGAATCGTTATTCTCATGATACCCTCATTTCATCGCCGGTCCTGTGCCGGTTGTTTATTTGTTGGAAAGGTATTCGTGAATACCTTTGGCAGCAGCTTTACCTGCACCCATAGCCAGGATAACGGTAGCGGCACCTGTTACGGCATCACCGCCGGCATATACGCCATCCTTGGTTGTCTTACCTGTTTCTTCATCCGCAATGATACATTTTCTCTTGTTAACATCCAGTCCGTATGTCGTGGAAGAGATCAGCGGATTCGGGCTTGTTCCCAGAGACATGATAACGGTATCAACGTCAATATCAAATACGGAACCCGGTACCTCGATCGGACGTCTTCTTCCGGAAGCATCCGGCTCACCCAGCTCCATGCGGATGCAGCGGATACCTTTGACCCAGCCGTTCTCATCTACGAGGATTTCCTTCGGATTGGTCAGAAGTTCGAAATTGATACCCTCTTCCTTGGCATGATGTACTTCTTCCTTACGTGCCGGAAGCTCCGCTTCACTACGTCTGTAGATGATATGTACATCTGCACCAAGACGAAGTGCCGTACGTGCAGCATCCATAGCTACGTTACCGCCGCCGACAACGGCAACCTTTTTGCCTTTGCGGATCGGTGTGTCATAATCGTCGAGATAAGCCTTCATCAGGTTGTTTCTGGTCAGGAATTCGTTGGCAGACATAACGCCGTTGGCTGTCTCACCCGGAATACCCATAAACATCGGCAGACCGGCTCCGGAGCCGATAAATACAGCATCGTAGCCTTCATCCTGCAGAAGCTCATCTACCGTGATGGATTTTCCGATGATTACGTTTGTCTCGATCTCAACACCCAGAGCTTTGACATTTTCAACCTCAGCATCTACAACCTTGCTCTTTGGCAGACGGAATTCCGGAATACCATAAGCCAGTACACCGCCGGCTTTGTGCAGAGCTTCGAAGATCTTGACTTCGTAGCCAAGCTTTGCCAGATCACCTGCACAGGTAAGTCCTGCAGGGCCGGCACCGATCACAGCGACCTTCTTGCCGTTTTTCTCTTTGGCTGTCTCAGGTTTGATACCGTTTTCCTTGGCCCAGTCGGCTACAAAACGCTCCAGTTTACCGATAGATACCGGCTCACCCTTGATACCACGGATACATTTGCCCTCACACTGGCTCTCCTGCGGGCATACACGACCGCAGACTGCCGGCAGTGCGCTGGACTGTCCGATCACCTGGTAAGCCTTTTCAAACTCGCCCTCTTTGACTGCAGCAATGAAATCCGGGATATTAATGGATACCGGACATCCCTGTACACATTTTGCATTTTTGCAGTGCAGGCAGCGTGTTGCCTCATCCATAGCTTCTTCTTTATTGTATCCCAGACAAACTTCTTCAAAATTGTGGGCTCTGACTGCCGGATCCTGTTCTCTGACCGGTACTCTCTTTAATGCATCTGCCATTATCTGTCACCTCCGCAATTGCCGCATCCGCCGTGATGTGTATCGCCTTCGATCGCTTTTAATTTGGCACGGCCTTCTTCTGTTTTATACATGGTCTGTCTCTGCATAGCCTGGTCGAAATCGATCAGATGACCGTCAAACTCCGGTCCGTCTACACAGGCAAATTTCACTTCGTCACCAACCATGACACGACAGGCACCACACATACCTGTACCATCTACCATGATCGGGTTCATGCTGACAACTGTCGGGATGCCCAGCTCTTTTGTCAGCTTACAGACAAATTTCATCATGATCATCGGGCCGATCGCTACACAGTGATCGTAATGTTTACCCTCTTTTACAAGGTCCTCCAGACATTTGGTTACCATACCGGTACGTCCGTAGGAACCGTCATCTGTTGTTACATACAGATTACATACATCTTTAAACTCGTCCTCAAGAATAACCAGATCCTTTGTCTTGGCTCCGATGATCGCATCGGCTGTGATGCCATGCTCATGCAGCCATTTTACCTGGGGATATACCGGTGCGGTGCCGACACCACCGGCAATAAACAGGATGTTTTTCTTTTTAAGCTCTTCGATCGGCTCGTCGATCAGATCGGACGGTCTTCCCAGCGGTCCGACGAAATCTTCGAAAGCATCTCCTGCCTTTAATTCACTCATTTTCATTGTGGAGTAGCCGATCGGCATGAAAACAATGCGGACAGTACCGGCTTCGCGGTCATAATCACAGATTGTCAGCGGGATACGCTCTCCTGTTTCGTCTGTCTTTGCGATGATAAACTGTCCGGGCTCGCAGTGTTTGGCAACACGCGGGGCTTCCACAATCATGGAATAGATGTTTTCCGCAAGTTTTTCTGCTTTTAAAATCTTGTACATAACTTCCTCCTGTTTTGTGTTTTGTATGTTAATTAACATAATAGCAGATCATATTACCGAAATGCCATATAAACATGTATATTTTCTGAAAATTGTGAAACTTTTATCGAATCGTACAAAAGAATTGTACGCTCCGTCCAATTATTCAGCTGTATCCGCCTCTTCTGTCACGGTATCGGCAGCAGGTTCTTCGGCAGCCTTGTTGCTGTAGGTCTCACTGGCCGCATAGCTGGATTTACCATAGTCGTTGACAAGGATCGCATAGAATGTATGCTCGCCCGCCGGCATCTCTACAGGACCGGTGTAGCGTTTTCCTGTTTTTTCCGTGGGCTTCTGGTCAAAGGCATAATAAGCCTTGCAACCGTCCGGTATGACAACCTGGATCGTTGTGTCCATACCAGATGTAAACGTTCCTGAACTTGGCGCTATCTTTGGCGTTTCCGGTACCGGATACAGTACAGAATAGGACAGCTCCACCAGATCGCTGGTAATATTTTTGGCATTCACTGCCACAGCTTTTAACGTTGTAGAACCCTCTTCCAGCGCGATCGGCTCACTGTAAAGGGAGCCGTTTTCCTTTGTTGGAACAGAACCGTCCAGTGTGTAGTAGATCTGTGCATCCGCATCGGCGCTTAAGGTCACTTTCACATAATCGCTAAAGCTTCCACCTTCCGGACTGGCCGTCGGCGCATTGCAGATATATGCGGAAAACTTGTCCCGTATCGTAATATCAGTACATGTGGCAAACAGATCGGCGATCTTTTCCGGCTGCTTTGTCGTTTCGTAGACTCTGACCAGCGTACTGTATGCCGTCTGATTTTCCGGATAGAGGCTGATCACTTTCTTTAAAACAGATTCAGCTTTGTCGTACTCTTTCTGGGCATACAGGATATCTGCTTTTAACAGCCAGGCATCAGCTGACGTCTCATCCAGATCGATAGCCTTTTGCACTGCGGTATAGGCTTCATCGTATTTGCCGTTTGAAAAGGCAGATTCAGCCGCAGAAAGCTGATATTCCAGAGAATGTTCTTCTATGTATTTCGTATGTACCCGCCATCCAGCGAAAACACCGGCAAGGATCAGAACAGCTGCCACGCCGAGCACGATGCGCTGCTTCTGTTTTTTCTTCTTTTTGCGTTCCTCACGCTCTTTTCTGATGGTGCGTGCGATCTCATCCTGTGTGACAGAGATCTTTTTTTCTTTTGGCTGTCTGTTAACCTGCTTTTCGGGTGTCAGAGTGTCACCAAGGACCTGATAATCTGCCACCAGGCGAACCTCTCTGCCGCAGCTTGGACAATAGGCCGCATCATCTCCCAGCTTATAGCCACAATATTTACAATTCATATTTTTCTCCAACCTTTATTACAGCTGCGAAAGCAGCTCATTAAACTCCTCCATGGACAACAGGATCTTTCTTGGCTTTGTTCCCTCTTCTCCGCTCACCACACCGGCTTCACAGAGCTGATCCATGATACGTGCAGCGCGGTTGAAACCGATCTTGAACATTCGCTGCAGCATACCGATAGAGGCTTTGTCTTTTTCAATGATAAACCGTCCTGCTTCTTCAAAGAGGACATCACGTTCGCTCTTGTTTGAACCGATCTCCGTAGCAGTGGAAGCTGAACTGATCTGTTCTGTGATGGCCGCATCGTACTGTACAGGATCCTCCTGTCCGTTTTTCAGGAAATCGACTACAGCGCTGACTTCCTTATCGGAAACAAAGCTGCCCTGCAGTCTGGCAGGCTTGGGATAGCCCTGCGGATAAAAGAGCATATCGCCCTTGCCGAGAAGCTTTTCGGCACCGTTCATATCCAGGATCGTACGGGAATCCACACCGGAGCTTACCGCAAATGCCACACGTGACGGCATATTTGCCTTGATAAGACCTGTGATGACATTGACAGACGGACGCTGTGTGGCAATGATCAGATGGATACCGGCGGCACGGGCAAGCTGTGCCAGACGGCAGATCGCATCCTCCACTTCGCTGGACGCTACCATCATAAGATCAGCCAGCTCGTCTACGATCACAACGATCTGCGGCATTTTGGCCGGTTTTTTCTCATCTTCTATATCTTCGAGGGCTTCAACCTTTTTATTGTAACCCTTCATGTCACGGACACCATATTGTGCAAACTTATTATAACGGTCCGTCATCTCAGAAACAGCCCAGTTTAGTGCACCGGCTGCCTTTTTCGGGTCTGTGACAACCGGGATCAGAAGATGCGGTATGCCATTGTATACACTCAGCTCTACGACCTTCGGATCGATCATGATCAGCTTGACCTCATCCGGCTTTGCCTTGTAGAGGATACTCATGATCAGTGTGTTGATACAGACAGATTTACCGGAACCTGTGGCACCGGCGATCAGAAGATGCGGCATTTTGGCGATATCTGTTACCACCGGCTGTCCGGCGATATCTTTACCTACAGCAAAAGAAAGCTTTGACTCTGCCTTCTGAAACTGCGGTGAAGCCAGAAGATCGCCCAGATATACAGCACTGTTTGTCGGATTTGGCACTTCGATACCCACAGCGGCTTTGCCGGGAATCGGCGCCTCGATACGGATATCGGCCACGGCCAGATTCAGTTTGATGTCATCGGTCAGATTTACGATACGGCTGACTTTGACACCCTGCTCCGGCTGCAGCTCATATCGTGTGACTGTCGGACCACAGCTTGCATTTGTCACGGATACCTTAACCCCAAAGCTGTTTAACGTATCCTCAAGCTTTTTGGCAGTCTCGTAGAGCACCTTGTCGCTGGTCATGTCCGATTTTCCTGAACCTTTCTGTAAAAGGTCAAGCGGCGGAAAAGCATATGCTTTCTTTTCGCTTTCCGCTTTGGAGATTTCTGCCAGAATCTGCTGCTCCTGCTGCAGTTTTTCCTTCGGGGTCAGCTTCTTTGCCTTTTCCGGCGGTGTATTCTTTTCCTGTTCCTCGGCCATCAGTTCGGCGCCGGAAGACGGCGTCTGCTCCGGCTCTGTGACAGCATCCCTTACAGGCTCTGCACGGAATATATGAAAATCTGCAGAAGAAGATGGAACTTCTGCCGGTTCAGTATCTTCTCTGTTTTCAACAGCCTTTTCTGTGACAGGTGCTGTTTTTTCAGCCAGCGGTTTATCCTTTTTCAGACGGGTATGTACCTTCTTTTCCTCCGGATCCGGCATCATGGCTTTAAGATCAAGCGTCTGCTGTACAGGTTCTCCGGAAAACATCGTATCCGGTGCTTCCCCCTGGTGTTTCAGATCCGTCGCGGCGAAATTGATCCCCGGCGTATATTCAGCGGCACTTCTGTGCCCTTTACCTGTACCGGCACGCCGGGTTTTTCGCTGTCTGGCCCGCATGGCCATGCGGCGCGTGCTTTCCTGCAGCGGATACAGCAAAGACTTTCTGGACAATACGACGATGCAGATGATCAGGATCAGTACAAAAACGATACATGCCCCCGTTTCTCCGAGCAGATAGGAAAGACCACGGACAAGCAAAAGACCACATATGCCTCCGCACAGCGGATCCTTTGCAGCCGCCTTGTAGGCGATCAGAAGTTTAGAAGGGTCATTTCCCACAAACAGGATCTGCACAAAACCGCACAGGCAAAAAAACAGAAGGAAGCCAAAGAAAAGCATATATCCTCTGCCTGCTCTGTGATGATATTCCAGGCCGTAGCGGATCAGCAGATACAAAAGTACCGGAAAAACATAGGCCATCAGTCCGAAACAGCCAAGCTGAACGCTGGAAAAAAGCTCACCGGCAATACCGCACAGACCAAAAAGGCTCAGAAACAGGATCAGGCAGAAAGCGATACAGATCCAGTGAATGATCTCACGGACAAAACGCTCGCCGGCTGAAACCTGACTGCGCGGCTGACGTACAGGCATCTGTACCTGTTCTGTACGGGAAGTGCTCTTTTTTGGCGTGGCTTTCGCCGTACGTTTAGCCGTTGCAGCTGTTTTATTCTTTTTTGTCGTTTTATTCTTTGCATTTGATTTTGTTGCCACAAATACCTCCTATACAGTACATGCCGCTGCTATTTTGCCATGATCAGATGGCAGGCGATACAGATCAGAGCCAGCAGTACACAATACAGCGAAAAACTGAGTAATCTTCTTTTATGTACATGTTTCAACATCGTGCGGATCACAAGACAGCCTGACAGTGCTGAAAAAACGATGCAGAGCACTGCCGAAAAAACGGTGACAGCCATATCCTTCCCCTGAAAGAGATCGCGCACCGTATACAAAAAAGCGCCCAAAAGAACCGGAACCTGCATCAGTACAGCACACAGGACCGAAGACTTTCTGTTCTGCCCGAAAAAGACAAGAAGACATAAGACCAGCGCAAACCGGGATACGCCCGGGAAAACAGCCAAACCCTGAAAAAGGCCCAGAATTAACATCTGCCACCAGACCAGATCCTGCGGTGTCTTTGTCCCCTGCGGCATCACACCGGCTACCAGAAGAAAGATCGCGGTGACTAAAAATCCCATACCGACAGCCAGAATATTGCCGGCAAGCTCGTCTGCCATCTGTCGGAAAAAGATCCCCAGGAGTACGGTCGGGATAT
>JAHZHB010000061.1:10757-12646 GCA_019420465.1 Lachnospiraceae bacterium
GGGATATTGCCAACGGTACAAAGTATGGCCAGCCGTCCGTAATTGGAAGTAAACATCGGGTGATACGGTTCACGTACCCCGTTTTTCAGCTGCTCCACATAACGGCTGAAATGCAGGCGCAGTCTGCCGGGAATCTGCAAAAGCTCTGCTGCCACATGTTTAAGCTCCCGCTGAAACAGAAAGCAGATGGCAACCAGGCTGCCCAGATGCGCTGCGCTTAAGAAAGCAACGGGTGATGCCGTCTTCATATGCAGCAGTGTATAAAAAAGCATCACATGCCCGGCACTGCTCACCGGAAGGAATTCAAAAATCCCCTGTAATATACCAAGTAAAACTGCTTTTAAAAGCATAAATCTATCGTATCCTTTATCTGAAAATTCGTATTATTTGTCTGATGTATAAAACCGATTAAAAATTATACCATAGTTTTATCATCCCGACAATATTTTTTCTGTTCGCGTATGAGTGCATAGAGCTTTTCCAGTGCCTGATGGATACCGCCCACTTCGTTGATCAGACCTTCTGCGACCGCTTCTTCGCCGTTCAGCATAGTTCCCACATCCTTGACAAGCGTTGACGTGTCAAGCATCAGCTCTTCAAGCCTTTTTACACTGATCCCGGCATGGCCGGAAATGAAAGCTGTGATCCGGTCCTGGGTCCGGACAAGATTCTGGTACGACTGCATCACACCGATAAACATCCCGTTAGAGCGCACCGGATGGATCACCATCGTCGCGCTTGGTACGATAAAAGAGTAATCCGCCGACACAGCCAGCGGCACACCGATCGAATGTCCGCCGCCAAGGACTAAGGACACCGTGGGTTTGCTCAAAGAGGCGATCATCTCAGCGATCGCCAGACCCGCTTCCACATCACCACCTACCGTATTTAAGAGGATCAGAATTCCTTCCACCTCACTGTCATCCTCCGCCATGGCAAGCTTTGGAAGAATATGCTCATATTTGGTTGTTTTTGTCCGCTCCCCCAGGGATTCATGTCCCTCCACCTCTCCGGTGATGGAAAGAAGCAGGATCCGCTCCTGCAGCGTCCGGATATTTTCGTTTTGTTTTGTTTCCGCCATAAACTGCCTCCTTTTTTGCTGTCCTATGCAAGTATCTGCAATAAAGGAGGAAACTATACAGAGCAAAAAAAGACAGCTGCCGGAAATATCGTATCCAGAGCAGCTGCCACTTTTGTATGTTATTTATTCATCCCAGTTGTGATATACATCCTGTACATCGTCATCGTCCTCAAGCAGATCCAGGATTCTCTGCAGACATTTGATCGTCTCTTCGTCTGTCACTTCAACGTAATTCTGCGGAATCTGTGTGATATCCGCTTCTGCCATCTCGATACCCTCTTTTTCGAGTGCTTCACGGACAGCGGAAAAATCCTCCGGTGATGTGATGATCTCGAAGCAGTCTTCCTCATCGGAGAAATCCTCGGCACCGGCATCCAGAGCCAGCATCATGAAATCATCCGGATCCATCTCGAAATCTTCCTTGTCTACGATGATACGTCCCTTTTCATCAAACATAAAGGATACGCTTCCCGGTGTACCCATGGAACCTTTACCTTTGGAAAATGCACTTCTGACATTGGCAGCTGTACGGTTTTTATTATCCGTCAGTGTCTTTACGATGATGGCAACTCCGCCCGGGCCGTAGCCTTCGTAGATATTGGTCTCGTAATTGTTGGCATCGCTGTCACCGGCAGCCTTTTTAATACCGCGCTCGATCGTGTCGTTCGGTACGTTGTTGGCCTTTGCTTTGGCAATAACATCACGCAGCTTGCTGTTGCTGGCCGGATCAGCACCGCCCTCTTTGACAGCAACAACGATCTCACGGCCGATAACGGTAAAAATCTTACCCTTTTTGGCATCATTTTTT
>JAHZHB010000062.1 GCA_019420465.1 Lachnospiraceae bacterium
CATCTCGAACCTCGAATCCGGCTCTGTCTCGTGACAGACCGCCAGGACCCAGGGCAGACAGACGTCTCTTATGTGTCAGCTCACCCAGCGGGTTGTTCTGATCCATAAACTGGGACAGCTGGGAAGATCCGAAGAACTCTTTAACAGCAGCTGTTACCGGCTTGATATTGATCAGGGACTGCGGAGAAATACCGGCAATATCCTGTGTTGTCATACGCTCGCGAACGACACGTTCCAGTCTGGACAGGCCGATACGGTACTGGTTCTGTAACAGCTCACCAACAGCACGGATACGACGATTGCCCAGGTGGTCGATATCGTCATCGTTACCGATGCCGTACTCCAGATGCATGTTATAGTTAATGGAGGCTAAGATATCCTCCTTTGTAATGTGTTTCGGAATCAGGTCATGGATATCACGCTGGATCGCGTACTTGATATCCTCGATCTCTGTATTTTCGGCAAGAATTCTGGACAGTACCGGATAATAAACCAGTTCTGTCACGCCAAGTGCTTTTTTGTCCTCGTCACTGATGTCGATGAAAGCGGAAAGATCTACCATCATATTAGAAAGCACTTTGACATTACGTGTTTCTGTCTGGATCCAGACGTACGGTACAGCAGCATTCTGGATCTGGTCAGCCAGCTCCAGTGTCACCTTGGCACCTGCTTCTGCCAGGATCTCCCCTGTTGTTGTATCAACAACATCCTCGGCAAGAACCTGTCCCGTAATACGGCTTCTGAAATGCAGCTTCTTATTGAATTTATAACGGCCGACTTTAGCCAGGTCATAGCGGCGCGGATCAAAGAACATAGCCATGATCAGGCTCTCAGCGCTCTCTACAGCCAGCGGCTCGCCCGGACGGATCTTTTTGTACAGCTCAAGAAGGCCCTCCTGATAATTGGTGGCCACATCCTTTGCAAAACTTGCCATGATCTTCGGCTCTTCGCCAAACAGATCGATGATCTCCTGATTTGTGCCATAGCCCAGAGCACGGATCAGAACAGTGATCGGTACTTTACGGGTACGGTCAACACGAACATAAAAAACGTCATTGGAGTCCGTCTCGTACTCCAGCCATGCACCACGATTCGGAATTACGGTACAGGAAAAGAGTCTCTTACCCAGTTTATCATGAGAAATACCGTAATAGATACCCGGAGAACGTACCAACTGGCTGACGATAACACGCTCAGCACCATTGATCACGAAGGTACCTGTTGCAGTCATCAACGGCAGATCTCCCATAAAGATCTCATGCTCGTTGATCTCATCATTTTCATGATTGTATAATCTTACCTTTACCTTCAGCGGAGCAGCATATGTGGTATCACGCTCCTTACACTCTTCGATGTTGTATTTAACATCCTTTTCGCAAAGTGTGAAGTCCACAAACTCAAGGCTCAGCTTGCCACTGTAGTCTGTGATCGGTGAGATGTCCTCGAAAACTTCCTTCAGTCCATCTGAAAGGAACCAGTCATAGGAATCCTTCTGAACTTCGATCAGGTTGGGCATTTCCAAAACTTCTTTTTGTCTCTGGTAACTCATCCGCATACTCTTGCCGTTGGTAATTGGACGTATTCTGTTTTTCTCCATTGACGTTTCACCCCTTGTATATATAAATTTATTACCGCTTTGCATGCCTGATCTCCTGTTTTTTTACAGCAGAAATATAGGCATATCTTGCCATAATAGTGCATTTTCAACTATAACATTTTGCAGATAGGGTGTCAATACTTTTTGTGGATTTTTTTGTGCGATTGCACAGTTTTTTGACTGGAATATCGTGGAGTTTGCCATAAGCTTAAGCTTGACAAACGCATTTTTGCAATTTGCAATGTGAAAAAGAACCGGATTTGCTGCTGCATTTCCGGTTCTTTCGCTCACTTTCGGTAAGGTGAAATTACTTAAGAGTAACTTTAGCGCCTTCAGCCTCAAGTTTAGTTTTGATCTCTTCAGCCTCAGCTTTGGAAGCGCCCTCTTTAACCATCTTCGGAGCTTCGTCAACAACTGCTTTAGCTTCTTTCAGGCCAAGACCTGTAGCTTCACGAACAACTTTGATAACTTTAACTTTGTTCGGGCCAACTTCTGTCAGCTCTACGTCGAACTCATCTTTCTCTTCTGCTGCTTCTGCTGCACCACCTGCTGCTGCTACAACAACGCCTGCTGCTGCGGATACACCGAACTCTTCCTCGCAAGCTTTTACAAGGTCATTCAGCTCTAATACGGTTAATTCTTTGATAGCTTCGATAAACTCAGCTGTTGTTAATTTTGCCATTTTATTTTCCTCCTGATTTAAGTTTGATTTTCTTTTTAATAATAGATGGTGTGATTATTCAGCCTTGCTTTCTGCAATCTGATTAATAACACGAGCAAAGTTTGTAATCGGGGACTGGATGCTTCCAAGAAGTTTTCCAAGAAGTTCTTCTCTTGACGGAACGTTGGACAGAGCCTCAACGCCTGCTTTGTCAAAGTAGTTACCCTCGATCACACCGGAAACAAACTCCAGAGCCGGAGCTGTTTTTGCAACTTTAGCGATGATACGAGCCGGCATAGTCGCATCATCCTTGCAGATAGCCAGTGCATTTGTACCGTCCAGATCTTTGCAAAGAGCCTCACACGGAGTATCTTTGAAAGCCAGTTTCATCATAGTGTTCTTATATACTTTGTAAGAAACACCTGCTTCTCTGAGTTCTTTACGAAGGACTGTATCCTGTGCAACTGTGAGACCGGAATAATTAACAACAACAACTGCTGCTGCGCCGTCAATACCCTGTGCGATCTCTTCTACAACCGGTTTTTTCAGTTCAATCTTAGCCATGAATTGGTGCACCTCCTTATAGATTTTGATGTGTACCGCCGCATATCTTTTGAAGTAATAAAAAAGGCCTCTCCGCAGGACAGAGAGACACAAATTCTTTTCAGAATCTATACTCCTCGGCAGGCGTTTACTCCTTATGCCTCGCGGCACCTGCTGTCTTCGGCAGTTATCTTTGATAAGATAGCATCTTTTTATATATTTGTCAAGTAGTATTTTAAACTTTTTTGAATCAAATTTGGTCCACCGGACCAATCATTGATATGCATGGTAAAAAGTAACCGCCGCAGGAGAAACCTGCGGCGGTCTGTATAAGCGTTTCGCGAAATTACTGGAATTTCATCGGGTTAACTTTTACGCCCGGGCCCATGGTAGATGTCAGAACGACGCTCTTCATGTAAGTACCCTTTAATGCGCTCGGTTTAGCCTTTACGATAGCGCCCATAAGAGTCTGGAAGTTCTCGGACAGCTTCTCTTCGGTGAAGGATGCTTTTCCGATCGGCACGTGAATGATATTGGTCTTATCAAGACGGTATTCGATCTTACCGGCTTTGATATCAGCGATGGCTTTTGTTACGTCCATAGTAACTGTACCGGCCTTCGGGTTCGGCATTAAGCCCTTCGGTCCAAGTACACGGCCCAGACGACCAACAACGCCCATCATATCCGGTGTAGCAACAACTACATCGAAATCCAGCCATCCTTCGTTCTGGATACGCGGAATCAGCTCCTCAGCACCAACATAATCAGCACCAGCTGCCAGAGCCTCATCAGCTTTTGCATTCTTTGCGAATACAAGTACACGAACAGTTTTACCTGTACCGTGCGGCAGAACTACGGCACCACGGATCTGCTGATCTGCGTGACGTCCGTCACAACCTGTACGGATGTGAGCTTCGATTGTTTCGTCGAATTTGGCAACAGCTGTCTTTTTAACCAGTGCGATTGCCTCCTCCGGATCATATAATGTAGCGCGGTCTACGGTCTTTGCGGCCTCAACGTATTTTTTTCCTCGTTTCATATTAACCTCCTAGTGGTAATTGCGGGAATCTCCCTCCCACGTTCTCAATGTCTGCGACTGCCTAAAAAGCGTCACAATTAGTCTTCTACAACAATACCCATACTTCTGGCAGTACCAGCGATCATGCTCATAGCTGCTTCCAGGGAAGCTGCGTTTAAGTCAGGCATCTTCATCTCAGCGATTTCCTGAACTTTTGCTTTGGAGATCGTAGCTACTTTTGTCTTGTTCGGAACACCGGAACCGGATTTGATGTTGCAGGCTTTCTTCAGCAGAACAGCAGCCGGCGGAGTCTTTGTAACGAAGCTGAAACTTCTGTCAGCGTAAACAGTGATGACAACCGGGATGATCAGGTCGCCCTTATCAGCTGTTCTTGCGTTGAACTCTTTTGTAAACTGTACAATGTTTACACCGTGCTGGCCGAGAGCCGGACCAACCGGGGGTGCTGGTGTTGCCTTACCAGCCGGGATCTGTAATTTGATATAACCTGTGACTTTCTTTGCCATTTTGGCACCTCCTATAATGTGGTAATTGCGGGAATATCCCTCCCACGAACAGTGACACGCACTGCTCTGTTTTTGTGTTTACATCTTTTTGATTTCTGCGAAACTGATTTCCACCGGAGTTTCGCGACCGAATAATTCAACATTGATCGTTACGACCTGTTTAGCCATATTGATATCGCTGATCGTTCCGGTCGTATCCTTCCAGGCACCGCCTGTAACAACGACCATATCGCCTACAGCGAGATCGATCTGAATATCCTCGCTCTTAATACCAAGCGGCATCATCTCTGCCTCTGTCAGCGGCACCGGTTTGGATCCCGGTCCGACAAAGCCTGTAACGCCACGGGTATTGCGAACGACATACCAGGTATCATCATTCATGATCATATTCAGCAGGACATACCCCGGAAACAGCTTGCGCTGCACCTGTTTTTTGATACCATTTCGCAGCTCAACAACCTCTTCCATAGGGACACGGACCTCCAGAATCTGATCCTCCAGATGTCTGTTTTCAATAGTCTTCTCAATGTTGGCTTTGACTTTATTTTCATAGCCCGAATACGTATGGACTACATACCAATTTGCCTTTGACATTTACTCACCCTTTGTCCTTACTTAATGATAAGATTTACAAGCTGCAAAACCACGCTGTCAATGAGTGAAATCAGAACACCCAGAATCGCAGTAACAACCACGACAACACTTGTCTGTTTTGCCAGTGTCTTATTGTCAGCCCAGATGATCTTTTTGAGCTCGGCCTTAAGACCTGCAAACCAGTTTTTCTTCTTGCTGCTCTTTGCTGATTCTGTCATACTTTCACCTCTCACCAGCCTGATTACTTGGTTTCTTTGTGCATTGTGTGTCTCTTGCAGAATCTACAATACTTCTTGGTTTCCATTCTTTCCGGATGGTTTTTCTTTTCCTTTGTCATGTTGTAGTTACGCTGCTTGCACTCTGTACATGCCAATGTGATTTTTACGCGCACGACTTCCACCTCCATGTGTTTTCGTTATTCGCCGCGGAACCTTCCCCTTCCAGCAGGAATTTCAGGCATAAAAAAAAGACCCTGTTCCACGTCGTTACTAAACTATAGCATGGAAACAGAGCCTTGTCAATATATTTTCCTTACAGTCCCAGTAAAACTTCAATAAGAAGCCACAGGATATTGTGATCGTAAAACCAGTGTACGGCCGTGCTTTCCTGCAAAGCCTCCTGGATCAGCTGACCAAAGGCCGTATCGCCAAGAAGCGCCGCCAGCATAAAAAACAGACCGATCCATATCATGGCTGAGACAAAGCCAAGCAATGCTCCTCCGGCGAAATTGATCTGGCTGATCACCGGCAGTGCAGTCAGAAGATCTGTAAAGCCAAGGATGATCCGGATCAGAAGCAGTGCCAGAACAAAGGAGACCAAAAATGCCACTGCACTTACCAGAAGATTTCCCAGATATGCCGCAATGTAATCGGCAAACCGTTCCACTGCCAGATGGCGGTAGGACTGGGCTGTATTGTTTTTCAGCAGTCCGTCTTTGACTGTCTGTGGCAAAGGCAGGGAATCAATGGCCTGTACCTGTGCATTCAGCGTCAGCTCACTGTCGCTTTCTTCGAGTCTTTCTTCGATCATATTACTGCAGTTTTCCGTGAAAACACGGTACAGCCCGGTATTTTCTTTAATAAAACTGCTGACATACGGATTTAATACCGACGACAATATACA
Organism: Lachnospiraceae bacterium; assembly: GCA_019420465.1. Classification (GTDB taxonomy): domain Bacteria; phylum Bacillota; class Clostridia; order Lachnospirales; family Lachnospiraceae; genus UBA11957. The sequence goes on from JAHZHB010000062.1 coordinate 6,060, forward strand.
TACCAGAACCAGAAAGATCATGGAAACTGCCATTCGGACAAATCCTTTTCTGGCGCCGCTGATCACACAGAGCACGCAAAATGCCAGCAGACAGATAAACAGCCAGTTCATATGTACCTCCCTTTCGTCTTACCGGATCCTGATCGTGGCAATACTTTCATTCATCACCACCAGGAACCTGTTTTTGCTGATCGTGCAGACATCCTGGATCGTTCCTTCCTCGATCGTACCGTGGAAATTTTCCCGGCCCTTCAGGTCAAACACACTCAGCTGCTTGTCATTGTACATGAGAATGCGTCCACCATCCACACGGATCGTGGTATATTCCGCCTGAAAGCCTTTATCAGCGATCAGCTTACCTTTCAGATCATACAGCTTCATGCGATATGGTGTATCGCTGTTTTCTTCTGTATTGGCCATTACCAGCCCGATCGTCTGATCTGCGGCAAAGCAGCTGACGATTTCCTCTTCTTCTCCTGCTGACAGACTTTCCGCCGGAATCTGCGCGCCTTTATAAAGAGTAATGCCATCATCCCGGATCGCTACTGCCGCATCAGAGGACAGGAAACGAACCTGCGGGACCAGCACATCAGCATACGTATAGCCACTGACCATATTGTCCATCTGGTTCTGTCCTGTCGTACCGAAATTATAAAAAGCAACATAGCTTGTCGGTGTGGTGCCATCTACATAGACATAGGAGACCACCAGAAGCTCACCATTTGGCGATACATCTATATCCACAGGATATCCCGGACTGTCAATGCGGGTCTTTCCCGTGGCGATCGTCTCACCGGAAGGCGAATAAAAATTGATCCATGTCGTATCTCCGTCTTCAAGGATCGCAGCGATCATGCCCTGGCTGGACACCCGTGCTTTTAAGATCGGCAGTTCTGTCGTAATCTTGCCCAAAAGGCCTCGTCCGTCAAACACGCACATGGAGGTACCTTTCTGATCGTAGATCACCACAGCCGTGTCTGCCGTATCTGCCACCGGTGTATCCATCTCATAGGTTTCATTCCAGATCTGCGTACTGTCACTGGATGACAGCGCTGCACCGTCACTCGTATAATGCAGGATCGCACCGTCAAAGCTCATATAGGATGCCTGCGTACTGCCTTCTCTTTCCGAAGACGACAAAAGCGTATACGATGCGCTGGTTCTTGTATCCATCACATATTTCACCACGATTGCCGCCAAAACGACCACCAGAAGCCAAAGAAGCGGGCGCAGACGACGCATCTTTCTACGGCCTTTTTTCTTTCTGACCGGCTGTTTTTCTCCCCGGTGGCGCGGATGGCGCGCATTTCTCTGGCCGTTTTGTGTATCTTCTGTGGAAATATCCTCCGTACCGTTTTCCGTATCCTCTACCGTAATCTCTGTGTATCCCTGCGGATCTGTATTTTCGGATATAAAATCTCTTTTCATTTCTTCGTCATTCATTGTTCTTTCCCGTTGTATTATTATAGTTTTTATTGTAAACGTATGGTCTTTTGATTCTGTTATCGCTCATTGTACCATATTTCCTCTATGGTAGCAAAAGAATTTGTCCGGTATAGATCAGATCCTGCTTTTCGATCCGGTTCAATTCACATATACTGCGCACCATCTGCATATTGCCGTAATATTTCTGGCTGATGCTGCTGATCGTGTCCCCCGTCTGCACGCGATAGGTCGTATAGCCTTCTGTCGTGGTTTCCTCCACCGGCTCCGTCTGCCCCGCTGTCGTTTCCTCTGTCTGCGTGGTTTCTGTCACTGTCGATGATTCATTTGCCGTCGCATCCGGTACAGCGGAAGTTTCAGGAGCACTGTCTGCCATCGTTTCTGTAAGACTATCCGATGGATTTTCTTCCTGTGTCTGACCGGCATTATTTTCCGTTTCCGCTGTGACAGAGGCAGGATCATCTGTCTGTACCGTCAGTACTGTACTGTTTTCTGGCTTTTCCCCGGTTTTTTCAGGCAGCTTTTCCTCTTGCATCCAGGTCTCCTGCAGCGTCTGGCTCTCTGTTCCGGTTACAGCCGGCACAGGATTGCGTTGCAGATACCGGATCGCACCGGCGAGTGCCAGCACCACACAGGCAGCGGCGGCCACACGCAGCAGCTGACCGGGCCTTGGCCGGGAGACCGGATGTTTTCTTTCCACCGCGTGTCTGAAATCACGCACCGCATGCTCGTCCGGCTCACCTACGCGATCTGCATCTGTGGGATTGTGTGCGATCATATATTCCTGCATGCTTTTATTTTCTTCATAATAAATATAATAGCCCTGCAGAGAAATAAGTTCTCCGTTTTCGGCGCTGAAAAATACCTCTTCTTTTTCAGAGCCATCCTGCCAGAGCAGAAGCTGATACCGTTTTGTAAACGCGCGCCGGTGTGCCTCCATGGCCATTTCAAGCGATAACTGGCCCTGATTGCTGCACATCACCGCCAGGCCGAGCACTTTCTGCCCGGGGAAATATTTCCTGCGGATTCCTTCTGCCGCCTTCCAGTCCACATCCTGCATGATATGTTCCTTCTGTTCCCCCAAAAGCTCAATCCGGGCCGCACTCTGCACAAACAGTACCGGATGACCGTTTTTTTCTTTTTCCACACCATACAGCATACACACCCTGTTCAGTTCCGGCTTGTATGTGGCAGTTTTCTGCAGATACGTACTGACAAAATCTTCCACATACAGGCGCAGCCGGTGATCCGGTTCCCCGATCTGCCGGATATTTTTTGGTAAAATATCAATCTTTTTCTCTTCTGTCTGCTTTTTTTCTTCCTTATACACGATTTCCATCATTCTCGTTCTCCTTTTTTAGGTGTGGCAACAAGGCATAAAACCTTCCGCATCTTTTTCCTCTGTTCATCATATGCTGATAGGGACAATCTCATCCCTCAAAAGGAGTCCGTATTTATGGAAAAAACGGTCTATTATATCGACAGCAGTCAGCCGGATGCCGCCATACAGCTTGGACAAAGTCTTTTATCCTGTCTGAAAACCATCGAACGGCCATGGCAGGAGCTTGTGATCTTATGTATAGGAAGTGACAGGATCACCGGTGACTGCCTCGGGCCCATCTGCGGGCAGAAGCTTTCCCGGTTAAAGGCCCGAAAAAGCTTTGTCTATGGGACACTTACCCAGCCTGTCCACGCACTGAATCTGTCTGATACGCTCGTTATGATCCTCGCCCGCCATCCTGCAGCACTTATTCTGGCCATAGATGCTTCCCTCGGTGCCGAACACCATCTTGGCTTTATCTCTGCGGGCATCGGGCCTCTCGTCCCGGGTGCCGGTGTGAAAAAGGAACTGCCTGCTGTCGGTGATCTGTTTATCACCGGCATCGTCAATCAGTCCGGCATGTTTGACCGGTTTCTTCTGCAGACCACACGGCTGTCCACCGTATTGGGACTTGCCGATACGATCACACTGGGCATTCTGGACTGCTTTCGTGCACCGGAATACCGCCGCTTTTTCAGCTCGGGTATACGCAAAAAAAGCAGCTTTGATCCTGCAAACCAGAATCTCACTGCTTTCTTTTTATGATCACAGGTCTACGCGACCTTCCAGCGCACGCAAAAGCGTGACTTCATCAATATATTCGAGATCACCGCCCACCGGTACGCCACTGGCGATACGGCTGACTTTGATCCCCGTAGGTTTGATCAGACGGCTGATATACATGGCTGTCGTTTCTCCCTCCAGACTGGAATTGGTCGCTATGATCACTTCCGAAACATCTGACTGGAGCCTTTGCATCAGCTCCTTTAACCGGATATCATCCGGGCCGATGCCCATCATGGGTGAGATCGCACCATGCAGCACATGATACACACCCTCAAACTTTCCTGTCTTTTCATAGGCTGCCAGATCGCGGGGATTTTCTACCACCATGATCACAGAATGATCCCGCTTGGGATTACTGCAGATCGGGCAGATTTCCTGATCTGTCAGGGTCTGACAGCATTTGCAGTAGCGGATATTCGCCCTGGCCTCTGTCATGGCACTGGCCAGATGCTCCACCTGCTCCTTTGGCATATTGATGATGTGAAACGCCAGACGCTGCGCCGACTTCTGTCCGATGCCCGGAAGCCGGGATAATTGCTGGATCAGCTGACTGATCGTATTGCTGTAGTATTCCATTTAGAACGGGAACCCTCCACCGAGACCGCCGGTCAGCTTGGACATCATGGCTGCGGAATCTGCATCTGCCTTGCGCAGAGCTTCGTTTACTGCTGCCATGATCAGATCCTGCAGCATTTCGATATCATCCGGATCTACGACTTCTTCAGCCAGTTTTACACCGGTGACCTCTTTTTTACCGGAGATCGTTACTTCCACAGCACCACCACCGGCAGCTGCCGTGTAACTCTTTTCTTCCAGCGCTTTCTGGTTCTCTTCCATCTGCTTCTGCATTTTCTGCGCCTGTTTCATTAAATTGTTCATATTTCCCGGCATACCCATACCACCCGGGAATCCACCTCTTTTTGCCATATCTTCTCCTTTACCACTCTTCTGGATTTTCTTCTACCGAAACCGGGAAGTCGATTTCCCGGGACAGTGTCTGTTCGATTTCGAGATCTCTCAGAGACGGACCATCGTTTTTCATGGTTACCTCCTGGATCTCCACACTCTTATGGATTGTATCCTGTATGATATCCTGCAGTTCCAAAAGATTCCGTTCCGAAAGGCCGAAACCATTGTTTGGCGTATTGACCGCCAGATACAGGATATTGTCGCCCGTCTGGGCATTATATTTGGGGACAGAATTTTCCAAAACCGCGCGAAGCAGCCGTCCGCTTTTTAAAACGATCTTTGACCAGTTCTGGGCGATCTGTTTTAAATCCTCCGGTGTTGCCTTTTCCGGCGGTGCCTGCTGCGTCTGTGCCTCAGCTGCGGTCTGCGGTCTGTCCGCTGTTTTTGCAGTAGGTGTCTGCTGCACGACGATACCCTCCTGGACTTTCTTTTCCAGTGCTCTGATCCGTTCCAGAAGCGATGTGGTATCTGTCTCCATCTGCGGCTTGCACAGCTTGATCAGAGCCACCTCCACCAGCACTCTTTTCTGGGTGGAGTAGCGGATCTGTCCTGACAGCTCTGACAGAATGCGGATAAAGCGCATCAGCGTACCCGCATCGACCATTTCACACTCTTCCTGTAAAAGCCGCAGATTTTCCGAAGAAACGTCCAGCGCCTGTGCACTTTCCCCCTCGGTCTTTAACAGAAGCAGATTACGCAGATACCAGGTAAAATCACCGGCAAACTGTGTCAGCTCCTTGCCCTTGTAGATCAGCTCTTCCAGCGTAGCAATACAGGAAGACACTCTCTGGTTCAGGATATCCCGGAGCATACGGCTGAACACCTCATAGTCAGTCGTCCCCAGGACTTCCAGGACATTGTCATAGGTCAGCGTCTCACCATAGTGAAAGGCAATACACTGATCCAGAAGGCTTAAGGCGTCTCGCATGGAACCGTCGCCGGCCTTTGCCACATAACGAAGTGCTTTTTCTTCTGCCTGAACGCCCTCAATATCCAGAAGCTCCCGCAGCCGGGCTGCGATCGTCTCCAGAGAGATCCTGTGGAAATCGTACCGCTGGCAACGGGAGAGGATCGTGATCGGAATCTTGTTGGCCTCCGTCGTCGCCAGAATAAAGATCACATATGCCGGCGGCTCCTCCAGCGTCTTTAACAGCGCATTGAAAGCACCCGTGGAGAGCATGTGCACCTCATCGATGATATAGACCTTGAAGCGTCCCTCGGTCGGACGGTAGGCTACCTCTTCCCGGATCTCACGGATATTGTCTACGCCATTATTGGATGCGGCATCGATCTCGATGACATTCATGGATGTCCCCGCCTGGATCGACCGGCAGGTCGGACATTCATTACAGGGACTGCCGTCCACCGGATGTTCACAGTTGACTGCCTTGGCCAGAATCTTGGCTACTGACGTCTTACCGGTACCACGGGTACCGCAAAACAGGTACGCATGTCCCAGACGATCGGTACGCATCTGATTTTTCAGTGTTTTTACAATATGGTCCTGACCTTTTACCTCATCAAATGTCGAAGGCCGGAACTTACGATACAGAGCAACATAGCTCATGAAATCTACTCCTTACCTGCTGCCATTTTCCATACAGAAAACGGCAGTTTTTCCTGCAGTCCTTTTACCAGGCTGTTTCTCAGTCTCCGAAGCAGATACCCGTCATTTTGGCTTCTGTAATGATCGAACTCTTCGGATCTACTGTTTTTAATTTGCCTGCACATTCGCCAAGCGGTACACGCTTCATCTGACCGTTGACAAGCCCGATCATGTAGCCGTAATCTTCATCCATGATCGCCTGGGCTGCTGCCGCACCGTAACGTGTGGAAAGCACGCGGTCATACGGACACGGGCTGCCGCCACGCTGTGTATGTCCCGGAACCGTTACACGGATCTCCTGACCTGTCTTTTCCAGGATCTCAGCCGCTACCTTGTAGGATACACAGGGATATTTTACAGCGTCTGCCGCCATTTTTTTCTTAAGCTCCTTTTTACTGAGAGCAGCATCCTCCTTGGAGATCGCACCTTCTGCCACTGCAAGGATCGTAAAGCCCTTACCGGCCTTGCTGCGTGCATTTAACTTTTCTACGACCTTATCGATATCGTACGGGATCTCCGGAAGCAGAATGATATCTGCACCACCGGCCATACCGGCATATAAAGTCAGCCAGCCGACCTTGTGACCCATAACCTCAACAATAAATACTCTGTTATGGGAAGCTGCCGTTGTATGGATACAGTCGATCGCCTCCGTCGCAATATTGACTGCGCTGTAGAAACCAAACGTCATATCTGTACCGTAGATATCATTATCGATCGTCTTTGGCAGATGAATGACATTTAATCCCTCTTCACGAAGCAGATTGGCCGTCTTCTGTGTACCATTACCACCAAGGATCACCAGGCAGTCCAGACGCAGCTTATGGTAGGTGTGTTTCATCGCTTCCACCTTGTCCAGGCCATTCTCATCCGGCACACGCATCAGTTTAAACGGCTGACGGGAACTGCCAAGAATCGTACCACCCTTTGTCAGAATACCGGAAAATTCCTTTGTATCCAGAATACGGTAATCTCCGTAGATCAGTCCCTTATATCCATTCAGAAAGCCATAGACTTCCATTTCATTGCAGACATTCGCCAGACCCTTAACCACACCACGCATCGTAGCATTCAAAGCCTGACAGTCACCGCCGCTTGTCAGAAGACCAATTCTCTTCATATCTTTTTACCTCCATACTTATCGGAAAAGCTTATACCGCGTAAATTATACCCTATTTATCTTCCCGTTACAACCATTTTTCATGCACTCCCGATTGACAAACCACGCAAAACAGGCTATACTTTTATAATCCGTGCAGCCGGGGAGCCAGCGGTGCCCTGTACCTGCAATCCGCTACAGCAGGGGTGATGCCGATCCGAGGTTCTCTTCCTGTGGGGCTGCCGCATATAAGTGGCGTTGAAGCCTGGGTCTTACGCAATGGAAATCTGTGAACCGTGTCAGGGCAGGAATGCAGCAGCACTAAGCAGAACCTTTCATGTGCCGTAAGGGTGCCTGGGCCGAGTTAACTGTATGTGTACCGTCCATGGGGGAGTTTCGACGAAAGGCGCACGGATTTAAAATGTATATAACATACCAGACGCACGTTCCTTTCCGATACGTTTCGTCTGGTTTTTTATTCAGAAAAGTACCCCGTGAGCTGACTCACATAGATATATATTTTTTAAGCGACTTAACCGAGCACGAGTCCGAGACTACAGGCTCGGACCAGCGCAGGTGGAGCGCAAAAAATATATATCTATGTGAGTCAGCTCACGGGGTACTTTTCGTCCGTCCTACTTAAACCTTTCCCACAAATGATGTTTCCTGTCAAACAGGATATTGTAGCAGATCTCGTGATACGCAAACCGTTCGGTTTCATACTCTCCCGGCAGGTTATTGTCATTCCAGTTTCCGGCCGCATCCCACCAGCCTTTACTGGTGATCGCCGGAATCGTCTCGTGCAGGTTTAGCAGATACTTATCGTAATCCGACAGTTCAACACCCGCTGCCTCCAGAAGTTTCGAAGACAGATAATTCATCGAAATCGTATTCTTTTCTCCCGGATTATCACCCCATTTCAGGCCGTCATACTCATCGATATCATAATTTGCCCACATAATATAAGGCACATAATACTTGTCTCTCGTTTGCTCAGCCTTGTCCGTTGCGATAAAATGCTGATCCCATACCTTTTTGGAATCATCATCCCAGGACGGCTGATGATCACCATACATCAGAATGATCGTCGGCTCATCCTGTTTGCTGAAATAATTTACCAGTTCTTCAAATGCCGCATCTGACTCGCGGATCAGTGTGAAATAGTTATTGATACCCGCTGTTCCTTTAAATGAAGTCACTTCAAGTTTATGGTCCAGCTGATCTCTCAGATACATAAACGGCGAATGATTCTGGATCGTTACATTAAACACGAACAGCGGCTGATCCCCGTTTTCCTTATTTTTCTCATACATGGAGATCACGTCTTCAAAATCTCCCTTATCGCTGAGCAGATTGCGGATACGTTTCATTCCTGTTGTATCCTCGTAGAAGATTCCCTCATCAAAGCCAAGTGTCTGGTACACACCTTCCCTGTTGTAGCCTGCCGCATGATACGGATGATAACCGATCGTATAATATGGATTTTCCTGGTTCTGCAGCACCGTCAGGATTGATGGCATCTTTGCCTTGACATACTGGGCATAAGCGATCGATCCCGTAGACAGATACGCAAACGAATACCGCGTCAGAAACTCAAACTCCGTATTCGCTGTCGGTCCGCCGGTTACCGATGTATTCACATAGCCCTTCTGTGTGTTTTTTGTCAGACTGTGAATAAACGGCATACAGTCCTCGCTCAACTCATAATCGTACAGCACCGACAGATCCGCAAAGGCTTCGCTCTGTACCACAATGATATTCGGTTCCTGCACAGCCTTTTTTTCGTGTGTTTCGTCGTAGGCTTTTGCGCCCTTTTCGATCGCCGCATCTGCTTCTTCGCGGTCATAACCTTCCAGTTTCACATTGTGTGTGGCCATCAGATTGCTGAAGAAATAAGGAAGATAGCCATGCTCCCTGACCTCGTCTGTATAGTTCCAGCCATTTCCCTTAATATAATTGTAGAAATAGCCATTGTACATACCGATCACGACCACAGCCAGAAGTACGGCTTCCTTGAGAAGCACCGCCTCTTTTTTTCTCCGGAGTCTTTTTCTTCCCTCTTTTGTCTTCTTTTCCAGCAGTCTTTCCTGCTTTTCTAACGTTTTCTCCGCCTTTGAAAGTTTAAAAGGCTGTCCCAGAAGCCAGGTCAGTGCACCCGCAGCCACCATGATCACCAGCGGAATATAAAAATACTGATCCATGACCAGCGTATAATTTCCTGCAACCTCCAGAGCCGTACCGATAACCATAAGATCGCCAAACATCACATAGGAACCGCGAAACTGCATAACTATATAATTGCCCAGTCCGATAAACTCTGCCAGTCCCAGACAGATCCACGCCGAGAGCACCGGTCGTTTCGTAAGAATATGTAAAAGCAGAAACAATAACACCCAATAAATAAAGGCAAAGAAACGCAGATTCAAAAACATCAGCATCTTGCTCTCACAGGAAAGCTCCACAATAACATATCCTGCGGCCCCCACAAGGAGCGCACTGCAGCAGGTATAAAACCACGGATGGATCTTCGGTGCCTTTTTCTGCCACCTCCTGACCCTCGACCAGTTAGTCAGAAGAAGCGCCGGTACGGTAAAGGCAGCGATCCAGCGCAGATACATCCACGGTACTCTTGACAGATAGTTAAGCGGCACAGCCAGAAAATGTTCCAGGTCCATACAGTTAACAAGTCCCTGCCAGAAATCCGGTGCCACATCGATCGTATCCGGATCAAACACCAGAGCCAGCACAAACGCAGCTACTGCCAGAATCGTACGCACACAGGCCGCACCCACAGTCACAACAGACTTTTTCTTTTTTCCAAAGAAAAATCCCATCCGGCGCACCCAGTACATTGCCAGATACACCACAAAAGCCAGCTGCAGCGATCCCCAGAAATAACATTCCAGCGTATCGTACAGATCCTCACCATCATCCTTCACAAACTGCGCCGCCTCGATCAGACTAAACGGTGCCGAAAATCCCTCCTGGTACTTTTCCATACCACCCAGGAATTTCATAAACACAAACCCCGCCGTCACAAGCACAGCTACAAAAAGCACACCGACCAGCGAAGGCACATGTTCCTTTATATAGATCCACCACAAAGGCTGTTTCAGCTTTCCAAACCATGCCTTTATCTTATGCAGCCTTCCCTTCACATCCGTATCTTCATCCAAAGCCGAAGCAAACCCCAGCTCCAACTCATCCGGATCCTCCCGCGTCACCTTCTCTGGTTCCAACTTATCTGTAAACTTATCCATATATAAAACCTGCCATTCAAAAACTACTTATTGTATAATATCCAATCATACATACTAATCTTTTTTCCCCCCACCGTCAACAAACCCTTTTATCTTTTCATCCAATCTTCACAAACTCACGCTCCTATCATCCTCCAAAAGTCAGAAACAGCCCGGCAGCATGCCATGGGGGATATGGATCTGTTTCCAAACGATCAAAGTGCGCCCTTAGATTTGACGAGATCCACAGCTTACCTACAGAACCTGCCACTGGCAGGTTCTTTCGGATACAAAGTAACGTAATCTTACGCGCGATCCCGCTTTTGCGAGCGCGTTAGATGAAGTTAGCTGTTAGCTCGGCAAATCGTTGCACTTGTTTGGAAACAGATCCATATCCCCCACGGCATGCTGCCGGGCTGTTTCGTCCGTCCGTCCTCTACTCTACATTTCTCTGGCCTTCTTCGTACAACTCTTCATTGCCTCAATCACCGCACTCCGAAGCCCCTTTTCCTCCAGTACCCGGACAGCCTCGATCGTCGTTCCTCCCGGTGAGCAGACCATATCCTTGAGCTCACCCGGATGTTTTCCCGTCTCCAGCACCATCTTTGCACTGCCAAGCACAGCCTGTGCTGCAAACTTGTAGGCTGACGCCCTCGGCATACCGTCAGCTACCGCTGCATCTGCCATAGCCTCAATAAACATAAATACATAGGCCGGTGCACTGCCGCTTACCGATGTCACCACATCCATCAGCTGCTCCGTTACCCTTTCCGTCTTTCCAAAACTGCTGCAGAGGTCTTCTACCATATGTAATTCTTCTTCTGTCACCAGCTCTCCGGCACAAAGTCCCATCATACCTTCACCCACCATAGCCGGCGTATTTGGCATCGTCCGGATCAGTTTCACCGTTTTTTCAAATTTTTCCTCCAGCCACGCAAGCGTCTTTCCCGGCGCGATCGTAACAACGATCTGATCTTTTCGGATAAAATCCCGGATCTCTGCGATCGTTTCCTCATAAAACTGCGGCTTCACTGCCAGAAAAAGAATATCGGAAAACATCGCTACCTCTCTGTTTTCCGTAGTGATCTGAATTCCCAGTTCTTTATGAAGTGCTCGCAAAGGCTCCATATGACGTCTGGATACCATGATCTCCCCCGGCATAGCCTTCTTTGCCTTTAAAATACCGCGCACCATAGCTGTCGCCATATTGCCGCATCCGATAAATCCTGTTCTCATAAAACAGTCACCTCCTTTTTTCTATGATGTTATCTTACACCTATTTTATTTTTTCGTCATCCGAAAAGCTTATATGCCCTGGTTTTCCTGCATTTTCCCGATTTTTTTTACAAAACTTTTGATTTTGTCTAAGAAACTTGAAAATTTTCAGGTTTTTGTGAATGATTACACCTCCGTACTCTGGTATCTTAATACTCGTCAAGAAGAGAACAAGAAAAAAAGCAATACCTGTTGAAGGAGGTAGTTATTATGAAATTAAGAAATATCACAAACGTAGAAGCATTCCTGGAAACCGTTGATCGTTGCGAAGGTGATGTATACCTGACAACACCGCAGGGTGACCGTCTGAATCTGAAATCACAGCTGACAAAAATGCTGGCTATGAGCTCTGTATTTGATTCCGCTGAGATCAAAGAGATGGATCTGGAGTTCTCCAATCCGGCTGACGTATCCAAGATGCTGACATTCAGCATGGAAGGTGCCTGCTAATCACAAAACCGGCATCAGCCAAAGATAAATAGCCAAAAAGCATACTGCAGTTTTTTTCTTCCTTTCCCTTTCAAATTCTTTTTCTGCAGTATGCTTTCCATAAATTTGATGGCAGCCTGGCTGCCAAAAATATTCCCCTGTATGTTTCACTCCATACAGGGGATTTTTAATACCCGTTTACACGGGAACTCTCTGACGTTCTTTAAAATATACCGGCACCAGTCCACACATCTTTGCAAAAGCATACGCTTCTTCCAGATGCGCGCCGACAACATCCGGGTAATGTGCGTCACTGCCGATCGTCACATACCGCCCGCCAAGCACATGATAGCGTGTATATATCGTACGCAGTGCATCCACCGCTTTTTTACTGTGAAACTGTCTGGTATTGATTTCCATACACTTTTCTTTTTTTATCAGCAGGGCAAGGATCCGGTCGATCTTTTCCGGAAACTCTTCATAATACAGTAACGGATCTTCATAGGGTGCCACGCGACCAATATAGTCGATATGCCCCAGTGTATCAAAATCGTCAAAATCTTCGATCATATCCGCCATCGTATCCAGATATTCCGCAAACACTTCCTTCTTGCTGTGAAACAGCGCAAAAAACTCCGGATAGTAAATATCCTGTCCACGCATAAAATGAACAGAGCCGATCACCATATCGAACGGATGGGAACGCACGATCTGTCTGTTTTCTTCATTTGTATCGGCTGTCATGCCGATCTCAACGCCCAGAAGAAGGTGCTCATTTCGATAAGGTGCAAGTTTCTTAAAGTACTCTGCCGGATCAAAATAAAATTCTGACCGGTCACCGAAAGCCAGATCGATGTGTTCTGTCAGGATCACATCCAGCTGTTTTTCTTTCTGCACTTTAAGTAAATCGGAAAACACCATACCGCTGTCCGAGGAAAACGGTATGGTGTGCATATGTGTATCAAACATTATTTGGCAAACAGTGTGCGGAAACGTTTCATGGCTTCCACTGTATTCTCATAGCTTCCGAAAGCGGTCAGACGGAAATAGTTCTTACCGTTTTCGCCGAAGCCCTCACCAGGTGTTCCCACAACCTGGATGTTGTTTAACAGATAATCAAAGCATTCCCAGGCTTCCATGCCGTTCGGGCACTCAAACCAGATATACGGAGAATGCTCACCACCGGTAAACGGAATGCCAAGCTCCGTCATAGTATCTGCGATCAGCCGGGCATTTTTCTGGTAGTAAGCCAGATTTGCCTTGCATTCTGCCATACCTTCATCCGTAAATACCTCAGCAGCCGCATGCTGGATGATATAGGCTGTGGAATTGTATTTTGTGCTCTGACGGCGGTTCCACATCGCATTTAAGGACATCTCTGTACCGTTGGATGCCTTGAAAACAAGCTCTTTCGGAACAACAGTGTAGCCACAGCGTGTACCGGTAAATCCTGCTGTCTTTGACAGGGAACAGAACTCGATCGCACACTTTTTGGCACCTTCGATCGCAAAGATACTGCGCGGCAGAGACGGATCTGTAATAAAGGCCTCGTATGCTGAGTCAAACAGAATGATGGCTTCGTTTTCCAGTGCATAGTCTACCCATTCTCTGAGCTGCTCTTTATTGTAGCAGGCACCTGTCGGATTGTTCGGAGAGCATAAGTAGATCAGATCCACATGCTGGCTGTGATCCGGCATCGGCAGGAAACCGTTTTCCGGTGTACCATTCATATAGATAACACTGTTGCCGCACATGATATTGGTATCTACATATACCGGATAAACCGGATCCGGAATCAGGATCACATTGTCATGGGCAAACAGATCGGTGATGTTACCGGTATCGCTCTTGGCACCATCGGAGATAAAGATAGCATCCGGATCTACCTCAACACCACTCTTTTTATAATAAGCACTGATAGCATTGCGAAGCTCCGGATAGCCCTGCTCCGGTCCATATCCCTTGAATGTTTCAGCAGAAGCCATCTGATCCACACCTTCATGCAGAGCCTTGATGACTCTGGAAGTCAGCGGTTTTGTGACATCACCGATGCCCAGACGGATGATCGGCTTGTCCGGATGTGCCTCTGTATAGGCAGCTGTACGATGAGCGACCTCTGAAAAGAGATAGCTGGTTTTCAGGCGAAGAAAATTTTCATTTAACTTAGGCATGGTAAGAATCCTTTCTCTAATTATACTCTTTATATACATGACACTTTATCAGCTCACATGGTTAATGTATAAAAACCCAGTGACATTCTAGCAAAAAGTGGGATTAGTGTCAACAAAACACGGACACATTGCTTGCATTCGCCGGAAGTTTCGTTTACACTGGATAGACAGATGGAGGATCTTATGAAACGAACATACAAATTTACAATAGCTTACGATGGCAGCCGGTATTTTGGCTGGGAGCATCAGCCGGACCGTGATACCATTCAGGGGAAACTGGAAAGTGTATTAGAACGGATGGTCGGTGAATTTACGGATGTCATCGGTGCCGGTCGCACAGATGCCGGCGTACATGCCAGAGCCATGACAGCACATGCTGTATTTGAGACGACCATGAACTGCGATGCGATCCGGGATTATTTTAACCGGTATCTGCCGGATGATATCGCCGTAAAGGATGTCTCTGTGGCCTCCGATCGTTTTCATGCTCGCTACAAGGCAGTGGGAAAGACCTATCAGTATACCTGCTTTGATGGTCCGGTAAAGCCTGTATTTGACCGGAAATATGTCTGTGTTCTGAAAGAATCACCGGATATTGCCGCGATGCAGAAAGCTGCCGGATATCTGACCGGTGAGCATGATTTTCGTTCCTTCTGCGGCAATCCGCGGATGAAAAAGTCTACCATACGCATCGTAGATACGATCGAGATCACCAAAAAGAGCGGCTATATCCGCATCCGTGTTCACGGCACCGGCTTTTTGCAGAATATGGTGCGTATCATCGTGGGCACACTGCTGGAGGTCGGCTATGGCAGGCTGAAACCGGAGAATATGCCGGCGATCCTTGAAGCCAAAGACCGCAAAATGGCCGGGCCAACAGCTCCGCCGGAAGGTCTTATGCTGATGAAAGTAGATTATTAAGACTGGCTTTTATGCGCACTGCAGATGTATATTCTGCAGTGCTTTTTGTTGCCATTTTTATCCATTTTAACAATTTGCACATGTCCATCCCGGATTCTTGTCATTTCTGTCATAGGCAGATCAGCTGATGATGGGTATAATAAGACCATCAAAAAGAAACGGGAGGCCAAATCATGGCAGGATTATCATTAAAAGGCATTTATAAAAGATACCCGAACGGGTTTGAAGCAGTTAAAAACTTTAATCTGGAGATCGCTGATCAGGAGTTCATCATCTTCGTTGGTCCGTCCGGATGTGGTAAATCTACTACACTTCGTATGATCGCCGGTCTGGAAGAGATTTCCGAAGGTACACTGGAGATCGACGGCAAGGTTATGAACGATGTTGAGCCGAAGGACCGTGATATCGCTATGGTATTCCAGAACTACGCTCTGTATCCGCATATGACCGTATATGACAACATGGCATTCGGTCTGAAGCTGAGAAAGGTTCCGAAGGATGAGATCGACAAAGCTGTTCGTAACGCAGCCAAGATCCTGGATCTGGAGAAACTTCTGGATCGTAAACCGAAGGCTCTGTCCGGTGGTCAGAGACAGCGTGTTGCCATGGGTCGTGCGATCGTTCGTTCCCCGAAGGTATTCCTGATGGATGAGCCGCTGTCCAACCTGGATGCCAAACTTCGTGTACAGATGCGTACCGAGATTTCCAAGCTGCATGACAGACTGAAAGCTACGATCATCTACGTAACACATGACCAGACAGAGGCTATGACTCTTGGTACCAGAATCGTTGTTATG
>JAHZHB010000063.1 GCA_019420465.1 Lachnospiraceae bacterium
TTTTCGAGGATTGTATTTATGTGTTTCACTGTTCAGTTATCAAGGTTCTCATCCGTCGCTCTCTCGAAGCGACTTGTTTATCTTATCACTTGTTTTTCAGTTTGTCAACAACTTTTTTAAATTATTTTCAAACTTTTTTTGAAGTGATTTGCTGTTGTCTGACAGCTTGATTAATTTATCATAATTATCAGATACTGTCAAGCACTTTTTACAACTTTTTTATTCTGTTTTTATGCAGGTTTACGAAGCTGTGTTTCAGCGACAACTTTGATAGAATATCACTCTGTCAGTACTTTGTCAACAACTTTTTCAAAATTTTTTCATTCTGATTTTGAGTCTTCATTTTTTTAAAATGTACCTGCATTTCAGACAATTTTCATTTCGACATTGCCGTTGTTACAGGCTGTGCTTTTATTCAGGATCTGAAGCCGTCTCTTTTTTACGTAAAAGCTCTATATACTGCTCCAGATAAATTTTGTGTGTTACAGAGAGTAATGCTGAACGCAGCAGTGCTTTCTGCTGTGTATGGTCATGTCCCACCTGCTCTTCTGCTTCTTTGACACCGTACACACTCTGCAGCAGATTTTCAAACTCGGCGCAAAAGTAATCGTACGCCACTGCCAGACTATAGCTGTCCTGCTGCACACTGATCATAAAGCGGATATCTCCCAGAGGAACTACCATCTTGGCATAGGCCATAAAGATCAGATAGGCAATACTTTCTGCACCATATGATTTTTTTACCGGTCCCGGTATCAGCTTTTGTTTGACATAATTGCTGACCATGGAAAGTGTCAGCTCATTTTCCTTTAAAAGAATATAACGGTTTACATAGCGCACGACCTGATCCAGATACAGTCCCACATCGGGAAGCTCATGATATCTGGGCAGCCGAAATGTCCGGATTGGCTCTGCTAATATTTTTCTGATGTCTTTCATGCGTCTGCCTTTCTTTTCCCTGTTCGCAATATCATTTCTTTTATTTTTCTAATAATAGAAGAAACAGCTGCAGAAAGTCAATACCTTTCATCGGTTTTTCATAAACCTATTGACGGTTTTGCAATTCTGTGTTATCTTTCATTCAGTTTTTTAAAAACCTGTTACAAGTTTTTTATTTTTCGGAGGATATTATGGTTAAATTTATTGCAGACTCATCCTGTGATCTGTTGACAATACCCGGCGTTAATTTTTCTGCTGTGCCACTGACGATACATACGGCAGAGCATATCTGGACAGACGATAAACATCTGAATATCACTGCTATGCTTGACACGCTGGCTTCTTACAAAGGCCGCTCCTATACATCCTGTCCTGGTATTGGGGACTGGCTCAATGCTTTTGAAGGTGCCGACATACTATATGTAGGAACGCTGACCAGCGGACTGTCCGGTACATACAATGCTGCGCTTTCAGCGGCGGACATATACCGTCAGAAGCATCCACAGGCCAGAATTGAGGTCTTTGATACTCTTTCTACCGGCCCCGAACTCCGCCTTTTGATGGAAAAGCTGGTTGAACTTCATACTAAGGGCTTCTCTTTTGATGATGTATGTACCAAAGCACGGGAGTATCTGAAACAGACCCGGCTTTTTTTCAGTTTCCGCTCCCTGCATAATTTTGCCCAGAATGGCCGGGTCAGCAAAACTGTAGCCGCTGCTGTGGGGATGCTCGGTCTGCGTATCGTGGGGACGGCCAGTCCTGAGGGCACCATCGAACCGATCACCAAGTGCCGTGGTGACAAGCGGGCCATAAAGGCCCTTTTCTCAGAGCTGGATGCTATCGGATTCTGTAAGGGAAAGCTTCGGCTCGGCCACACAGAAAATCCTGAGCTTGCCGACACGATCTGCCAGCTGCTGCAACAAAAATACCCGCAGGCGGATATTGTTGTCTATCCGGCCCGCGGGCTGTGCAGTTACTACGGGGAACGCGGCGCTGTCTTCTTCGGCGTTGAACCCTGGTAAGCTTTTTTCTTTTCTTCTGTACTCTGACGGTCTGAGGCAACGATTTTTAAATCATATTCTTACACAGCCGGACAGGTTACTGTTCATACAATGTCTGAACAGTAACCTGTCTTTTAGCAACTGCTTAACCTTCAAAGTATCTCGTCAGGAACTGCTTTGTTCTCTCCTGGGTCGGATGCTCAAAGACCTCCTGCGGTGTACCATATTCAGCTACCACACCGTCATCCATAAAGAGGACTTTGTCGGAGACATCTCTGGCAAACTGCATTTCGTGCGTTACGATGACCATGGTGGCATGCTGGTCGGCCAGTCCGCGGATCACTTTTAAGACCTCGCCGGTCAGTTCAGGATCAAGGGCGGAGGTCGGTTCATCAAAGCAGAGGATATCCGGCTGCATCATCAGGGCACGGGCAATAGCGACTCGCTGCTGCTGGCCGCCGGAAAGCTGATGGGGATAATTGTCCATCTTGGTACTTAAGCCTACGCTGTCAAGCAGAGCTGCGCCCTGTTCTCTGATCTCATCGAGGATTTTCTTTTTATTCGCCTTAAACTCCGGTTTTTTCTGTTCGATCAGGGTTTTGGCCAGCGTCACATTCTGCAGAGCGGTATACTGCGGAAACAGGTTGAAGGACTGAAACACCATGCCAAAATGCAGGCGGTTTTCACGGATTTCGGCTTCGCTCATGCGTCCGGCCGTTTCGGAATCAAATACCGGCTTATCGTTAACAAGGATCTTGCCACTGGTCGGTGTCTCGAGGAAATTCAGGCAGCGAAGCAGCGTGGTCTTGCCGCTGCCGGATGTACCGATCATGGACAGGGCTTCTCCCTTTTCGAGGGTAAAGCTGATATCTTTTAATACCTGCGTATTGTCAAATGATTTGCAGATATGCTGCACTTCTAGTATCGGCATACTGCCACCTCCTATCTAAAGTAATTGAGTTTTTCTTCCAGCTTGCCCAGAAGGATCGTCAGGATACCATTAAAGATCAGATAATATACAGCTGTGAAAAACAGCGGCCAGATCTGACCTGAAATACCGTTGGAGCCTTTCATAAAGGCCTGTCCTGCCCAGATGATCTCCTGCAGGGCGATGATACGGGCCAGGGAGGTATCTTTGACGAGGGTGATGATCTCGTTGGACATCGGCGGTACGATGCGTTTGATCATCTGTAATAAGGTAACTTTGAAAAAGATCTGGGACTTTGTCATACCAAGGACGAGACCGGCTTCCTGCTGACCTACGGGTACGCCCTGGATGCCGCCACGGTAAATCTCAGAGAAGTAGCAGGCGTAGTTAAAGATAAAGGATACGGCCGCTGCCATAAATCTGCCGGATTCGCCGCCACCCCAGATGGGATTGTGAAGAACCAGTCCCGGGAAGTAGTAGATGATCAGAAGCTGGATCATCAGGGGCGTGCCTCGTACGATCCATACGATGATCTTGACGATAAAGCTTAACGGTTTGAATCTGGACATGGAGCCAAAGGCGATGACCAGGCCCAGCGGGAAAGCGCCAAGCAAGGTGACGAAAAATAGTTTTAAGGTTTGTATGAAGCCTACGTTCAGTGCGTTGACTACGATAGGCATCTGCTGCATGATCGTTTCCATAAAAAACCCCGTTTCTGTATGTATTGGGTTTCGGTTTGGTTCCTGAAACCCGTGTTTTTGTATTATACACTATTTTGCGGTGGTTTTCTATTGTTTTATCAGAATAAAGTGCATTTATTTACAGGCTCAGGGGACGTCAGGATACAAAAAAACTTCTCCCCGAAAACGCAAACCGTTTTTAAGCGTTTTCGGGGAGAAGTTTTTTGTATCCGGACTGATTCATAGCCAAATATTACAAAAGCCATGGGAAGCGAAAACTTATGTTCGCAGCCATGACTTTTGTATAATATCTGTAATTTAACGAATTGGCAGGGATTACTGCTGGTCTACAAGGGCAGCCTGTACACCGTAGGTTTCAGCAATCTTCTGTAAAGTACCATCAGCGCTGCTTGTCTTTAAGAAGTCATTGAGCGCATCTGTCAGATCAGATCCCTGACGGAAACCTACACCATATTCCTCAGTAGAAAGACCGATCGTATATGTCAGGTTTTCATAACCTGTACCTTCACCTACCATAGCGGCTGCCATCAGGG
>JAHZHB010000064.1 GCA_019420465.1 Lachnospiraceae bacterium
GTGATATCAACTCCCGTCGTGGTCGTATCGAAGGTATGGAAGATATCGGTGGTGGTAAGATGGTCAAAGGTTTCGTTCCGCTGGCTGAGATGTTCGGTTATGCAACAGACCTTCGTTCCAGAACACAGGGACGTGGTAACTACTCCATGTTCTTCGAGAAATACGAGCCGGTACCGAAGAGTGTACAGGAAAAAGTACTTTCCAAGAGCGCAAAATAATCGGTTTACCGATTTTTAGCTTGCAAATATGGGGCTTTTACCCTATAATCATATTCAGCAGGCTTGAACTGAAACAATCATATTGAAAGCCCACAGGGCGAGATTTTTAAGGAGGACTTTAGAAATGGCTAAAGCAAAATTTGACAGAAGCAAACCGCATTGTAACATCGGTACAATTGGTCACGTTGACCATGGTAAAACAACTCTGACAGCTGCTATCACAAAAGTACTGTCTGAGAGAGTTCCTGGTAACGCAAAGGTAGATTTCGAGAACATCGATAAAGCTCCGGAAGAGAGAGAGCGTGGTATCACAATCTCTACAGCACACGTTGAGTATCAGACAGAAAAACGTCACTACGCTCACGTAGACTGCCCAGGCCATGCCGATTATGTAAAGAACATGATCACTGGTGCTGCTCAGATGGATGGTGCTATCCTGGTTGTAGCTGCTACTGATGGTGTTATGGCTCAGACAAAGGAGCATATCCTTCTGTCCCGTCAGGTAGGTGTACCGTACATCGTAGTATTCATGAACAAATGTGATATGGTTGATGATGAAGAGCTTCTTGAACTGGTAGAGATGGAAGTTACAGAGCAGCTGGAAGAGTATGGCTTCACAGATTGCCCAATCATCAAAGGTTCCGCTCTGAAAGCTCTGGAAGATCCGATGGGACCGTGGGGCGACAAGATCATGGAACTGATGGATACAGTTGATAGCTATATCCCGGATCCGCAGCGTGATACAGATAAACCGTTCGTAATGCCGGTTGAGGACGTATTCTCCATCACAGGTCGTGGTACAGTTGCTACTGGTAGAGTAGAGGCTGGTACTCTGCACGTATCTGATGAAGTTGAGATCGTTGGTATCAAAGAAGAGACACGTAAAGTTGTTGTTACAGGTGTTGAGATGTTCCGTAAGCTTCTGGATGAGGCTCAGGCTGGTGATAACATCGGTGCTCTGCTTCGTGGTGTTCAGAGAGACGAGATCGAGCGTGGACAGGTTCTGGCTAAACCGGGTACAATTACCTGCCATACAAAATTCACAGCTCAGGTTTACGTTCTGAGCAAAGACGAAGGTGGACGTCATACTCCGTTCTTCAACAACTACAGACCGCAGTTCTATTTCCGTACATCTGACGTTACAGGTGTTATCACTCTGCCGGAAGGTACAGAGATGTGTATGCCGGGCGATAACGTAGAGATGACAATCGAGCTGATTCACCCGATGGCTATGAGCCAGGGTCTTACATTCGCTATCCGCGAGGGTGGACGTACTGTAGGTTCAGGTCGTGTTGCTTCCATCATCGAGTAATCGCTGACTGTACGTAGATTAGACTAATTTATAGAGTACCGACAGGTATATTGTGTTCAAACGTAAGAGACCCCAAAGGCCGTATGGCTTTTGGGGTTTTTCTGTTACATGGAAAATATAGGTGCCTTTAGTATAGAGAAATTTCTGGACAAAGAGCAGATTAATGCATAGAATGGTAGAATGTGGCATCAGATATGGAGGAAAAGCCAATGAACTTAATATACAAAAGGGCAACACTGGACGATATAGACATATTGACAGAAACAAGAATAAAAGTATTGAGAGCAGCGAATTGTTTGTCTGATAATGTTGATATGCGTGAAGTAGAAAAGCAATCCTATGACTATTATAAAAAAGCTCTTTGCGATGGTGCACATATTGCATATTTAGTCTTTGATCAGGAGCGTTTCGTTGGTGCAGGTGGTGTCAGCTTTTTCCGAATTATGCCAACGTATCATAATCCAAGCGGAAGGAAAGCGTATATAATGAATATGTATACACACCCGGATTATAGAAGAAAGGGGATTGCCTATAAAACCCTGGATATACTGATTGGAGAAACTAAGAGTAAAGGTATCTTCTCTATTTCATTAGAAGCGACGGATATGGGCCGTCCATTATATGAAAAGTATGGATTTATAAAAATGAATAACGAAATGGAATTGCCAAAATGATCCGATTTTGAAGGATGTGCAGATAGAGAAATCGGAAGTTTTAAAGGAGAATATTGATGAAACTATTTTTATGTTCGCACTTTTCAAGTGTGGGA
>JAHZHB010000065.1:0-6316 GCA_019420465.1 Lachnospiraceae bacterium
CCAGGTGCGGCAGCAGATACTCCAGTGCCTCCTGTACCGCCTTCGGGCTGCCGGGGAGATTTATGATCAGCGTACTCCCTCGCAGTCCGCTGACAGCCCGGCTGAACATTGCACGGGGTGTAATACTTAAGGAATAGCCACGGATTGCCTCCGCAATGCCGCTGGCCATGCGGTCACAGACAGCAATCGTGGCCTCCGGCGTGATATCCCGTGGAGAAAATCCGGTACCTCCGGTTGTGAAGATCACATGCACCTGACGCTGATCTGCCAGACGTTTCAGCTCTTTTTCCAGCTGCTCTTTTTCATCCGGCAATAACAGATATTCCACCACATCGTATCCGGCCTCTGTCAGAAGCTTTTCGGCCAGCGGACCGCTTTTATCTTCTCTCTCTCCTGCAGCACCTTTATCGCTTAGGGTGATCACTGCAGCACGAAACGGCTGTTTTTCTGTCACCGGAACTACTCGTATCTCATCTCCCACCTGAATCTCTCCTTCCTGCAGCACACGGGCAAAGATGCCATTGGTCGGCATAATACATTTGCCCATCTGATAATAGATCGTACAGTGGCTGTGGCAGTCTTTGCCGATCTGGGTAATTTCAAGGAGTGCCGTATTGCACTGTAATCTGGTTCCCACAGGAAGTGATGTCAGGGCAATGCCTTCCACACTTATGTTTTCGCCAAAGGCACCAGGATACACATCTGCTCCCTCTGCTTTAAAGGCGTCTATCTCTTCCTGCGCCAAAAGACTGACCTGTCTGTGCCAGCGACCGGCATGCGCATCGTTTTCGATTCCCCAGTCCTGTATAAGGTGTGCAGACTGCACTGGTTTTTTCTGTGTACCTCTGTTTTCACTGATACAGATTGCCGTAATTTTCCCTGTTTCTGTACCGTTTACCATATTGCCTTTGTGCTCCTTCCTGTTTTTATCCTGCTGTTTATCTAAAAGACACTCAATGTTTCTGTATGATCCAGTCATCCACCGATCTGTGCCATCTGTCTGTTTTCTGTGATTTTATCTCGTGTTTCGAAACAATGCATTCCGGGTTTTGTCAGAATTGCCTGTTCCAGAAGCCTGCGTATGCTTTCCTTATCATTCGCCCGGATACTGTCTCTTCCCTGTATGATTTCGCCATAACACAGACATGGTTTAAACGAGCCGTCTGCTGTCATGCGAATGCGGTTGCACTGCGCACAGAATTTTCCATGTATCGGACTGATAAATCCAATATATCCGACATGATCGGGAATATGGTAATACACAGCCGGACCGTTTCCCTGTCTGGTTTTTACCGGCAGCATAACACCATATTGCTTTTCTATTTCTTCTTTCAGTTCGATATTGGATATACCATCATGAGATTTTCCCTCACCTATTGGCATCATCTCAATAAACCGCACGGCTACAGGAAGTTCTTCTGTCAGCGCGACCATATCCCTCCATGCATCCGGATTCACCTCTTTTTGCAGCACCGTATTGATATGCAGCGGGATCTGCACTCCCAGCACCTGCTGTATACCTTCTTTTACTGCTTCCAGTCCGTCTGTGCCCGTGATCTTTTCGTACGTATTACAATCCAGTGTGTCAAGACTGACGTTGATACAGTCTGTTCCTGCTTCTTTCAGAGCTTTTGCCCTGTCTGCCAGAAGGATACCGTTGGTTGTCAGTGTCACCTGGCTGACCCCGGGCATAGTTTTCAGCTCACCGATCAGTTCAACGCAGTCGGTTCTGACCAGTGGTTCGCCTCCGGTGATCTTGAATGTTGTAATGCCAAGAAAAGCTGCTTCTTTGCAGACTGCCAGAATCTCGTCCTTTGTGAGAAATTTTTCCTGCGGCAGCTTTGGTGTATCTGGTGTCTGGCAGTACTTACAATGCAGATTGCACCGGTCAGTGATGGAGATTCTCATATAATCTATGTTTCTGCCAAATGTATCCTGCATGAGCTTCTCCCCTTTCTACGCCAGATTTCATTCATATATGTTCCATTTTTGTAAAACATACTTTCTGTATATTTCTTTATAAAAACAGATTTTTATGTCGGATGTATACTGTCTCTTCAATATTTCTTTTTATTCCCGGACGTTCATACTCTTTCCAGCAGTACGTCGATCCTGCCGCCACAGACCATCCCTTCTTCTTCGGCATCCATGGCCGTCATATCGACCTCACAGACCTCTGTTTTTTTCTCCGGATGCTTCATCAGGCGAAGTGCCCTGTTTCGAACTTCGGCTTCCATGCAGCCACCGCCGATCGTATCGATACACTGCCCGTCCGACAATACCAGCATCTTCGTCCCCACAGCCCGCGGTGCAGATCCGCGACGGCTGATGATCGTTGCAAGGACTCTATCTGATGACAGTTTTTCTGTATCCACTATAGCGTTTAACAGCTCTTTGGTATACCCCCGACTGCGCCTGTTTTTATTTTTTTCTTCGATCACCTCGGCAAGGATCGATACCGCAATCTCTTCCGGTGTCTCTGCGGCTATGGAAAGTCCGATGGGTGCATGCAGTCCGTCAACCTTTTCCTTTTCGATTTCCTGCGAAAGCAGCACTTCTTTTACCACAGCCACACGGCGACGGCTTCCCATCATGCCCACATAGGCATAGTCTTTTTTCATAATGTTTTCCAGACAGATCTGGTCATGGCGATGCCCTCTGGTCACAACAACAAAATACGTGTCCGTATTCCCCTGCACCGTGTCAAGGCCTTCGGCAAACGGTACGCACAGTACCTGATCTGCCTTTGCCCTTCGCGCCATATCTGCAAAATACGGCCGGTCTTCGATCACCGTAACTGAAAATCCCAGCATCTTTGCCATCTGTATGACCGGCATGGACACATGACCCGCACCACAGATCACCATATGCGGTGTGCTCCCCAGCGGTTCAGCAAAGACCTTCTGGCCCTCCACAGTCAGAAGTCCGCTCTCACAGCAACCTTGTATCTGATCGATATGTCGTAAGAGAAAGGTTGTATTTTCTGTATACCAGACCGGTTCCTTCCCACATAACAGCAGCTTTTCTCCTGCATACTCTCCTTCTGAAACCGTACAGAGTATCACCTGTTTTGTCGATTCGAGTTTTTTCAGAGTTTCCCACAGTGTCTGCATCATCTACCTGCCTTTTCCGAATCCGCAGTTCGGGAATGTACACTGCGGACAGTTCAGACACAGCCCGCCCTCACCCAGGCAGTTCATATCTTCTGCCGTGAGAATTTCTCCCGCCATAAGTCTCGGCAGCACCAGATCAAAGACCGTACGCTTTGCATACATCACACATCCCGGCAGCCCCAGTACGGGGATCGTCTCTTTATAGTAGGAAAGTAAAAACATCGCTCCCGGCAATACCGGTGCACCATAGCTCACGATATCTGCGCCTGCATTTTTAATAGCCAGTGGTGTGCGGTCATCCGGGTCCACACTCATGCCTCCTGTACAGACAACCATATCCGCACCTTTTTCCAGCAGTGAACGAATGGCTGCGGTGATCATCACATGATCATCGTTACAGATCTCATGTCCGATCACTTCGGTATCATACTCTGAGAGTTTTTCACGCACAACCGGTGTAAAGGTATCCTCGATACGATGGTTATACACTTCACTGCCCGTGGTAACAATACCCACCTTTTTATGCTGATACGGCAACAGCTGCAAAAGCGGTGCATCTCCTGCTTCTTCTTTCGCTTTTTTCAATTTGTCTTCCTGGATCACCAGCGGGATCACACGCATTCCGGCCAGCTTGTCTCCCTTATGCACAGGGAAATTTCCGTGTCTCGTTGCGATCATCATCTCACCGACACTGTTCACACGACGAAGGCCTTCCTTATCTACCTTCAGCACACCGTCACAGTCTGCGATCAGCTCAATCTTCCCCTCTTTGATACCGGACGGATGCATATGCTCTCCCTGACAGATTTCTTTCAGAAGCAGTGCTGCCTCATCCTCGTGGAGCATCCCCTCTTCTTTTTCCCATACATAGAGATTTTCCTTACCCACAGATAACAGCACGGGTATATCTTCCTCTGTCACAATGTGCCCTTTTCGAAATACAGCATCCTTTGTTACACCCTTGATGATCTGTGTGATATCGTGACAGATCACATGTCCTACCGCATCCTCTGTTCTGATCAGCTTCATATCGTACTCCTTTTTCACCTACAGGAAGCTTTTCCTGTTTTCCTTTTATTCTCTTTTGTGTAACGTTCCAGATTCTATAGTGTCTTATGATTTCTCATTTTCTCAGCAGTAACAGCTTTTCCTCCGGAATCTGCAGATATTCTGGCAGTCCTTTTTCTTCCGTTTCGCGCAGCTGTTCTCTCTGTACGAACCAGCACAGCTCCTCTGTCTGTGTGCCCGTTGTTTTCAGGAAATATTTTTTTTCAAAGGGCAGATCAGCCTCTGTACCGGCCATAACACGTATACAGTTTTCCCTTCGTTCACCCCACACAGGGACAAAATCATGGGCACGGATTCCCGCAAAAGAGATATCTTCCGGAATTTCCTGTGCAAGAGAAAGCGTAGTGCCCCACCCGGGGATTTCCAGCTCATGCGCTGTCTTTTTCACAGCTTCTGCTATATTCTTACAACCAGTCAGTCTGGCCGCTTCTTTCACCTTAGGATCAGCAAAGACCTCCTTTGTCTTTCCCTGACAGAGGATATGTCCGTCTGCCATCACAAAAAGCTCTTCGCTGAAACGATAGATCTCATCCCTGCTGTGCGATACCAGGATTACCGTTCCTTTATAATCCTCAAGCATTTCCATCAGCTCCTGCTGCAGACGATCCTTTAAAAAAGCATCCAGCGCCGAAAAAGGCTCATCCAGAAGGATCACCTCCGGCTCATACGCCATGATCCTTGCCAGCGCCGTTCTCTGCTGCTGCCCGCCGGAAAGCTCTCCCGGCAGCTTCTTCTCCAGACCTTTCAGCTGAAATTTTTCGATCATCTCCTGCACACGGACCGTTTTTTCCATCTTCGCCATGCGAAGTCCCATACCGATATTCTGTTCCACGGTCATAGTCGGAAACAGCGCATAGTGCTGAAACAGATACCCGACACGACGTTTCTGCGGTGTCACAAAGCATCTGTCCGCAGAAGAATAGACCGTTTTGTCTTCCAGACGGATATACCCGCTATCCGGTCTTTCGATTCCCGCCAGACAGCGCAGTGTCATGCTTTTTCCGCATCCTGATGCACCAAGGATACCAATCCTTCTGGATACTGTCTTTGCCTGGCAGTCGAGTGAAAAATCACCGAGTTTTTTCTGTATACGAAAGTCAATCATCAGGGCATCTCCCTTCTGAACGTCCCGCTTTTTCCGCCGCTTTTTTCCAACAGGCGGATACCGGTGATCTCCATGGCACGGTCAACGGCTTTACACATGTCATAGATCGTCAGAAGTGCAGTGGATACGCCGGTCAGTGCTTCCATCTCCACACCGGTCTTCCCTGTGGTCTTTGCTGTACAGACAGCCTGAATCCGGTTTTCGCTTAAGAATTCAAAGCTGATCTCCACCTTCGTCAGCTGCAAAAGATGACAGAGCGGTATCAGTTCTGATGTTTTCTTGGCTCCCATGATACCGGCGATCCGTGCCACACCGAGCACATCTCCTTTTTTCATATCGCCTGCGGTTACTTTCTGAAAACACTCCGCTGACATCGAGATCTGTCCTGCTGCCACGGCAATCCGTTCTGTATCTTTCTTTTCACTGACATCCACCATCACCGCCTCTCCGGCAGTATTAAAATGGGAAAATTCACTCATAGCTTCTTCTCCTTAAATTTCATCTACCATCTCCGGATATGCTTCATCTGCTTTCCCGCCACGCGGTTCATCAGATAGATAGCTGCAAAGGCGATCACCAGCACGATCACGACCCAGACTCCTGCCGTCAGATAATCGCCATCCTGAATTACCATGGCGATCCTCTGAGATACCGTTGCCGTCTTTCCCGAAATATTTCCGGCCAGCATGGATGTCGCACCGTATTCGCCCATAGCTCTGGCAAACGTCAGGATCGTACCGGATACGATTCCCGGTCCTGCGGCCGGAACCACAACTTTCCAGAAAATCTCCATTTCACTCATCCCCAGCGTCCGCCCGGCAAAGATCAGATCCGCATCCACCTGCTCAAAGGCGGCTCTGGCATTTCTGTACATCAACGGCAGTGAGATCACCGTTGCCGCCAGAATACAGCCAAGCCACGTCTGCACTACTTTAATATCAAACGTCTCATACAGAAAGCTGCCCACCATTCTTCTCTTACTGAAGATCAGCAGCAGAAAAAAACCGGCCACCGTAGGCGGCAGCACCAT
>JAHZHB010000065.1:6326-9842 GCA_019420465.1 Lachnospiraceae bacterium
AGAAGTCCGTCCACAACAGCCCTGGCCCGCGATCGCATCCGCATAACACCTGAAGCCGCCCAAAGCCCCAGAAAGAAAGATACGATGGTTGCCACGACACCGGTTTTTAACGATATATACAATGGACTCCAGTCCAGATTTTGAAGAATTTCCAAAATTTCCTGCATAAATTCCTCACAACGTATATGCCTCTGCCACGGTATCCTGGAAACAGACTCTCCTGTATATGCTGTCGGCAAACGATTCAAAGTGCGCTTTTAGTAAAAACGAGATCCCGTGCTTACGCAGACTTATGCGCGAAGGCATTCCTGAGCGCATTAGTCGGAGTTAGCACGTAGCTTGGTTTTGCGTTGCACTTGTTTGCCGACAGCATATACAGGAGAGCCTGTTTCCAGGATACCGTGGCAGAGGCCTCAACGCATCTATTTATTCAACATCAGTATCAAAATAGTAGTTCTCAAATACCGATTTTGCTTCATCAGACACCACATAGGCCAGGAAGTCTTCTGCAGCAGCTGTCTCTTCGGCTGATGCCTCTTCATTCTTCACCTCGGCGATCGGATAGATCACGTTTCCGGTCAGATCATAGCTGACCTTTTCCAGAATATCCAGCTGATCTTCATAGCCGTAGGTGTCAGAATAATAAGTCGTACCCACTTCGCAGTTACCCTCGGCCACGGCCATCAGCACCTGACTGACATTGCCCCGCTCACTGATCTCCACGCCACCGAGTGCATCAGAAGCTTCTTTTGTTGTGATCGCAGAAATATCCTCTGTCTGCTCCAGCAGGCCAAGGTTTACCATCGCCTGTCTTGTATATTTTCCTACCGGCACACTGCCGTCTGCCAGTGCAATACTGGACGCTTTCCCGATATCTGCAAGTCCGGTAACGGCTGTACCGCTGTCCTTTCTTGTCACCACAACGACCTGATTATTGACTACATTTTTTCTGGTTCCGTCTACCAGAAGACCGTCTGTTTCCAGCTGATCCATCTGCTTTGCAGCTGCGGAAAAGAAGATATCGCAGGCAAAACCATTTTCGATCTGGTCCATCAGCTTACCCGAGCTGTCCGCATTGTAGACGATCTCCACATCCGGATGTGTCGCATTATATTTTTCTGCCAGGTCCGTCATAACGGTATTTAAGCTGGCAGCAATAAAGACCTGAATCTGTGTTTTTTCACCACTTTGTGTGTCTTTTGTGGCATCCTCGGCTGTACTGCCGGTATTCTCTGCTTCACTTGTCACTGATGTTTCCGATGTGGCACTTTTTTCCTGAGCCGGAGTCATCTCGGCTGACTTCTGGCTGGCACAGCCTGCCAGTGTCGCGGCCAGTGTTGCGGCACAAAGTAGTGCTGCAATTTTCTTTTTCATCTGTTTTGTCCTCACTTCTTCAGATTTCAGGTTTCATTTGACAACTGCGATTATAGCACATGGATTTAGTCCGGGCAAACAGCCCACGGACGGATTTTACAGATTTTCTCACAGCAACCGACTACCTGCAGCTC
Source organism: Lachnospiraceae bacterium (assembly GCA_019420465.1). Taxonomy (GTDB): domain Bacteria; phylum Bacillota; class Clostridia; order Lachnospirales; family Lachnospiraceae; genus UBA11957. The sequence continues at coordinate 7,835 of JAHZHB010000065.1, forward strand.
TCCGTTTTCTGCACAATGGCGTGTGCCATCGGTCGGTCTACATCCTGCAGTTCCTTTTCATTCACCGGACAGTAGATGACCTTTTCCAGATGTTTTTTTATAATCTGTCTTCCACCGGTATCTCCCTCAAGGGAAAGCAGCTCATCCATATATCTTCGTCCAAACCATACCGGATTTCCCGGATGCTCTTTCGTACCAGCACAGACAATACGCTCCGGATCACAGGCCGCGAGGGTTAATATCTGGTGCAGGGTTTCCTTTTTCAGCCATGGCTGGTCACATACCATGCAGAGCACACCGGACATCGTCTGCGTCTGCTCCTGCAGGGCTACCAGTCCCTTATGTAAAGACCAGGCAATCCCTTTTTCCGGTTCATCATTTCGGACTGTCGCGATCTTTGTCTCCGCTGCCGCTTTTTCTATCTCTGCAAACCGTGTTACGACAACTTTTGGACTATCCGGGAAGCCCTTCAGCACGTCCAGCGCGTGCAGATACATCGGACAGCTGTCTATCATTTCCAGCAGCTTGTTTTTCCCATAACGGGAGGACTCCCCCGCCGCCAGAAGCACCATTCCGGTCGTTCTCTGCAACAACGTATCAACCGCCTGGCATACCCCCTGGCCGATCTTTCTGGATTTATCCGAGATCAGATTGACAAGTGCCGGATCTGTCCTCGGATCCACATCGCCGATCTTCAACCCCTTCGTCACCTGGACACCTTCCTGTAACATACCGCGGATGATGCCATCGATCTGTGCAACCACCGGCTCATCTCCGGTATACGCCAGGATATCTCCCTTTTTAACGATATCTCCGATATGGCATACCGGCTTCATCTCGCCATCTGCAGCCGCCTTGAGCAGACGTTCTATCGCATATCCTCCTACCATTCCCGGCACCCCGGTATTTGGTATCGGTTCCCCGTCATAGATCGGCTGTCCAAGCGTAGCTCCACGCATAGTTTCCACTACCGCATCACAGTCTTTTCCCCCGCAAAATCCCGGGCCTAGACCGATCACCATAGGGGCATCTGTTTTCTTCGTCCCGATATTTCTCTTTGCCAGAATCGCATCCACTAAAACATCCGGCTTATATGCTTTTCTTATCTCTGCCGCAGGATCAACAAGCACAGCTATATCTCCAAGGGAACTGATCCGTATAGCCTCATCCATATCCTGCGCCAGATATGCTGTCATATCTTCCACTGTTGCCCTTTTTTCATATACTGCACGGGAAAATGCTACCTGCCTGCGCACCGTAAGCGGAATCATCGTCTCTGTCATAATGATCTGATGTCCCCTTTTATACAGCTCAGCCGCCACACCCGTTGCCAGATCTCCGGCCCCTCTGATCAATACCTTCATTTTTATGTGCTCCTGTCCACACCGCATCATATTCTTACGTACCCGACTTTCATTACCTGATATCTTTCTCCTGTGACAGCAGTCCCGATGTAGCCAGCACGGTATCCACACCTTTTTTTCTCAGCATCCCGGCAATCTTTGCCGCTTCTTTCAGCCTTTCTGTCGTATCCACCTTGTTCAGGATCACCGCATACCGCATATCCTCCGTCACCGCTTTCCTGCCACCGTCAGCCGACACCGCCAGCCGCACGATATCCACAGCCTCCAGCAAATCCTGCGGAGTTTTCCCCAGAAGCTCCGTCACCCTGTCCACACGACAGCAGACCTCACCAATCGGACACCCCACAGCATTCATCCCATACACACAGATCACATCCGTAGAAAAAGGCACGATCACCGGCTCATGCTCCTCCGGTGCCTTCACAGGAAGCCTTCTCGCCCCGTCCGCTTCCACCAGAAGCCACAGCCCACTCTCATATAGCTCACGCAAAAGCTCCACCGAAGGTCCCTTCATCTTCTCCTCCGAAACCGGCTCCCCCAGCCAGACCGTCCCCAGCCGTCCAGCCAGTTCCATCACCCGTTCCAGCGACCCCTCCGAAAGAAAACTCTCCGCTTTCTCATACTGCATATGCGTCGTCGTCGTC
>JAHZHB010000066.1 GCA_019420465.1 Lachnospiraceae bacterium
CAGCGACAGCACTCGAAGCCGCCGGTGAGGGCTATGTTGTGGCTTCTCTCGGTGTGGATTCCGGCTACGTTCCCTACACCTCATTTTCCGCAAAGCAAAGCTATATGGACGCTCACCCTGAACTGATCCAGCAGTTTACGGATGCGCTGCAGGACGGTATGGACTATGTGGGCAGTCACACACCGGCTGAGATCGCTGCTGTGATTGCACCGCAGTTCCCGGAAAATGACAGTGCTGTCCTGACGGCTATTGTGCAGCGTTATCAGGCACAGGACACCTGGAAAGAATCTCTGCTCTTTGAGAAAGACAGTTTTGAACTTCTGCAGGATATTCTGGAATCTGCAGGAGAACTCCCCGAACGTGCAGCGTACACGGAACTTGTCACTACGACATACGCAGAGAAAGCCTTTCAAAAGTAGTAGCGTTTGCCAGGCACAGTTCTGCCAGAACAATTGTCCTGATATCTTCCTGCAACTTAGTGGGCAAATGTATGCAGGAAAACCATACGGTTTTCGACAGATTCTCTGCCCGTTTTGTGGCTTCAGAACGATTACGTGCATATTAGTATACGGAGAGATTTTCTCTCCATATTTATCGTAAGGAGAAACATCCATGGCAACCATATATAACTAGGCGACACTGACCTACAACGGTGTCAGTACCACATCCAATATTGCGACAGGAGAACTGGTAGAAGTGCTGACAGCAGCCAAAAATGCCACCTCAACGACCTACAACGATACAGAACCGGTCACCTATATCATCAGCTTTGTCAACACCGGTGAGACAGCCTTTACTGATCTGACGGTTACAGATACCCTCGGTGCCTACAGCTTTGGCACTTCGATGCTGGTTCCTCTGGACTATGTAGCCGGTTCAGCCAGATACTACGTCAATGGTGTCCTGCAGGGCACTGTTACGGCTACAGCAGGGCCACCGCTTGTTTTCTCCGGACTGTCTGTTCCTGCCGGTGGCAATGCTGTGATCGTGTATGAAGCACGGCCAAACAGCTATGCACCTCTTGGTACGACCAGTACGATCCGCAATGAAGCGGTAATCTCCGGTGCCGATCTGGCCACCGATATCACGGTTTCCGAGACAGTTTCACCTGCCGCCGGTGCCAGACTTCGCATCGTCAAAGAAATCACGCCGGCTGTCATCACAGAAGGCAGCCCCGTCACCTACACCTTTACGATCCAGAATCTTGGCAATACGCCTGTCACCACAACGGACAGTGCCGTTATCCGCGATACCTTTGATCCGATCCTTAATATCACTGATGTCAACTTTAATGGTACAGCATGGACATCACCGACAAACTACACCTACAACGCCACTACGGGGCTTTTCACAACCGCAGACAATCAGATCACGGTTCCTGCTGCCACCTATGTGCAGGACCCGACGACCGGAGCCTACAGCATCACTCCTGGTGTCAGCACACTGACGGTTACCGGTACGCTGTGATTTTGGTAAGCTGTCGGACACCCTTCTGACACTATATCTGTAAAAAGCTGTCATCGGCAGCTTTGGCCTGATGCAATGTACTGAAAAAAGCTCCGCCGGTTGTGTCAGATCCGGGAGAACTGCCTCCTGCGATCTCACACCTTCCGGCGGAGCCTTTCTTTTCCTTATCTTTTCATTTCCGGCTGTAGTTTTCTTTCAGCAGTGCGATCTCCGCAGCATATCCCTCCAGTTCATTCGGTGTTTCCAGATAAACAGGAATCCCCTTAAGTGCCGGATGATTGATGATATCCACCATGGCTTTTAATCCTATACTGCCTTGCCCGATCTTCTCATGTCGGTCTTTATGACTGGCAAACGGATTTTTACTGTCGTTCATATGGATTGCCTTAAGCCTGTCCAGTCCGATACACCGGTCAAACTGTTCCAGCACACCGTCCAGATCCTGTACGATATCGTACCCGGCATCGTACACATGGCACGTATCCAGGCAGACACCCATATGATCAGACAGTCCCACACGGGATAAAATCTCCTGCAGTTCTTCAAATCTGCTGCCTACCTCGCTGCCTTTACCGGCCATCGTTTCCAGAAGCACTGTGGTCGTCTGTTCCGGCCGTAAGATCTGGTTTAAGGTATCTGCGATCATGGCAATACCTGCCTCTGTTCCCTGTCCCACATGACTTCCCGGATGAAAGTTGTAACAGTTTCCCGGTACAAACTCCATGCGGTTCAGATCATCTGCCATGGTCTCCAGCGCAAATTCCCGCACCTTCGGATCTTTTGAACAGGGATTTAACGTATACGGCGCATGCGCAAGAATCTTCATGATCCCATGTTCCTTTGCATACGAAAGATACTTCTTTACATCCTCGGGATCGATGGCTTTTGCCCGGCTTCCCCGGGGATTTCTGGTAAAAAACTGGAATGTACTGGCACCGATCTCTACAGCTGTCTTTCCCATAGCCAGAAAACCTCCGGCCGAGGAAAGATGACATCCTATCGTCAGCATAGCTTCTCCTTACAGTTCGCAGTTATTGACTGTTCTCGGGAACGGAATGACGTCACGGATATTGCCCATACCGGTCAGATACATGACGCATCTCTCAAATCCGAGACCGAAGCCTGCATGGTGTGTGGAACCGTAACGGCGCAGATCCAGATAGAAACCGTAATCCTCTTCTTTGAGTCCGAGTTCTTTCATACGGTTGACTAACACGTCGTAATTGTCCTCTCTCTGGCTTCCGCCGATGATCTCACCAATACCCGGTACAAGACAGTCCATAGCGGCTACTGTCTTTCCGTCATCGTTCAGTTTCATATAGAAGGCTTTGATCTCCTTCGGATAATCGGTAACAAATACCGGACGTTTGTAGATTTTTTCTGTCAGATAACGCTCATGCTCAGTCTGCAGATCACAGCCCCAGGATACCTTGTAGTCGAATTCATCGTTGTATTTTTCCAGGATTTCGATAGCTTCTGTATAGGTTACATGGCCAAATTCTGCATTTGCTACATGCTCCAGACGTTCGATCAGTCCCTTGTCCACGAAGGAATTAAAGAACTGCATCTCTTCCTTTGCATTGTCCAGCACATAGCGGATCACGTATTTCAACATGCTTTCTGCCAGGATCATATCGTCCTTCAGATCTGCAAAAGCGATCTCCGGCTCGATCATCCAGAACTCTGCCGCATGACGTGTTGTGTTGGAGTTTTCTGCTCTGAACGTCGGTCCGAACGTATAGATATTGCGGAATGCCTGAGCAAATGTCTCACCATTTAACTGGCCGCTGACGGTCAGATTGGTTTCTTTTCCGAAGAAATCCTGACTGTAATCCACTTTTCCGTCCTCAGTCTTTGGCAGATTGTCCATATCCAGTGTGGTCACTCGGAACATCTCACCGGCACCCTCACAGTCACTGCCTGTGATCAGCGGTGTATGCACATAGACAAAGCCTCTCTCCTGGAAGAACTGATGGATCGCATAGGCGATCAGGGATCTGACACGGAATACGGCCTGGAAGGTGTTGGTACGCGGACGTAAATGGGCGATCGTACGCAGATATTCCAGACTGTGACGTTTTTTCTGCAGCGGATAATCCGGTGTAGATTCACCTTCTACGGTGATCTCAGCTGCCTGGATCTCAAACGGCTGTTTGGCATCTGGTGTGGCGATCAGTGTACCGCGGACGATCACTGCCGTACCGACGTTCAGACGTGTCAGTGCATCGAAGTTTTCCATCGTATTGGCATACACGACCTGAATCGTCTCAAAAAATGTACCATCATGTACCACAAGGAATCCAAAATTTTTGGAACCTCTGTTGTTGCGTACCCATCCACCGATCTGGATCTCTTTGTCATAGTACGCTTCTCTGTCTCTGTAGATTTCTCTGACTGTTGTTAAGTTCATCATGTTTCGTTCCCTCATTCTTTAAAGTTTTCTATATAGGTGATAAAATGATTGCCCGACGCCTCAAACAGAGCCGTGCTGTCATTCATTCCTCCGTAATACGTTTCCTGCTTTTCAGGATCATACAGCAGTACATTATAATAATCATACCCCACGATCAGGACATAACCATCGGCCGTCTTTGCCGAAACTGCCCGACCTTCACTGACAAAGTAAAGTACCTCGTCCAGTGTACAGCCGTTCAGCTCCAGTACCGTGTAATCCTCACCCAGAAGTGTACTGCATTCTTCTGCGCTCGATGGGATCTGCAGAATATTCTGCGGCAGATTTTTCAGTCCCGGTGGTGCTGTTTCGCGCTTGTTTCCGCGCTCCCAGATATATTGCTGGCTGGTATTTAAAACCGTACCCATATTTTCATCCGCCAGTAAGATGGCCTCTTTGGGATCTGTCAGACTGGCCAGCAGCTGTCCATGGCCATAGACCTGATAGGTTCCCTCACCAAAGCCCTCAAAGTCCACTTTCATTTCCTGATTAGCTGCATAACTGGAATACTTGCTGACCATCTGTACCACATCTTCCCCTTTTACAGTCTGTGAAAAGGTCAGATACAGTGCCTCACCCAGATAATCACTGCTTTTTTTGATCAGGGATGCACTCTCACTGGTCAGCTCGATATTATTGATGATACGGTCCATCTCTGCCTGTGCATATCCGCCTTCGGCATTCTTTTTCACACGGTCAAGCTCAATATATTCTTTTGTCACATTGGCTCCGGATACCCAGAAGCCGTCTTCACTGTATTTCTTTACGATATCGCCGGAAAAATTCTCAATATAGACGGTATGCATGGCAAAGATACCCTCTGCTATATCGTTTTGATGGGCAACGCCATACACCAGATCCTCATTTAAAAAGCCAAGCGGTCTCAGATAATCTCCTTCTCCCACACTGACTTTATGGGTATTTCCGGTTTCCAGATCCAGTACCGTTGCCGATCTGGAACTGTCCGGACTCATCTCATCCGCCCAGGCTATCGTTTTGTGTGTACTGGAAGCTACGAAACAGTCACTGTTGATATTTTCCAGCATGGTCTCCACTGTACCATCGTTCAGATTAATACGATACAGCGCATTATTGATCCGCACATACCACTGATTATCCGTCGTGATATAGGAGAAATCCTCCAGTTCCTGTTTCAGACAGTCTACAGAAACATCACAGGGAACAAACATCTGCTCCTTACTGATATTCAGCTGCGGATCATAGTGATATACCGCAATGCCGTTCTGCCCCTCGTATCTGTCCGTGTTCATATAACCATAAACCAGGAAATCGACAGCACCGCTCTCTTCCACACGGATCACCTTAATATAGTGGTTCTGGTTGAGTTCCCGCATATCAAGCTCATCGTTGGTACGGAAGCTGAAGATTTTTGTCAGCCGGCTCGATGTCCGGTGAAACGTATACAGCTCTCCGGCCTGTACAAAGGCTGCCACATCCGCATTGGCATCTGTCGTGACCTCTCCGTCCTCGCTGCCAATACCAAGACACAGACCGTTTTTGTCGACCACTGCCTGATCCATCGTCATCAGCTGCCTGGTGCTGCGGTCAAAATTTAACAGCATCACACGTGAACTGGCGTAACGCATCCGGTAAAACTCGTTGACATAAAAGTACTGTGTCTGCTGATTTTCATCCGTTGATGAAAGCACATAATCCATCGTGATACTGCACGTGGTTTCATTGATCTCACGGATCACGGGTACAGCTTTTCTGGCGATCTGTGGTTTCAGATTGCCCCATGTCACCCGGCTGAACGTAGACGTGATATCTACGTTCGACAGATCCTTATTGCTGGTATCTCCTGCCGATTCCAGATAGGTAGTAATCGACTTGGCCGCCTCTTTATTGACGGACTTTTCACAGAAATCGGTCACAAAAGCCAGGTACTGTGTAACATTCAGTCCGGCACGCTGTAGCAGTCTGGTATAGTAATACAGCTTTTCACCACTCTTTAATGTTACCGTAAAATGTAAAAGATACTCCTGATTCATCAGGATCGGCTCTTCCAGGGAAAAGGCGATCTCCGCTGTAGTATCCATCTTTGCCGGCAGACTCAGCTTCTGTTCTTCCACCGTTGTCTGCATATCCGGTGTGGTCACTGTATAGGAAATCTCGCTGATGGCTGCATCATTGATATCGATCACAACACCCAGCTTACGGTCTGTATCCATCGGCGTGATACCGTCACGGATCGTATTCTCCTGCATTCTTTTGGTATAACCGTACATCGGATTCACTACCGTATCCGCTGTTTTCATATATAAGACCGGCAGACTCGCCGATGAAAAATCCGTCGTACTTACGGTCTCCCCGCGGTTAAACACGCTGGAAAACAGAACGACCGATGCAAAAAAAACGATCAGCAGAACAGGTATTCGCAGTAAAACCTTTTTCATCTGCAATCAAACCTCCAAATTTACTCCCCTCGCAGTCTGACGCGCTTAGATCACTGCGCGCAAAGTTCTGCGACTTTTTCTTTAAATACTGTAAAAGCTGCCCCCACTGGCTCATGCACAAAATGCATACGCTCACCAGTCACAGGATGTGCAAAAGACAGGGAATACGCACACAGGGCTATGCCCCTTTCTCCCGGCTGTTTATGGCCACCATATTTTGTATCCCCTGCGATCGGCATCCCTGCATGGGAAAGCTGGCAGCGGATCTGATGAAACCGGCCGGTTTTCAGCTGTACTTTCAAAAGGCTTTTACCCTCTTTTGTATCCAGGGACGTATAAAGCAATACAGCCTGTCTGGCCTGCGGTGCGCTTTTATCCACGACCACAGCCATTTGTCTGTCCTTTTTCAGGTAATCTTCCAGAAGAGTTTCCTCTTTTGTCGTGACCTTCTGTTCGACCACAGCCAGATACTGCTTTTGCATTTTTTGCTCTGTGATCTGCTTTTGCAGCCCTGCCGCTGCCTTTTTGGTTTTTGCGAAAACCAGTATGCCCTCTACCGGCTGATCCAGCCTGTGCACAACATAAAGTTCAGACACTGCACCTGCAGCTTTACGTGCCAGATAATTTTTCAGCATACATTCCAGATCCATCTGCCCTGTGGAAGCATTCTGCACTGCCATTCCGGCAGCTTTGTGCACACAGAGGATGTGTCTGTCTTCGTATAATATCTCCGGGTTATTCATAGTTATATTCTTCATTTTCTTATCGATACATGCAACAAAAGACTACCGTGGCACAAAGGTCTGCTCACAGCTCACAGATGGCCTGCGAGCCGCAACAGATGCCTTTTTGTATCACAGCAGTCTGTTTTGATCACTGCAGCAGATTGCCCAGCATGCCATAGGAAATGATGGACATGATCACAGCTGCCAGTGCGATTCCCGCTAAAATAGCTATGGAAGATTTTTTAATATCGATCTGCAAAAGCGATGCGATCAATGCACCAGTCCATGCGCCCGTTCCCGGAAGAGGTATGCCGACAAACAAAAGCAGTCCCAGAAATTCGTATCTCTGGATCTGATCACTGCGTCCCATCGCTCTGTTTTCCAGTTTTTCCACCATCGGTCTGAGCATCCGGCTTTTTTTCATCCAGCCAAAGATTCTCCGGATAAACAGCAGAATAAACGGAATCGGAAGAATATTTCCGATCACACATAAGGGCAGTGCCGTCAGATAATTTACTTTCAGAAGTGACGCTGCCAAAAGTCCGCCTCTGAGTTCCAGGATAGGGAACAGAGAAATAATAAAAATCAGTGCTTCTTTTGAAACATACGGTGCAAGGGTTACGGTAAACCACTGTACTATTGAATCCATCTACTCTCCGATCTGTCAGTCTTTACAATAAGTTGCCAGAAAAGCAATCAGCTTTTGCATCTCTTCCTGTGTACCGATCGTGATACGCAGATAATTGTCGATGCGCGGTTTGTCAAAGTAACGGACAATGATATGCTTTTCTCTGAGCGCAGCAAAAAGCTCTTTTGCCGGATATTTCGGATGTGAAGCAAAAATAAAGTTTGCCTTTGAATCACCGAAAACAAAACCCAGACTTTTCAGCTGCTCTTTTGTCCACTCGCGTACGGCAATAACCTTTGCCGTGGACTCTTCAAAATATGTTTTGTCCAGAATAGACGCTGTACCCGCTGCCAGCGCTGTACGGTCCATCGTGTAGGAATTAAAGGAATATTTCACTGCATTGATATACGCGATGAGTTTTTCACTGCCCATGGCAAAACCGATACGCATACCGGCCAGAGATCTGGACTTTGAAAACGTCTGAACGATCAGTACATTGTCATATTTTTCGATCAGTGGCAGTGCCGAAACTGCACCAAAATCCACATATGCCTCATCCACGATCACAATGCTGTCCGGATTATGGCGGACGATATCCTCGATATCTGTCTGACCAAGCTCCACACCGGTCGGTGCATTGGGATTCGGGAAAACAATACCGCCATTTTCACGGTAATAATCCTCCTTGCGGATCGTAAACTCTTCTGTCAGCGGAATCTGTACATACGGAATCCGCAGCATATCAGCCCAGACATCATAAAAGGAGTAGGTGATATCCGGGAAAAGGATCGGCCTGTCACTGTTAAAGCAGGTCATAAAGGCCATAGCCAGCACATCATCCGAGCCGACACCGACAAACACCTGTGACTCCTTCAGTCCATAATATGACGCGATCGCACGCACCAGTACTTCGCAGGACGGATCCGGATACAGACGAAGGTCGGCCGCATCCGTTGCCGCCAGGATCCGGGCTACTTCCGGTGATGGCGGGTAGGGATTTTCGTTGGTATTTAACTTGATGATATCTTTCATCTTTGGCTGTTCGCCGGGTACATAGGGTACTACCCGGCGAATATTGTTTTCCCAGTTCTGCATATTATCTCCAGCCTTTGGATTTCTCGTATGCTACGATGGTATCCACATTTTTCTTCTCATATTTGTTAAATTTCTTTTCTGCTTCTGACTTGGAGCGGGTGCCCTTGTACCAGCTCTTGCTCTCAAAGTATTCTTTGTTGGATTTGCTGTCAAATTTAGCTCCGCGGCGGGCATAGATCTCATTCAATGCACGGCGTACCTTGGTCTTTGACAGATCATCAAGGTCAGATTCTGCGATATATTCGGAATCACTGTCAGCAAAAATATAACCGCCGGATTTTTTGGAGGATGAGCTTGTGTCTTCTTCAGACTTTTTCTCTTCTTCCGCTTTCTTTTCTTCTTCAGCTTTTTTCTTTGCTTCCTCTTCCTTTTTCTTCTGCTCTTCTTCTGCCTTCTGGCGTTCTTCCTCGGCAGCTTTTTCAGCAGCGATCTCTTCCTCGCTCTTTACGATGCCTGCTGCCTTTGCTTCTGTCATCAGTGTTGTGCTGTAATCCAGCGCGCTGGCCTGCCAGTCGGTATACTCCTGTGTATCTGCCTGATCATAGTTTGTGACATCTGCAGCATTATTGGCATCCTTGGCATAGCTTAAACGGATCATCCCACCGTCTTTAAAATACAGACGGTAGGCATCGGTACCTGTCAGATCTGCGTAGATCAGATTACCATTCTCATCATAATAGTAGGAACGTGTATACTGGGATCCTTCTGTACCGCTGTCTGCAACAATAGCAGCGATCCGGCTGTCACCATCCCAGTATGCCGTGATACCGGTCTTGTATGCGCTTGCCTTGTACTCACCGGCTGTCTTTTTGGTAAGAATATCCTCATACTGCTGCTGTACAGTCGCTATGGCTGCATCCATCTCCTCTGCAGACAGCTTGTTCGGATCCTCGGCCGGTGTTACATTGCTGGAAACCACACTGCTCTGTGACTCCTGCGGCTGTGAAACCACCTGACTTGACGGTGTTACTTCGCTCTGCGGCTTTTTCTCACTGCCGGACAGACTCTTTAAGACCACAAAGGCCAGTGCGCCCACCAGGATCACACCTACCAGAACCAGAAGGATCACCTTGTCCCTGGCCTTCTTTGCTTTGCGGGCCTGTCTTTTGGCTCTTCTCTCTTCGTAGGCGAAATCGTCGTATTCTTCGTCGTCATCATCATCGAGCTGTGCATAGACCGCTGCCTTTTTATCTGCCGGCTTTACATCCTCCCCGTCTGTATCAGCCGCAGACTCCTGGTCCAGCTGATCTAAGAGGTCGTTCAGTTCTTCATCCAGTGTATTTTCTTTTGACTCTGTCTGATTCGTATTTTCACTGTCCGCTGTCTGCTCCACAGTGTCTTCCGGTGTCAGCACATCTTCGTCCGGTCTGGTTTCCGGTGTTTTTTCATGGACTACCGGAGTACCACAGTTACTGCAGAAATTGGCGGTCTCAGCCAGCTCAAATCCACAATTGGTGCATTTCATAGACATACCCTCCTCTTTTTGTAACCCCTTGATCTTTTACTTATTCTTCTTCAGGTGCAGCGATCTGTAAGCCCAGTTCCTTTAACTGTTTCTCATCGATAGCTGCCGGTGCCTCTGTCATCAGATCGGACGCATCCTTAACCTTCGGGAATGCAATTACCTCACGGATAGAATCCGCCTGTACCATCAGCATGACCAGACGGTCCAGACCATAGGCCAGACCTGCGTGCGGCGGTACACCATATTTGAACGCATTTAACAGGAAACCAAACTGCTCCCATGCCTGCTCTTTGGTAAAGCCAAGTACTTCAAACATCTTTTCCTGAATATCATCCTGATGGATACGTACGGAACCACCACCGATCTCTGTACCGTTTAATACGATATCATAGGCTTTTGCTCTTACGCTGCCCGGATCGGAATCGATCTTGGCCCAGTCCTCTTCCATCGGCATCGTAAACGGATGATGCATGGCCATAAAGCGCTGCTCTTCGTCGGACCACTCCAGAAGCGGGAACTCCGTTACCCACAGGAATTTGTACTCATTCTTGTCCAGAAGATCCATCTGGCGGGCCAGTTCGATACGCAGAGCGCCAAGAGAAGCCCATACGACTGTATTCTTGTCAGCGGCAAAAAGAAGCAGGTCTCCCGGCTCTCCATCCATCGCCTTAACCAGCGCATCCATCTCTTCCGGCTTCATGAATTTTGCAAAGGAAGACTTCATGCTGCCGTCTTCTGCGATCGCGATATAGGCCAGACCCTTTGCACCGTAATCCTTGACAAAATCAACCAGCTTGTCGATCTTCTTCCTCGGCATACTGCCCTGTCCTTTGGCATTGATACCACGAACGGTACCGCCGGCAGCCAGTGCATTTTTAAATACGGCAAATTCACAGTCTCTGACAACATCAGATACGTTTTTCAGTTCCATACCAAAACGCAGATCCGGCTTATCCGAACCGAAACGGTCCATACATTCCTGCCATGTCATACGCTGGATCGGCAGCTGTACCTCCACACCGAGGATCTCTTTGAACAGGTATGCCAGCAGTCTCTCATTGACATCGATGACATCATCCACATCTACGAAAGACAGCTCCATATCGATCTGGGTAAACTCCGGCTGACGGTCTGCACGCAGATCCTCATCACGGAAGCATTTGGCGATCTGAATATAACGGTCATAACCGGAACACATTAAAAGCTGTTTAAACAGCTGCGGTGACTGCGGCAGTGCATAGAAGCTGCCCGGATGTACACGGCTCGGCACAACATAGTCACGCGCACCTTCCGGTGTGCTCTTGATCAGTACCGGTGTCTCGATCTCTAAAAATCCTTCATTAGCCATAAATGCTCTGGTCAGCTGCGCCACACGGCTTCTGACCATCAGATTACGCTGCAGATCCGGACGGCGAAGATCCAGGAAACGGTATTTCAGACGCATTTCCTCACGTGTCTTGGAATTTTCCTCTACTGCGAACGGCGGTGTCTCTGACTCGGACAGGATACGTAAGGATTCACAGCGGATCTCCAGCTCACCTGTAGCCAGATTAGTATTTACCGCACCGGAACGTGCTTCCACACGACCGGTAACAGCGATAACGAACTCACTTCTTAATTTACTTGCTTTTTCAAAGCCGGCATCGTCGATCTCTCCATTTTCAAAGATCAGCTGCATGATACCGGAACGGTCACGCAGATCGACAAAGATAATGCCTCCTTTATTACGGGCTTTCTGTACCCAGCCCATCAGGGTAACGGTTTCTCCGATCTGAGCTTTCGTCACTTCCGCACAGCGGCAGGTACGTTTCAGACCTTTCATGGATTCTGCCATAGTTTCCTCCTTCAAGCTTTACGCTTTGTGAGATTTTCTTTCAGAAAATTTCTCACATTTTATCTGTAAAATATTCTTTAAATTCTGTATAGCCTTCGGCTGTCATCTGGTCTTTCTGGAACTTTTTGTTCTTTTTCATTACGGCAACGGTTGTCGGGACACCGGTGTCGCGAAGTGCCTTTGCCTCGGAAAGGACAGTGATCATCTTGTCTGCCGGCATATTTTTTTCAACCAGAAGAGCCACTTTACGTGTCGATCCCGGTACCTTGAAACCTCTTTCCATCAGAAGCATAACGATACGCTCAAAACCGATGGAAAATCCGCAGGCACATGTACTCTGACCGGTAAACTTGCCGATCATCTCATCGTAGCGTCCGCCACCACCGACAGATCCGCCAAATTCGTCCATGGAGATCTCAAAGATCGGACCTGTATAGTAGGACATACCACGTACCAGTGTCGGATCAAATGCCAGTTTAAATTCAGCACCCTTGATCTGTTCCACGCTGTTCATGATCGTCATAAGGTCATCTGCATATCTGCTGTCCAGGAAGCCTTCCAGCTTTTCACGACAGAAATTGACACCTGCCGTATCCGGTGTAACCTGTTCAAACAGCTCCAGATATTTCGTCACACAGGCCTCATCAAAGCCCTCTTCGATCAGTTCGTTTCTGACACCATCAAGACCGATCTTATCCATCTTGTCCAGGATGATGAAAACGGTATCAAAGCTCTCCGGCGCAAATCCACTGTAGGCAGCCATGGCCTTTAAGATACGTCTGTCATTGATACGGATCGTAAAGTTCTTAAAATCCAGCTTGCCAAGCAGGGTCGTTGTCGCACTGATCAGCTCAATCTCTGCAAGGATCGTCGGCTCACCCAGAATATCGATATCACACTGCATAAACTGACGGTAACGACCTCTCTGCGGACGGTCAGCGCGCCATACGCTGCCCATCTGCAGAGCCTTAAACGGGCTCGGCAGCTCATTGGCATGGTTGGCATAATATCTTGACAGCGGCACAGTCAGGTC
>JAHZHB010000067.1 GCA_019420465.1 Lachnospiraceae bacterium
GCGGACGGCGTAGTAAAAAACAACAAGGATACCAACCGCAAGGAGCTGATCGCCTTGCTGCGGGAGGCCCTTACCGCCAAAAGGAGCGGCGCAAGGTGCATGATCTGCGGCGCGGATGCAGAGAGGATGAAGCAGCTGGCCCAAAGCCTTGGCTCAGAAGTCGTCGGTATCGAATACTGCAAACAGGCACTCGAAGTCAGAGGTACCAGAAAATGTGAGAATCCGGGACACTGTCCGGGTCAGGCACAAAAGGTGATGGCGCTGAAAAAAACAGGGGCCAAAGCTCTGCTGATCGGTAACTGTACCGACTGTTCCAATACGGTAATGAGCTGTGCACCGAAGCTTTTCCTTCCGGTATACCATTGCACGGATCAGGCCTTACGGGCCGTTAATCATAAGCTGATCCGAAAGATCAGAGAAAACAAGGAGGAGATGGCATGATTCATATTGAAATTGGAAAAGCGGAAAAACTGAAGGGACTGAAATGTCAGACGTACCGGAAATCCGAGTTCTGTTTCCATCGTTTTTAAGATATGGCTGACACCGGACTGGGTATAGCCCATATGTTCACCGCTTTTGGTAAAGTTCAGGGTCTCTGCAACGTCAGCAAAGAGCGCGTATTTGTTAATATCCATAAAATCCTCCTGATCGGATGCAGCCGGGAAAATGTCCGGCGATATAAATCAAAATTGGTCCACTGGACCAGGTATTGCCATGTATGGCAAATAAAAAGAGTCATCGAACATAAACGTTCAATGACTCTTTTGTCATACAATAGTATATATTCCGGTAAGCTGCCCGGATAGGTTACATATAAAACTTACTGTCCGTAGTAAGCATTTGCACCGTGCTTGCGGTAAAAATGTTTGTCACGGATCGTGTCCGGTGCCGGTTTGACCTGCGGATTGATCATCTCGGTGAGTGTTGCCATGCGGGCAACCTCTTCAACAACAACAGCGTTATGTACAGCTTCGGCTGCATCCTTACCCCAGGTAAAGACACCATGGTTGCAGCATAAAACACCTGGTGTGTACATCGGATTGATCTGGCCCTCGGTGAAGGTTTCGATAATGACCTTGCCGGTATTGGCTTCGTAGGCACCTTCGATCTCTTCTTTGGTCAGGCTGCGTGCACACGGAATCGGTCCATAGAAATAATCGGCATGTGTGGTGCCATACAGCGGAATGCTGCGGCCGGCCTGTGCCCATGCGGTAGCCTGCGGAGAATGGGTATGTACGATACCGCCCATTTCCGGATACTGTTTATACAGCTCAATGTGTGTCGGGGTGTCAGAAGACGGTTTGTATTTGCCTTCGATCTTGTTGCCGTTTAAGTCCATAACAACCATATCGTCCGGTGTCAGTTTGTCATAATCCACACCGCTTGGTTTGATGACAAAATAGCCGGTCTCTTTGTCTCTGCCGCTGACATTGCCCCAGGTATAGGTGATCAGTCCGCGTTTGGGAAGCTCCATATTGGCTTCATAGACCTGCTTTTTTAACTCTTCTAACATGATTTATTTCTCCTTCCACATCTGGATAGTTTTGATCAGTTTGCGCTTTTCGGCATCTGTGAAATTTTCCAGAAGCCCCATGATCTCATTGTCAAGGGCGGTTGCCGTATAGGAAGCGTCCATGCTGCCTACCAGGGAATCCAGCGTAGTGCCGGTAAGGCGGGCAAAATACATCAGCATACGCAGGGACATAGCCGTACGTCCGTTTTCTACATTGCTGATATAGCCTGGTGTTGCGTGCAGGACCTTGGCTACCTGATCCTGCGTGAGATTATGCTCAAGGCGCAGCTGTTTTACACGTTTGCCTAAATCGATCTCGTTAAATGACTCCATATTATTTTTCTCCCCTATAAATGAAATGATGATAATTTGTAATCACGGTCCGGGTAAGAAACCTCGCACCGTTATTCTCCTATAGTATAAGATAAAAAGGTTAAGAAAGCAATTTCAGAATCGTAAATTTTTATGGTTTTTAAGTTTATTTTGCTGTAATATTTTACTTCACCTTTTGGGTGAAAAACGGTATAATAACTAGCATTATGTAATGATGGAGAGAAGCCATGGAAGAAAATCAGAAATTCCTTGAAGAAATAAAAGAAAAGATCCGGACAAGGCTTGCAGAGCTTGAAAAAAGCATGGAAGCCGGAAAGCGGGAAGTCGAGTCCATGCATGAGTATTACTGGGAAAACTATACAGAGATGGATGAGTATGGCTATGAAAATTTTGATAACCAGCAGGCGCTTCTGACGCAGGTCAATGCCAATGCCCAGAGACACAGCCTGCATGCGCGTTACAAAAAGCTTCTGGATTCCCCGTATTTTGGCCGGGTGGATTTTATTTATGAGGGAGAGGATGTACCGGAGACCTTTTATATCGGTATTGGCAGCTTTTCACCGAAAAAGGGCGGTGTGCCGCTGATCTATGACTGGCGTGCACCGGTGAGCAGCCTGTTCTATGATTATGACAGCGGTCAGGCCTCCTATGAGGCGCCGGGCGGTGAAATGTGCGGAGAGATCACAGCCAAGTGGCAGTATAAGATACGTAAGGGAAAGCTTGTGTATGCCTTTGAGAGCGATGTCAAGATCGACGATGAAGTGCTCAGAGAGGAGCTGTCAGCCAGCGGTGATACGAAGCTGAAAAATATTATCCGTACGATCCAGAAAGAGCAAAACGAGATCATACGCAATACAAAAGACCGTGTTCTGGTGATCCAGGGAGTGGCCGGCAGCGGAAAGACGTCGGTCGCTCTGCACAGGATCGCCTATCTTCTGTATCATGACCGTCAGAATCTGCGGTCACAGAATGTGCTGATCCTGTCACCGAACAGCGTATTTTCCGATTATATTTCCCATGTGTTGCCGGAACTTGGTGAGGAGCCGATCCGGGAGATGAGTCTTGATACCTTTGCCTATAAAAAACTGAATGATACGGTTAATGACTGTGAAGACAGATATGACCGTCTGGAACGGCTGCTGGCCGGAGGCAGTGATACAGAATATCAGAAAAAGCAGTCCCGGGAATTTATGGACAGCCTGTATGGCTACGTCATGCAGCTTGAGGCGGAGCTTATGGATTTTGACAGCGTGTCGCTGAAAGGTTTCAGCAAAAGTGCGCAGGATATCCAGGTACTGTTTTATGAGAAGTTTACAGAGTTTCCGCTGCTGAAGCGAATGGATGCGGTGCGCGAATATATTGTGGATGAATATGAGACACTGACAGGGAGAGAGCTTTCACAGGAAGAGGATGACCGTATACGTCTGGTCTTTGAGAAGATGTATGAAACCAGAGATATCTATATCCTGTACAGCCGCTTTCTGGCTGCCAATGGCTGTAAACCGCTGCCGCACCGCAGATACGAACAGCGCTGCCTGGCGTATGAGGATGTATATCCGATGCTGTACCTGAAGCTTCTTCTGACCGGCGGCCAAAAGGACACTTCAATCCGGCATCTGGTCATTGATGAGATGCAGGATTACAGCTATCTGCAGTATGAGATCCTTGCCATGCTGTTTTCCTGTCCGATGACGATCCTCGGGGATAAGGCACAGACGATGGATACAAAGATCCAGGATGTGACGAAATTTCTGCCTTCGATCCTGGGAAAAGATATCCGGCGGATCGAGATGAATAAAAGCTACCGCAATACAGAGCCTATTGCGGCCTATGCAGCATCCCTTACCGGTGCAACCGATGCCGAGCTGTTTGCCCGGACAGGAGATGCGGTAAAAGAGAATGTGTTTCCTTCCCGGGAAGATACCCTGCAGTTTGTCGCAGAAGCTTTTGCAAAAGAGGCAGACCAGACAGAGACGGCAGCACTTCTGTTTCTGACAGAAGCTGAAGCCAGAGCGGCATATGCAAGGCTGTGTGTGCTTTTTAAGGAAAAAGATATGGAAGAAAAGCTGTCCTACATTGACAGAAACAGCAGTTACTTTCATACTGGTCTGACGGTAACGACGTTTTATCTTGCCAAGGGTCTGGAATTTGAATCGGTGTATGCAGTTACCCCCAAAGGCAAAATGGATCCGCTGACTGTGCAGGCGCGCTATATTATGGCAACACGTGCCATGCATCACCTCTGTGTCTGTGAGGAGGAAAAAGGAGAAAATTCATGAAAGATATGCTGTATGCTGTACTGATCCTTATCATTGGTTTTGTGCTTCTGATCAAGGGGGCGGATTTCTTTGTAGACGGAAGTTCGTCCGTGGCTAAAAAATTAAAGATTCCTTCTATAATAATAGGTATGACGATCGTAGCCATGGGAACGAGTCTGCCGGAGTGTGCGGTCAGTGTGACGGCGGCGTTAAGCCATAATAACGGACTGGCGATCGGTAATGTGCTGGGCTCCAATCTGTTTAATCTGCTGGTGGTCTGTGGTGCATGCACTCTGTTTATGCCACTGACGGTAGCCAAAGATACGCTTCACAGGGAGTTTCCTTTTTCTGTGATCTGTGCCGGCCTTCTGATCGTGCTGGGCTATATGGGGTCACAGCTTGGCCGGGCTGACGGACTGATCTTTCTGGTACTGTTTGCACTGTATCTGGGGTATATGGTACATGCGGTGGTGTCCGGTCGTGCCAGAGCAGAAGAAACAGAGGAGTATGAGATCCTTCCGGGATGGAAATGTGCGGTATATATCGTCGGCGGTATGATCGCGATCAAATACGGCGGGGATTTTGTCGTAAACGGTGCTTCTACGATTGCTTCCGGCTTTGGACTGAGCCAGAATATCATCGGACTGACAATCGTGGCTATGGGCACGAGCCTGCCGGAGCTGGTAACCTCTATGGTGGCTGCCAGAAAAAAAGAGGTGGATATGGCCGTGGGCAATGTGATCGGTTCGAATATCTTCAATATCCTTCTGGTCCTTGGTGTGGCTGCAACGATCAGCCCGGTAGCTTTCTATATGGAAAATCTGATCGATGCTGCAGTGCTTATCCTGGTCAGCATCGTTGTCTGGCTGTTTGCCCATTCCAAAGAGCGTATCGTAAAGAGTGAGGGTATCGCCATGCTTGGTATGTATGCAGTGTACCTGGTCTATATATGCCTGCGATAGACGTAAAAAAAGCTGCCGGAAAACTTTACAAAGAAATTACAGAGAATACCTGTGCTGTTGATAGCAGGTATTCTCTTTTTTTTGTATTCTTTCAAACTGTAAGGAGGACGAAAACGATGATGCAAATTGTGATGAACCTCTTACTGGTCCCGGCATGTGCGCTTGGCTACCTTGGCTGGGCAGTGAGAACGCTGAAGGATTAAAAAGTAAAAAGACGCAAGAAGTAAGAAATGGAGAAATGACATGAAAAAGAAAGTAGCAGTAATGACAATCGCAGCAGCAATGGCTGTAACATCTTTAGTTGGATGCGGTGGTGCATCTAACAGCGCAGCAGAAACAACAACAGAAAGCGCAGCAGCTTCCGCAGATACTGAAGGAACTGCAAGCGCAGCCGATACAACAGCAGACAATACTGCAGACAGCACTGCAGATGCCGCTGAAAGCGCAGGCGGAGCAATGACCGGGGAGATTTCTGTACAGACCCGTGAGGATGGTTCCGGTACAAGAGGCGCTTTCATCGAGCTGATGGGCATCGAAGTTAAAAATGATGCCGGTGAAAAAGAAGATATGACAACTGCAGATGCAGGTGTAACAAACAGTACCGAGGTTATGCTTTCCACAGTAGCGGGTGATCCGCAGGCTATCGGATATGTATCCTTAGGTTCCTTGAACGATACAGTTAAAGCTGTAACGATCGATGGCGTTGAAGCTACAGCAGCAAACGTAGCAAACGGTACATACACAGTAGCCCGTCCGTTCAATATCGCCACATTGGACAGTGTCAGTGATTCTGCAAAAGACTTTATCTCCTATATCCTTTCCAAAGAAGGCCAGACCATTATTGAAGAAGAAGGCTATATCGCTGTGGACCAGAACGCAGCAGCTTACGCTGGCAGCGGTGCTACAGAAAAAGTCGTAGTTGGTGGTTCTTCTTCCGTATCTCCGGTTATGGAGAAACTGAAAGAAGCCTACGTAGCTGTAAATCCGAATGCAGATATCGAGATCCAGACCAGCGATTCCACAACAGGTATGACAGATGCTGCTGCAGGTACATGTGATATCGGTATGGCTTCCCGTGAGCTGAAAGATGAAGAGCTGGCAGCCGGTCTGAAAAACACAGTTATCGCAAACGACGGTATCGCAGTCATCGTAAATAAAGAAAGCCCGATCAGCAACCTTACAAAAGATCAGGTAATGAATATCTACACTGGCAATGTAACCGCATGGGATGATATCACGGAGGAATAAATGAGACGATGAAACAGGCGAAAGAGCGCATCATGCAGGTGGTATTTGCCCTGTGTGCCTGTGTTTCAATCCTGGCAGTCATTCTGATCTGTGTGTTCCTGTTTGCAAACGGAGTTCCGGGGATCGCGAAAATCGGTCCCCTTTCCTTCTTTACAGGAACCACATGGAAGCCGGGAAATAATAAATTTGGCATACTGCCGATGATCATGGGCAGTATCTATGTGACTGGTGGCGCTGTTCTGATCGGTGTACCGATCGGTCTTCTTACCGCCACATATATGGCAAAGTTCTGTAATACAAAAGTTTACAAAGTCATGAAACCGGCGACTGAGCTGCTGGCAGGAATTCCGTCTGTTGTCTATGGTTTCTTTGGTATCAAGGTGTTAGTGCCGATGGTACGCCAGATCTTTGGCGGTAACGGCAGCAGTATCCTGACAGCATCCATTCTTCTGGGTGTGATGATCCTGCCGACGATCATCGGTGTGATCGAACCGGCGATCAGAGCCGTACCGGAAAGCTACTATGAAGGTGCACTGGCGCTGGGAGCCACACATGAGAGAAGTATTTTTAGCGTAACACTTCCGGCAGCAAAATCCGGTATTTTAGCTGGTATCATTCTCGGTATCGGACGTGCGATGGGGGAGACCATGGCCGTTGTTATGGTCTGCGGTAACCAGACACGTATGCCGGCAGGTATCTTAAAAGGCGCACGTACACTGACAGCCAATATCGTTATGGATATGGGATATGCGACAGGTCTGCACAGAGAAGCACTGATCGCCACCGGTGTCGTACTGTTTGTCTTTATCCTGATCATTAACCTGTCCTTCTCTGTACTGAAAAGGAGGAAAGCGTAAATGACAAAGACAAGAAAAATAGAAGCAGCCATCTGGAAGATCCTGGTACATCTGGCTGCACTGCTTACGATGGCAGTTCTTTTGTTTATCGTTATCTATATTCTGGTAAAAGGTATACCGAATCTGTCACCGGGACTGTTTTCCTTAAAGTACACGACAGATAACCAGTCGATCATGCCGGCTCTTTTACATACGATCGAGCTGACAATCATGGGTCTTTTACTGGCTGTACCGCTTGGTATCTTTTCTGCCGTATTTATGAATGAATATGCCAAAAGAGGCAGCAAGCTGGTGGCTCTTGTCGGTGTGACAAGTGAGACCCTGACAGGTATTCCGTCGATCGTATATGGCCTTTTCGGTCTGCTGTTCTTCGTAGAAGCCTGTCATTTAAGAAAGACACTGCTTTCCGGTGCACTTACGATCGCGATCATGGTACTGCCGACGATCCTCCGTACGACGCAGGAAGCTCTGATGGCTGTACCGGATATGTACAGAGAGGCCAGTTTTGGACTTGGCGCAGGTAAACTGCGTACCGTATTCAAGGTCATCCTGCCGTCTGCCATGCCGGGTATCCTGTCCGGTGTGATCCTGGCGATCGGCCGTATCGTAGGTGAATCTGCTGCGCTGATCTATACCGCAGGTACGATCACCGATAAATATGCCGGACCGCTCGATTCCGGACGTACACTGGCTGTACACATGTATCTGTTGTCAAGTGAGGGGCTGTATACGAATCAGGCCTATGCCACGGCGGTCGTACTTTTAGTACTGGTACTTCTTTTAAACCTTGGTTCAAAGGCAGTTGCCAACCACATAACCAAAGAAAGGAACTAAAGTTTCATGGATAAAATGAATGTGCAGGATCTGAATCTGCATTATGGCAGCTTCCACGCACTGAAAAATATCAATCTGCCGATTCCGGAAAAGAAGATCACCGCTTTTATCGGTCCATCCGGATGCGGTAAATCTACGTTGTTAAAATCATTAAACCGTATGAATGATCTGGTAGAGGGCTGTAAGATCGAAGGTACAGTCACTCTGGATGGGGAAGATATTTACAGAGGAATGGATGTCAATGGCTTAAGAAAGCGTGTGGGTATGGTATTCCAGAAACCGAATCCGTTTCCGATGAGTATCTATGACAATATCGCCTATGGTCCGAGAACACACGGCATTCATAATAAAGCACAGCTTGACGAGATCGTAGAGCAGTCCTTACGTGATGCAGCGATCTGGGATGAGGTCAAGGACCGTCTGAACAAAAACGCCATGGGCCTGTCCGGTGGACAGCAGCAGCGTATCTGTATCGCCCGTGCACTTGCCGTAGATCCGGAGGTCCTTCTGATGGATGAGGCGACATCCGCTCTGGACCCGATCTCTACATCAAAGATCGAGGATCTGTCTCTGGAACTGAAAAACAAGCTGACGATCGTTATGGTCACTCATAATATGCAGCAGGCTGTCCGTGTATCCGACCACACCGTTTTCTTCCTGCTTGGTGAGATCATTGAGTACGGAGATACCCAGCAGATCTTCTCTATGCCGAAACAGAAAAAAACAGAAGATTATATCACAGGCAGATTCGGTTAAGGAGGATAAGGATATGAGAAACAGATTCGACAGACAGCTGGTGACATTAAACGATGAAATGATCGAGATGGGCAGCATGATCGAAAAAGCGATCCAGCAGGCCATCACAGCACTGATCACACAGGATGTTGCGAAAGCAAAGGAAATCATCGATTACGATGAGGATATTGACCATCAGGAAAAGACCATTGAAAATCTCTGTTTGAAGCTGCTTTTGCAGCAGCAGCCGGTGGCCAGAGATCTGCGTGTGATCTCTTCAGCACTGAAAATGATCACAGATATGGAGCGTATCGGCGATCATGCCAGTGATATTTCCGAGATGGCGATCCTGATGGCAGATAAGCCGTATATCAAGAAGCTGGAGCATATCCAGGAGATGGCAAAGGAAGCTTCGCTGATGCTGGTGGGCAGTATCGAGGCATTTGTCAATAAAGATCTGCAGCAGGCGCATGATATCATTGTGCGGGACGATGTAGTGGATGATCTTTTCGAGAAAATCAAAACAGAGCTGATCAAAATGATCCATAAAGATCCAAATGTCGGTGATCAGGCCATGGATCTTCTGATGGTAGCAAAATATCTGGAACGTATCGGTGATCATGCCTGCAATATTGCAGACTGGGTAATCTTTTCCATCACCGGAACGCATGATGCGGAAAAATAAAACCACAAAAAATGCAGCAAAACTTTTCTTTTCATAGATTCCTTTATGAACGGGCAGGGTCGGCAGATATGTCGGCTCTGCCTTTGTTGTTATAAATTTTACGTAGATTTTACATAGAGAATGCACATACTATATATGGCTCTGTTAGAGTAAAAAACAGACAAATAAAAGAAACCTCCACTGGAGCTTTCTTTTATATGCTAGGGAAACAAGAGAAAAAAGTGTCTGGAGAAAAACGTAACAAAAACATAAAAAGCACGGACACTTTCCACGCGTACAACAAAGGAAAAATGGAGGAACTATGGATATTTTTGGAATTTTGACCATGATCGGAGGACTGGCTTTATTTCTCTTTGGCATGGACTTTATGGGGGCAAATCTGTCAAAAGCTTCCGGTGGCAAGCTGGAATATATTCTGGAAAAACTGACCAGTAATCCGTTAAAGGCAGTTGCGCTGGGCGCCGGTGTCACAGCAATCATCCAGTCATCATCAGCGACAACGGTTATGATCGTCGGTTTTGTCAATTCCGGCATTATGAAGCTGTCTCAGGCCACGGGCATCATCATGGGTGCCAACATCGGTACGACGATCACGTCCTGGATGCTGAGTCTGACCGGTATCCAGGGAGACAGTATCTGGCTGAAGATGTTAAAACCGTCATCCTTTGCACCGGTTCTTGCTCTGATCGGCATTATCATGTATATGTTCATGAAGAGCGAAAAGAAAAAATATATCGGTGGTATTCTGATCGGTTTTGCCATTCTGATGAGTGGTATGGAAACGATGAGCGGTGCGGTAAAACCGCTGGCAGATGTGCCGGAATTTACCGGTATCCTGACGATGTTTTCCAATCCGATCCTTGGTATGCTGGCCGGTGCTGTGCTGACCGGTATTATCCAGTCATCTTCGGCATCTGTCGGTATTTTACAGGCATTGTGTGCAACAGGCGCTGTTTCTTATGCAACAGCGATTCCGATCATCATGGGACAGAATATCGGTACCTGTGTAACGGCGCTGATCTCATCGATCGGTGCCAGCAAAAATGCGAAACGTGCAGCCTGTATCCATCTGTATTTTAATATCATCGGTACAGTGCTCTTTATGGTTGTATTTTATTCGATCAATGCCTTTGTGCCGTTTGTATTTCTGGGGGATGCGGCAAGTCCGGCGGGCATTGCTGTTGTACATTCCTGCTTTAACATCGCAGCGACCTGTCTGCTCCTTCCGTTTACAAAGCAGCTGGAATGGCTGGCCTGTCATACGGTGCAGGATAAGAAAGAAAAACAGTCCACAGCTGAAAATAGACTACGTCTTCTGGATGCCCGTTTTCTGGAACAGCCGGCTCTGGCCATGGAGCACAGTAATCAGGTCATGTCTGAAATGACCAGACTGACGACAAACAGTCTGGATGTGGCGATGCAGCTGTTAAAGCACTATGATCCGGAGGATGAACAGTTGGTGGAGGCTATGGAGAATCGGGTGGATCTGTATGAGGATCAACTGGGGCGGTATCTTCTGGAAGTTTCTTCGCGGGAACTTACCGCAGCAGACAGCCTTGATCTGTCGACACTTCTGCATTGTATTGGCGATATGGAGCGGATTTCTGACCATGCGGTGAGTATTGCCCGCAGTGCAAAAGAGATGCATGAAAAGCAACTGAGTTTTTCCGAACATGCGAAAAAGGAAATGGATGTTTTATGTGCAGCGGTCAGTGAGCTTCTGCATCATACGGCAGATATGCTGGAGACGCGGGATACAAAAGCAGCGACCCGAATCGAACCACTGGAAGAAGTGGTCGATGATCTGAGTGATCAGATGAAGCTGCATCATGTGGAACGTCTGAGAAGTGGCCGGTGTACGATAGAGATGGGATTTATTTTAAATGATCTGACCAACAGTCTGGAACGTATCGCCGATCACTGTTCCAATGTAGGTGTCAGCATCCTGGAACAGCAGGATGACAGTGTAGGCCGTCATGAGATGCTCCGGGAGATGAAGGACGGCAGTGATACCGGATTTACCGAAATTTACAGGGAATATAAAGAAAAATATAGATTATCCTGAAAAATGCAGGTAGAATAAAGAAAGATCTGTAAAATGCTGTTTCCTGCAAAAATGGCAGTTTTTGAGCAGATGAAGAGAAAATGTTGCCGGAAAAGGCAGTAAAATATGAAGTGGTATAAAAAGAATACGGATGTATTCTGGGAGGAAATATGGCAACCATTTATATAGTAGAAGATGATATGAATATCTGCGAGATCGAGCAGTTTGCCCTGAAAAATGCGGGCTATGAAACAAATGGCTTCGGCACGGCAGCAGCTTTTGAGCAGCAGTTAAAGGAAAAACTGCCGGATCTGATCATTCTGGATGTCATGCTTCCGGACAAGGATGGGCTGGAAATTTTAAAAGGACTCAGGATGAACAAGAGTACATATAAGATTCCGGTGATTATGATCACTGCCAAATCCACAGAGCTTGACAAGGTTAAAGGGCTGGATCTCGGTGCTGATGACTATATGACAAAACCCTTTGGTGTTATGGAGCTGATCTCCCGTGTCAAGGCCATGATGCGCAGACTTGATCTCTTTGAACACGAGGACAGGCTGACATTTGAGGGCATCGAGATGGAGGAATCCAGGCATCAGGTGACCGTGGATGGTCATGTGGTGGAGCTGACGTTTAAAGAGTATGAGCTGTTGAAGATGCTGTTACATAATGCAGGGATCGTACTGCAGAGAAGCCAGCTGTTAGACCGGATCTGGGGCATCGACTATGAGGGCGAGTCCCGTACGCTGGATATGCATATCAAGACCCTGCGCCATAAGCTCGGGGACAAGGGTGCACTGATCCAGACAGTGCGAAATGTAGGATATACGCTGAATTATAAAAAAGAAGATTAGACAGAGAGTACAGCAGGGGATATATACATCGCCTGCTGTATGCAGTTTTTAAATTTGTGCGGATACGCAGGTATGAAGATCCAGGAAAAGGATAGAAAGGGCAAGATGACCAGCAAAAAAAATGGAAACAATATGAAACGAAAACTGTATACCCATATGTCGATCATTGCGGTGCTCAGTATGTGCCTGACAGTAGTGCTGACGAGCGTGATCTTTTATAATAAATTTCAGAAACAGGTGATTTCTGACTTGAAAAGCCATGCCAATATTCTGTTGTCCACGCAGAGTTTTCTGGAATATGTAGAAAAAGACTATGATCCGAAGATTGACAATCTGCGGATCACTGTTGTGGATATGGATGGTCAGGTGGAATATGACAGCAATGCGGACATTGGGAAAATGGACAATCATTCGGACCGTCCGGAAATCCAGGAGGCGCAGGAAAACGGCTCCGGATATGCGGTGAGGGAGTCGAATACGTTGTCAAAACGTACGTTTTATTATGCAGAAAAGCTGTCTGACGGGCGTATTATCCGTGTTGCAAAGGAGGCGGACAGTATCTGGGAATTTTTGCGCAATGTACTGCCGCTTTTGGTGGCTGTGGTAGGTGTTATGATCTTTGTCTGTATTCTGATGGCAAGACTTCTGGCCCGTAAGATTGTGGAACCAATCGAACAGCTGGCAACCCATCTGGACAGTGAGGACGAACCGAAACAGACTTATGTGGAGCTGCAGCCGTTCCTTGACAAGATCCACAGACAGCATCATGAGCTGAAAAAGAGCGCAAAACTCAGGCAGGAATTTACGGCGAATGTATCCCATGAGCTGAAAACGCCGCTGGCTTCGATTTCCGGGTATGCGGAACTGATCGAGACTGGTATTGCCGGGGAAAAGGATATTGTACATTTTGCCGGGGAGATCCATAAGAATGCGAACCGGCTGCTGTCGCTGATCAATGATATCATCCACCTGTCAAAGCTGGATGTGATGACGCAGCTGCCAAAGATGGAGATGATATCGCTGACGGATGTGGCATCGAGTACGGTGGAGATGCTGCAGCTGCAGGCTGATAAGCATGAGGTGTCCCTTACGATGGATGAAAAGAGTGAGCGGGTACTCGTGCATGGCAATAAGGGGATGCTTGAGGAGGTTATCTACAATCTGTGTGACAATGCGGTGCGGTATAACCGACCGGGCGGTCATGTGAAGGTATCAGTTTACGGAGAAAATAATGAGCTGGTGTTGCAGGTGAAGGATGACGGTATCGGGATACCAAAGGAGGATCAGAAGCGTATTTTTGAACGGTTTTACCGGGTGGACAAGGGACGTTCCAAAGAAACCGGAGGTACGGGTCTGGGACTGGCTATTGTAAAGCACATTGTGGAACAGCACAGGGCGGAACTGATCCTTGACAGTGATCTCGGCAAAGGAACGACGATACAGGTTCGATTTTCCAAACAGTAGAGAGAGCGGACAGCACCACACCATACACACGGCGAAAGCCGCTGGCATAGCAGTAGCCATAAAATCGTAAAGCGAGGGCTTACAGGTTCTTCGAATACAAAGACAGCCAGAACTGGGGCATCATCCGCTTACCAGGCGGATGATGAGGCTTTTTTGAGCCGGATTTGCATCAGCAAATCCAGCGAATAAAGCCGGTACCCAGTTCTGGCTGTCTTTGTATTCGATTAGAACCTGTGCCCGAGCGTCCGATTTTATGGCTACTGCTATGCCAGCGGCTTTCGCCGTGTGTATGGTGTGGTGCCGTCCGCTCTCTCGGCCGTTTAAAAAACAAATTTACTGGAAAAACTGCAGGGTGTCGGAGGAAACTTCGACGTGTAAATTCCTGATTTGTCCGAGTACCTCGCCGTCGGTGTGTACACTGACGGGACGCGAAAAGGTAAAGTCTGTCTGGTGTCTGTGAGGTCTACCATGCGGGTAAAACGCAGGTGATGACCGATTTTGGCAAGCGGGAAAAGCAGGGGAATCTTGTACAGAGGCACATCATGGATACAGACGATGTCAAGGGCTGTTTTTTCAGGGGAAGCCACAGGACAGAAACAGAAACCGCCGCCTTCGAAAGCACTGTTAAAGGCTGTGACAAAGGTAATGTCATGAAAATCCTTTTCTGTGGTCTGATCCGAGACCATATGAGCGGAAAAGACAGTGCGGAACAGCAGGTTTCGCACAGCAATGCAGCCGTAGACAAGATTGCCAAGGGATATATGGTTCAGCAGCTTTTTCAGGCGGGAATGATGAACATCCCGGCAGACCTCGCTGTCAAAGCCGGTGCCGCAGCTGATCATAAAACGGCGGTTGTGACGGCCGGAGGACATGATGCCGTAATGGATAGCTGTGGTTTTGCCACGCAGGATGCACTCCAGAGCTTTCTGCGGATCTTTGGGAATGTGCATGGCACGGGCAAAGTCGTTTCCGGAGCCGGAAGGAATCAGCCCGAGGGTAACGAGGGAAAGCTTTTTTATACCGTTTAATACCTCGTTTACTGTGCCGTCGCCGCCGATGACAAGGATCGTGCAGGGCGTGTTGGCTTCTGTCAGTTCGCGGGCGAGCTCTTCGGCGTGACGCGGGTGATCTGTGGTGTGCAGAACAAAAGGCAGGGCACGGACTTTTAACTGTGCCAGAACGATGCGGCAGGCATCTTTGCCGCGGGAACCCTTACTTTTGGGATTGAAAATAATATGGTACATAGGATATAGCTCCGTTTTCTCTTTCGTATACGTTTATCTTAGCAGTATTGCAGAAAAGACACAAGCGGCAAATCCGTCATATACTGTCATAAAGAGCAAAGGAGCAGGGTATGGCAAAGAGTATCGTTTTGGATGCCGGTCACGGCGGTGTGGATAACGGAGCGGTTTTTGAAGATATGGTGGAAAAAGAGGATAATCTTCGAATCGTGCTGGCTCTTGGACAGGAGCTGGAAGACCGGGGAATCCGTGTGTTTTATACCCGGACAACAGACATTTACCAGACACCTTATGAAAAGGCAAAGATTGCCAATGAGACAGGAGCGGATGTTTTCTTAAGCATTCACAGAAATTCCTCACCAAATCCCGGGGAATATGCCGGTGTGGAGAGCCTCGTCTATAAAAAAGAGGGCCTGGCCGATGAACTGGCAGAGAATATTGTAGGCGCACTGGGCCTTATGGGGTTTGAAGAAATCGGTGTCAGTGAACGGCCGGAGATCATAGTCCTCCGAAAAACCCGTATGCCGGCGGTTCTGGCAGAGATCGGTTTTATCAACCAGCCGGAGGACAACCGGCTGGTGAATGAAGAATTTTCACAGGTGATCACTGCGCTGGCAGATGCCGTGCAGGGGACGCTGGAGCCGCAGATGCGGGCATCCGGTGCCGACGGCTTTTACCGGGTGGAAATCGCACGGGTAAGGGACAGGGAGGCTGCGGCAAAAGAGATGCAGAAAACAGCTGCGCAGGGATTTCCGGCCAGCCTTGAACCGGGGGAAAACGGATACCGTGTGTGTGTCGGACGTTACCGGGAGCTTGATAATGCGGCGCTGATGGAGCGGGTGCTGAAAGAGCGGGGCTATGTCACCCGGATTCTTGGGTGATCACACAATGTTCAGAAAAAAGGATTAGGCAAAGACAGCGTCACATGGTATGATAACGGCAACAAAAACACATACAGAAAGGATCAGATAAATATGAACAAAAAGAATATCCTACGGGCCATAACTGCTCTGGCTGCTGTCAGTCTGACAGCCTGTGGCGGGCAGAATGAAAATGTGGCTGCAAAAGATTATAAAGCGTCGGATTATGTGACGCTGGGAAACTATAAAGGGCTGGAGGTAAAGCAGATCCAGGAAAAGACAAAGCTGACTGCAGACGAAGAGGAAGCTGCCCTGCAGGATGCTCTGGAGCAGAATGCCGAAGAACAAGAGATTACGGACCGTGCGGCCGAAGAAGGAGATTATCTGGATATTTCCTATACCTGTACACAAAACGGAGAGGTCGTGGATGAGACCGGCGACAGTGATGCCACGATGCAGCTGGGGCAGTATGAGTATTTTGATGAGGAAGGCGAAAAGCAGCTCATCGGCACAAAGGCGGGAGATACACGCACGATCCAGGTAGACGGCGGAGATGAAAGTGAGACAGCACCGTATGTCTATGATGTGACAGTAAAACGGGTATATACCTATGATGTGCCGGAACTGACAGATGACTATGCAAAGGAACAGGGCTATACGTCTGCCGATGATATGAAAACGCAGGTGGTGAAGAATGCGCTGGAAAGCACAAATGAGGACTATGTGTCTTCGGCAAAGGATGATCTGGTACAGAGTGTTGTGGCTGCAAGTGAGAATGACGATTATCCGCAGACGCTGTATGATGCTACGCTGAAGCAGCTGGATGCGTCCTATCAGGAGTTTTTCGGTATCACGGTGAAGGATGCTTTTGACGGCGATGAAGATTCTCTGCGGTCCATGGTGGAGGATTCCCTGTTACAGGAGCTTGTTGTGGAGGCGGTAGCCGAAAAAGAAAAAATTTATGTTACAAAAGATGAATTGGATACCTATAAAAATGAGATCGTTGATCAGTAC
>JAHZHB010000068.1 GCA_019420465.1 Lachnospiraceae bacterium
CAGAAGGTTCTGAGCTCCAGATTCTGATCAGCCTTTATCTGTTCTTCTTTTCTGTATGCGATCGGTTCCGGCGGACTGTTTGGCAAGGGACTGGGAAACAGTGCCCAGAAGATCAGCAGTATCCCGGAGGCCCAGAACGATATGATCTTTGCGATCATCTGCGAAGAGCTTGGCATCTTTGGCATGCTGTTGGTACTGTTTCTGTTTGGGTATCTGTTGTATCGTCTGTTCTTTATTGCGCAGAATGCACCGGATCTGTTCGGGTCGCTGATGGTGACCGGTATCATGGCGCATATCGCCTTACAGGTTATTTTGAATATTGCAGTAGTTATCAATCTGATCCCTACGACGGGTATTACTTTGCCGTTTTTCAGCTTTGGTGGTACGTCGAGTCTCTTCCAGATGGCGGAGCTGGCGATCGCTTTGAGCGTTTCACGCAGGATCAAGCTGAAGGACTGATACTTGCCGGCGTAACGGATCGTTATAAATAGGAGGATATTATGAGTAAAGTTAAGACAAGATTTGCACCGAGTCCGACAGGACGTATGCATGTAGGTAATCTGCGTACAGCGCTGTATGCCTATCTGATCGCAAAACATGAGGGCGGAAGCTTTATGCTCCGTATCGAGGATACAGACCAGGAACGTTTTCAGGAGGGTGCACTCGAGATCATTTACCGTACACTGGCAGATACCGGACTGGTACATGATGAGGGTCCGGACAAGGACGGCGGCGTAGGTCCGTATGTACAGAGCGAGAGAAATGCCCAGGGCATCTATCTGAAATATGCCAAGCAGCTGATCGAACAGGGCGATGCTTACTATTGCTTCTGTGACAAAGAGCGTCTGGAATCCTTACGTACATCTGTAGCAGGCAAGGAAATCACTGTATATGACAAGCATTGTCTGCATCTGAGCAAAGAGGAGATCGAGGCAAATCTGGCTGCAGGTAAGCCGTATGTTATCCGTATCAATATGCCGACAGAAGGTACAACAACCTTCCACGATGAGATCTACGGAGATATCACGGTAAATAATGAAGAGCTTGACGATATGATCCTGATCAAATCCGATGGTTACCCGACCTACAATTTTGCCAATGTTGTGGATGATCATCTGATGGGCATCACTCATGTTGTCCGTGGTAACGAATATCTGTCTTCTACACCGAAATACAATCGACTGTACGAAGCATTCGGCTGGGATGTGCCGGTCTATGTACACTGCCCGCTGATCACGAATGAGGAACACCAGAAGCTGTCCAAGAGATGCGGACATTCTTCCTACGAAGATCTGCTGGAACAGGGCTTTGTCCGTGAAGCGATCGTAAACTTTGTGGCACTGCTTGGCTGGAGCCCGGAGGACAATCAGGAGATCATGTCTCTGAAAGAGCTGATAAAGAAGTTCGACTACCGTCATATGAGCAAGTCCCCGGCGGTATTTGATATGACAAAACTTCGCTGGATGAACGGTGAATATATCAAAGCTATGGATGAGGATAAATTCTATGCTATGGCCGAGCCGTATCTGAAACGTGTGCTGTCAAAAGACTTTGATCTGAAAAAGATCGCCGGTATGGTAAAGACACGTATCGAGACATTACAGGATATCTGCGAGATGGTGGATTTCTTCGAGGAGATGCCGGAGTACGATGTGGCTATGTACAATCACAAAAAGATGAAGACCACACCGGAGACATCCAAAGCCGTACTGGAAGATGTACTTCCTTTACTGGAACAGCAGGAGGATTACTCCAACGATGCACTGTTTGCGATGCTGTCTGCCTATGGTAAGGAAAAAGGCTACAAGACTGGCTTTGTGATGTGGCCGATCCGTACAGCTGTATCCGGCAAGCAGATGACACCGGCCGGTGCCACAGAGATCCTGGAGATCATCGGCAAGGATGAATCCATCCGCCGTATTCGCGCAGCTATTGAAAAATTAAGCTGAATCTAAACAAATCACAACAAAGGGCAGTCGCCCATATTTCCGGAGCCATGCTGGTCCTTGCAGGACCCGGCTCCGGGAAAACTTCTGTTTTAATTTCCCGTTTATTACAATTAACAGATAAGCATCATGTCAGATCGCAGGAGATACTGGCGGTGACTTTTACGCGGGCAGCCGCTAAGGAGATGAAGGAACGCTATCTGAAAGAAAGCAGAGCATCTTCGACAGCGATCACTTTTGGCACGCTGCACGGGGTCTTTTTTGCCATATTGCGCGAAGCAGAAAAAGGAAACCCGAAAAGACTGCTGGCCGGGGAAGAAAAACAGAAGCTTTTGCAGGATATCCTGCAAAGTCTGGGGCAGGATATGACAGACAGCCGGGAACAGGTAAAGCTTCTGGAACAGGAGATCAGCCGGATGAAGCATATGGCGGACGGGAAAGAGACGTTTGTACCAGGATCCCTTGAGCCGGAAGAGTTTCGGAAGGCTTTTACGGCATATCAGTCGGCACTTTCACATATGGATGGTATGGATTTTGATGATATGGCACACCGGACGCTGCAGCTGTTTCGGGAAAATCCCAGGATATGCAGACGATGGCAGCAGCGGTTTTCCCATATCCTGGTGGATGAATTTCAGGATATCGATCTGCAGCAGTATGCGCTGCTGAAAATACTGGCCAGTCCACAGGACAATCTGTTTATGGTGGGGGATGATGACCAGTCCATTTATGGATTCCGTGGTGCGGATCCGTCGGTCATGCAAAAGGTGACTTCGGATTTTCCACAGCTGCAAACGGTCGTCCTGGATGTGAATTACCGCTGCCAGAAGCAGATCATAGCGTGCGCCGGACAGCTTATTAAGCATAACCAGGAACGTTTCCTGAAAAATGTGCGACCGGCGACGGACAAAGAGGGCATGGTATTGTTCTGGAGAGAAAAAGACAGGCAGAGTGAGTGGGAACGGATCGCAACAGATATTGACAGTGAGCTGCAAAACGGTCGTAATCCGGCACAGATCGCTGTACTGACACGCACAGCGAAGGGGCAGGAAGGCGTACAGATGGCACTTTTGAAGAGGGGTATTGCCTGTGATGCGGATAAAAGAGGTGTTTTACCGACAGATTCCTTTATCTGGAAGGATCTGAAAGCGTATCTGCTGATCGCGGCGGGAGAGCGGGGACGTCAGGCCTATCTGCAGATCTTGAACCGGCCGGAACGGTTTCTTCCGCGAAATGCGTTAAAAGGGGAACAGATCAGCTGGCCGGAAAGTGTAAATACGGCGGATCCTGTGACTGCCCGGCATCTGTTACAGCTGAAGCTGGAGACAGAGGGCGCCAGAAATCTGGTACCGGCAGCGGCGCTGTATTATATCCGACGGCATATCGGCTATGAAGAATGGCTGAAACAGCTGGCATGCCGGCAGGGGCGGGATCCGACGCTGTATCTGATGCTTTTGGAGCTTCTGCAAAAGCTGGCCGCCGGAGAGAAAGCATTAAAGCCGTACATAGAGGCTGTGGAGGCGTATCGTCTGCCTGAAGCCGAAAAAGCGGTGCAGCTGATGACACTGCACGGTGCAAAAGGTCTGGAATATGAGGTCGTATATATTCCGGATGTCAATACGGGAAATATTCCCTGGAAGGAGGCAAAAAGAAAGAGCGGGATCGAGGAGGAAAGACGGCTTTTGTATGTGGGTATGACGAGAGCAAAAGAGAAACTGGTTCTTTCGAGCGTACAAAATGAGCAGGACGGGGCAGTAGTTTCACCGTTTTTTACAGAAGCCATGCCGGAAGAAAAAAAGGCCATGTCTAATTCGAAGAACAGCCGCATATAGTAAGGACAAGGGGTGGTGGTAGACATGCACAGTGAAGGAATCCTGCGTCTTTTTGCAGGAGAACTGCGTAAAATATTTGAAAAGACCAGACTGGAAGAAAAGGATCTGCAGGAGATACGACTGCGGGCAGGCCGGCCGCTTCTGGTGATCGATAGCGGCCGGGAGATGTTTCTGGACAAGATGGGCCGGGTATGGTCCTCGTCCAAACAGGGGTACAGAGTATCTGTGGAAGAGGTGCGTGAGACACTGGAGCGGGTCAGCAATTATTCGCTGTATGCCTATGAGGCAGAAGTCTGCAGAGGATTTCTGACTGTACAGGGCGGATACAGGGTCGGTGTGTCTGGACGGGTGATCTGTGAAGAGGGACGCATCACGGGCATGCGCGATATTGCCTACATGGATATCCGGATCGCCCATCAGATCAAAGACTGTGCTGCCATAGTGCTTCCTTATATGTATGAGGATGGCATGTTGAAAAATACACTGATCATGGCACCGCCGGGAAAAGGAAAAACAACGATCCTCAGGGATATGGTCCGTCTGGTATCAGACGGGAATCCGAAAGCGAGGGGACAGTCGGTGGCTGTGGTGGACGAACGATCTGAGATCGCCGGATGCAGTCAGGGGGTAGCCGGGTATGATCTGGGGATACGGACAGATGTCCTGGACGGCTGTCTGAAAACAGAAGGTATTTTTCTGGTGGTACGCTCTATGGCACCGGAGGTGATCGCTGTAGATGAAATAGCAGGGCAGAAGGATCAGGAAGCGCTTCGGATGGCTGCTTTTTGTGGCTGCCGTATACTTGCAACGGCGCATGGGCGGGTCTATGAAGATCTTTTGCACAGGCAGGATATACGCCCACTGTGGGAAGAGGGTGTATTTGAACGCTGTGTGCTGCTGGAGGATCAGGGTATGCCGGGAATAGTAAAGTCTGTATTTGATCAGAAAAAAGGCTGTATATACAGCAGATCCGGCAGAGCATGTCTGTTCGTCTGATCCTGTGTCTTATGTGTGTGTGCTGCGCGGGAGCTCTGGGTATACTGAAAGGGATGCGTATGAGAAAGAGGATCCTGGCTTTAAAACAGCTGCTTCGCTTTTTTACACATGTATCCAGAGAACTGGAATTTGGCAGGGAGCCTCTGCCGGAGATCTTTGAAAAAATGGCAGCGCGGAGTCAGAAACCACTGGCGGATTTTCTGAAAAAGACCGCCGGCGATATGCGGACGGACACAGCATATCTGCATGAAATATTTTCACGTAATGTAAAGGAATACATGACCTGCAGTGATCTGGAAAAAGAAGATCTGCAGCTTCTGACCGCCTTTGGTCATGAGCTTGGTTACCAGGACCGGCAGCTGCAGATCCATACGGTAGAGAACTACCAGCAGGAGATCCGGCAGCGTACAGAAGCCCTTGAAAAGGAATATCCGGGGAACTGTCGTCTGTTCCGGGTGCTGGGAATCAGTGCAGGGCTGCTGGCTGCCGTGCTGTTGTGGTAAAAAAGGAGGGGAAAGCTGTGGAGATCGGGATGCTGTTTCGCATTGGCGCTGTGGGGATTCTGGTATCAGTGCTTACCCAGGTTTTAAAACACAGCGGCAGGGAGGAACAGGCTTTTCTGGCAAGCCTTGCCGGACTTGTACTGGTTTTTTTGTGGATCATCCCGTATATTGCAGAACTGTTTAACTCTATCGAAACGCTGTTTTCCTATCCGTGAAGGAGAATGAAGTATGGAGATCTATAAGGCGGCACTGCTTGGTATCTGCAGTGTGATTCTGGGACTCTTTCTGAAAAACTGCCGCGAAGAATATGCTGTGTATGTCAGTCTGGCGGCGGGTATCTGTCTTCTGGGACTGGCGGCGGGACGGCTGGGAGAACTTACAGATACTGTCCGGATGATGCAAAAAGAGCTGGGACTTGAGGAAAGTTATCTGCGTCTTCTGATGAAGATGCTGGCCGTGACCTACATCGCACAGTTTGCATC
This sequence comes from Lachnospiraceae bacterium, assembly GCA_019420465.1. Lineage (GTDB taxonomy): Bacteria > Bacillota > Clostridia > Lachnospirales > Lachnospiraceae > UBA11957. The sequence goes on from JAHZHB010000068.1 coordinate 5,760, forward strand.
TGCTGTCTGCAGGGACTGCGGTAACAGTGCAATCGCAGGACAGATCGACCTGTTGGCCAGACTGACACTGGCGGCACTGGGAACACCGGTATTTACTTCCCTGATCCGGATGATCAACAGCGTACTTGCAGTATGAAGAGGCTTTTTCTCGTGCTTTTTCTCGTAGCTGTGCTTGGTAAAACGATACCAGTGATGGCATCAGAGGATATGCTGCCGGATCTGTCTGAGCTTGAACGTGCCGGGGAGCAGTGGATGTCGGGACAGTCAGTCGATCTTTCTGCCCTGTTTTTACGTTTACTGAAGGGGGAAGATCCACTTAAGGCAGCAGAAGTTAACGGATGGATCAAAAATGCCGTCCGGGATCTGACCGGCAATGTGGCCGAACTGTTCAGGCAGGTGCTGCTTCTGGTTTTGTGTGCCGCACTGTTTCATATACTGGCCGGACTGGTGGAGGACAGGCAGATCGCCCAGATGGGGTTTTATATATTATTTATGCTGCTGGCTTTTTTACTGATCCGGGATTTTGTCACGGAAACAAAGAAAATGGAGACGCTTTTACAGGATCTTTGCAGCTTTATGCAGGCATCCTGTGCGGCGTACAGTCTGGCTGTTCTGGGGGCTTCGGGATCGGTCAGTGCCGCTTTTTTTACACAGGGACTGCTTCTTGTAACCGCACTGACACAAAAGCTGATCGTCAGTGTCTTTTTGCCGGTTATGGTCTGTGAAGTGCTTCTGGGTATATGCGACAAGATCAGTGAGGAACGGCTGCTTTCGGTGTTGACGGAGGGGATGGAAAAGCTGGTGCTGTGGGGACTTCGCAGTGTGATGGCGGCTGTGACAGGGATACAGCTTCTGCGCAATATGCTGGCGCCGGCCTTTGACACCTTTCGCCGCTCGCTGCTTGGCAGAGCTGCCCAGTCACTGCCGGGGATCGGCAGTATGGTCGATGCGGCAGCAGAGACACTTCTGGCAAGTGCGGTACTGATCCGTAACTGTCTGGGAATCGTGGTCTTACTGATACTTCTTGGTGGCAGTCTTTTGCCGGTGTTGTATATGCTGCTGCGTTGCGGGATGTTTTATCTTCTGGCCGCTTTGGCGCAGCCAGTGGCGGACAAAAGGATCGTCGGCTGTCTGAAAGTGGTCGCAAGGGGATATGGTATATACGTCCGGCTGCTGGCCGGTACGGTGCTTTTGTTTTTCCTGACGGTTGCGGTGATGACACAGACTGCGTGAAAGGAGCCGGTGTATGCAGGCAGCTTTGTATGAATGGGTGCGAGTCCTTCTGATCTGCACGGTCTGTATGCAGCTGATCCTGCAGTTCATCTGTGAGGAATCGTATCGCAGATATGTGCGGTTGTTTCTGTCTTTGCTTTTTCTCGTGTGCGTGTTTCGGCCGCTTTTTGGCCTGACAGGGATAACAGAAAAATTGGATACCGGGCTTAAGGACTGGCTGGCAGGCTGGGAATACGAAGATCTGGCAGATACACGGCTGTATGAGACACAGGAAGATACTGTGCTGAAACAGGCGGTTTACACAAAACTGAAAGAAGATACAGGACAGCTTTTAAAAGAAGAAAATCTGCAGCTGGTTTCTTTCGAATGCGGCCTTTTACTGGAGAAAGACAGGGCAGAGATTAAGGATATGATGATCGTTGCCGATGCCGTGGAGGGAAAGGAGAAACTTTCTTCACGTGAAGAAAAAGCCAGAAAAGAAAGTATTTTAAACAGACTGCAGGACCGCTATGAACTTTCCGAAAACAGGATCAGTTTTCGGATACGGCAGTAAGAAAGGCAGGAAAAATATGAAAAAATGGCAGGAACAGTTTCGTTCCCTTTTCAGACAACGAAAGAAGGAGCAGCTGCTGACTGTCATTTTAGCAGCGGCGATCCTTCTTCTGATCTTATGGCCTGCCAAAACCGACAAAACGTCTGGCCGGACGCAGGAAGAAACACCGGTGGAAGATACTGCACAGACAGAAACTGATGAGAGAAAAAATCTCGAAGAAGATCTGAAACGGATTCTGTGCCAGGTGGAAAATGTGGGGGAGGTCGATGTGGCTGTAACCATGGAAAGTACAGGACGCAAGCTGGTGGAAAAGGATGTTCCTTTAAATGAAAGTACGATCAGTGAGACAGATAACGGACGAAAGACAGACAATGAAAGCAGAAACAGTGAAGAGACGACGGTGTATCTGGAAAATGCAGACGGTACAAAGACTCCCTATGTGATCGAAGAGACCATGCCAGAGGTCAGAGGTGTTCTGATCGTGGCACAGGGAGCAGATGATCCTGAGGTGGTAGCCGAAATAAAGGAAGCTGTAATGGCATTATTCCATCTGGAAGCCCATAAAATTAAAGTGATGAAAAGAAAATAAAAGGAGCGCTTTAGAAGTGAAAAGAGTTCTGAAAAAGAATCGTCTGATGATCACGGTGCTGGCTCTGCTGGTGGCAGCTGCCGGATACCTGAATTACAATGGAGCTTCGCTTCACCGGGCGGACAGTGAGAATACGGCCCAGACGGCAGAGATGTCAGCAGTGACAGAGGATATCGACAGTCTGGATTTTGATATCACGGATACGACAGCATTGCTTGCGGAAAATAAAAATGCGAAAGAAACAGCCAAAGAAGGGGAAACAAAAGATACACAGACTACAGAAAATGAAGTCAGCGGCGAGACGGTAGCTTCCACGCTGCCTGTAGAATCGGTAGCCAGTGAGACACAGGAAACAAAGGATAACGGGGTATTACCGGGAAAAACGGACACAGATCAAAAGGATACATCCGGACTTTCAGGAGATACTGACAGTGAGTCAAAGACAAAACCGGAAGCTGCAGACGCAAAAAGCAGTACGAAAGAGACAACAACAGAGACACCCGGAGAAACCGTACTCACCAGCACAGCGGCAGCCTATGTAACCCAGGCCCGTCTGGAGCGGGAGCAGGTGCGTTCCAGAAACCGGGAAGTGTTACAGGGAATCATTGACAATAAGCAGCTGTCCGAACAGGAGATCCAGGATGCTGTGGAATCCATGGCAGTGCTGACGGATTATGCGGAAAAAGAGGCAGCTGCGGAGACACTTTTGGAGGCGCAGGGCTTTGCCAATACAGTCGTCAGTATGACCGGTGACAGTGTGGATGTAGTTGTGGATGCAGCCTCTTTGAATGAGACCAACCGCGCTCGTATCGAAGATGCCGTGAAACGGAAAACCGGTGTCGATGTGGATAAGATCGTCATCACGCCGGTACGTTCGCAGAAATAAAAGCAGAAATGAAACGCAGGAGTTGCGTTTGGAAAATTTTTATAGTACAATCGGAGTATTGTGTATCACTATGTCCACCGACAGATTTTTCCTTTTGTATCGGTGGTCTGCAAAAGCAATGGAGGTTATTTTGGGTAAATATACGAAAGAAATAGAAAAAAGACGTACATTTGCGATCATCTCTCACCCGGATGCCGGTAAGACGACACTGACAGAGAAGTTCCTTCTGTACGGTGGAGCGATCAATCTGGCCGGTTCTGTCAAGGGAAAAGCCACAGCGCGTCATGCGGTATCCGACTGGATGGAGATCGAGAAGGAGAGAGGTATTTCCGTCACCTCTTCCGTATTGCAGTTTAACTATGACGGATACTGCATCAATATTCTGGATACGCCGGGACATCAGGATTTCTCCGAGGATACCTATCGTACCCTGATGGCTGCCGATTCTGCCGTTATGGTGATCGATGCATCCAAGGGTGTAGAGGCACAGACCAGAAAGTTGTTCAAGGTCTGTGTGATGCGCCATATCCCAATCTTTACTTTTATCAATAAGCTGGATCGTGATGCCAACGATACGTTTGATCTGCTGGATGATATCGAAAAGGAGCTGGGTATCGCCACATGTCCGATCAACTGGCCGATCGGTTCCGGTAAAAAATTCCGCGGCGTATACGACAGAAACAGCCGCAAAGTGCTGACGTTCTCCGATACCATGAAAGGTACAAAAGAAGGTCAGGAGGAGATGATCGACCTTGACGATCCGCATCTTCTGGATGTCGTGGATGAGGAGCAGAAAGAACAGCTGCTTGAGGAGATCGAGCTTTTGGATGGCGCCAGCGCCGAGTTTGACCAGGAGCTTGTCAGCAAAGGTGAGCTGTCTCCGGTATTCTTCGGTTCGGCTCTTACAAACTTCGGTGTGGAGACGTTTCTGGAGCATTTTCTGCAGATGACCTATTCTCCGCTGCCGCGTAAGGCAGATATCGGTTTGATCGATCCGATGGAAGAGGAATTTTCCGCTTTTGTCTTCAAGATCCAGGCAAACATGAACAAGGCACACAGAGACCGTATCGCATTTATGCGTATCTGTTCCGGCCGGTTTGATGCCGGTATGGAGGTATACCATGTGCAGGGCGACAAAAAGATGCGTCTGTCCCAGCCACAGCAGATGATGGCTTCGGACCGTCATGTGGTGGAGGAAGCATACGCAGGAGATATCATCGGTGTATTTGATCCGGGTATCTTCTCCATCGGTGATACGATCTGTACACCGGGAAAGAAGTTTGCTTACGAGGGTATTCCGACATTTGCTCCGGAACATTTTGCCCGTGTCCGTCAGCTGGACACCATGAAACGTAAACAGTTTATCAAGGGCATCAACCAGATCGCCCAGGAAGGTGCGATCCAGATCTTCCAGGAATTCCATACCGGTATGGAAGAGATCATCGTCGGTGTAGTCGGTGTCCTGCAGTTTGATGTTCTGAAATACCGTCTGGAAAATGAATAC
>JAHZHB010000069.1 GCA_019420465.1 Lachnospiraceae bacterium
CCCACAATCTCCCCCTAACCGCGCAGCAGGCGCCAGCCGCCCTGCGCCTCAAAACTCTCCCATCCCTCCACCCACAATCTCCCCCTAACCGCGCAGCAGGCGCCAGCCGCCCTGCGCCTCAAAACCTACCACCCTGCCACACCCCAAAATCAGGATGCCCGGGTGAAATGCCGGTGGTCTGTCTGCTCTCCGGGATTTCCCTAAAGCGCGGGCTGACTGGTTCTTAGCGTACAGAAGCCGTGTATATAAGGGCATCTGCCGCTAACCAGGCGGCAGATGAGGATGCCTTGAGCGGTGTTTTCATCAGAAAACACTGCGAATGCATCCGGTACCTTATATACACGGCTTCTGTACGCTTAGAACCATCGCCCAAGCGTCCGGGAAATCCCGGAGAGCAGACAGACCACCGGCATTTCACCCGGGTCATCCGTCCGTCCCCTACTTCTCCATCAAATTCGTCATACTCTTCACCCCGATCATCAACGTCGAAGTATTATGCAACACCGCCGAAGTCGTCGGCTGGATCACCCCAGCCACCCCAAGTCCGATCAGCATTCCATTAAATCCCACAATAAACCTATAATTCCCCCTTATCCTCTTCATCAACGCATCACTGATCCTCTTCAGCGCCACAATCTGCCACAGATCATTACCATCCACCGTAATATCCGCGATCTCCCGTGCCAGCTCCGCACCATCACTGATCGCCACACCGACATCAGCCGCCGAAAGTGCCGGAGAATCATTAATTCCATCCCCGATCATAATCACCTTCCGGCCCAGAGCCTTTTCCTGCTCCACAAACCGTGCCTTATCCTCCGGCAGGACCTCCGCATAATACTCATCCACACCGACACGCCGTGCGATCGCCGAAGCCGTCCGCTCACTGTCTCCCGTCATCATCACGATCTTCGAAAGCCCAGCCTTTCTAAGTTCAGAAACCACGCACTCAGCTTCCCCGCGGAGCGGATCCTCAATACAGATCACCGCCGCCAGCACATGATTTACCGCCAGATACAGGTGCGAATATTCCTCCGGCAAAGCATCAAACTGCGCCCGCTTTTCCTCCGGGATCACACACTTCTCATCCTCAAACACAAAATGATAACTGCCGATCACCACACGCGCACCATTCACCGTAGAAGAAATACCATGCGCCACCATATATTCCACTTTAGAATGCATTTCCTCATGCTGCAGCTTTTTCTCCTTCGCCGCATGCACCACAGCCTTTGCCATAGAATGTGGGAAATGCTCCTCCAGACATGCCGCCAGACGAAGCAACTCGTCTGGATGCTCACCATTAAACGGCACCACATCCACCACCGTCGGTTTTGCCTTTGTCAGCGTACCCGTCTTGTCAAACACGATCGTATCCGCGTCAGCCACAGCCTCCAGGAAACGGCCACCCTTGACCGTCACACCATACTGCTGCGCCTCACGGATCGCAGACAATACAGAGATCGGCATCGCAAGCTTTAACGCACAGGAAAAATCCACCATCAGGATAGACAATGCCTTCGTCACATTCCGTGTCAGAAGATATGTCAGCGCTGTACCGCCAAGACTGTATGGCACCAGACTGTCCGCCAGATGCTCCGCCTTGCTTTCCAGACCGGATTTTAATTTCTCCGACTCCTCGATCATCTCCACGATCTTTTCAAAACGGCTCGAACCTCCCGCAGACTTCACCTGCAGCGTCAGCTCACCCTCTTCAACGACCGTACCTGCATAAACAGATGCACCGGCCACGCGGCGTACCGGAACAGATTCTCCCGTCAGAGATGCCTGATTGACCATGGCTTCGCCATCTGTCACACAGCCATCAAACGGAATGATATTGCCCATATGTACCACAACCTCATCCCCGGCCTTTATCTCTGTCGTATCCACAAGTATTTCCTGACCGTCACGTTTCAGCCATACCTTGCTGACATTCAAAGCCATGCTTCTTGCCAGATCGTCCACCGATTTTTTATGTGTCCACTCTTCAAGCAGTTCACCAATACCAAGCAAAAAGATAATAGAGCCCGCTGTATCGATATCCTGACGGACAACAGATACACCGATCGCCACAGCATCCAGCACCGGCACCTCGATCTTGCGCTGCCACAGGGTCTGTATACCATGTTTTATGTATTTTAACGAGCGGACAGCCACCAGTCCGGCACGCACCGGATAGGGCAAAACGATCTTTCCGGCATAGTGTAAGATCACCTTCTGGATCATCCGCTCCTTGTATTCTGCATTCAGCTCCCTGCCGGAATTTTCGATCAGCCCCGCAGGAACATCTACATCTTCATAATGAAAATTTCGCATCAGCGTAATGACCTGCTGACGGTCACCGGTATATTCGATCACAGCATCTGCTGTTTTCTCATACACCTTTGCATTTTCGACCATCTTTGCAGACTGCAGGTAATACTGCAGGATGTCTGCCTCGGCAAACGTCATTTTCCTGCAGGACAGATGAATACGCATGCGATGATAGGCCTCATGTTTTATCGTAAACTTCATCGTCTGTCTCCTTGTATATGTAATACACCTGCCCATAAGGCAGGTGTAAAAAAGCAATTTCGTTTTTTCGTGTCTTATGCTTCAGCAGTCTCTTCGGCTGTTTCTTCTGCAGCATCCTCTACTTCTGCAGCAGCTGCCTCAGCTTCACGCTCTTCGTTAATGGATTTTGCATCGCTGAGAATATCCTCTGCATTTTCCTGTACGGTAGTCACTGTCTTCATCACACAGTCCTTTGCTCTGAGCACTGCTGCTGTACAGTTTGTGTATACTTTTTTAGCATCCTTACTGGACAGCATCTTGATACCGGCTGTACCAAAAGCTACTCCTGCTGCAAAGATTCCTGTTTTCTTTAAATCAAATTTCATCATATGTCTGTACCTCCTGTTTTGATTAGACATAGTATAACGACTTTACCCCCGGTTGTTCAAGCATAACTTTTGGCCGATTTTACCTGTTTTTTTGTTTAAATTAGTCATTGCTTTTATCCTTTAGTCCTGTTATACTTACGTTAGTATTTTCTAACTTTTGACATGTGAAACTAAAGGAGGTTAATCTATGCTATATCAGCAGCACAAGTCCGAAGAATCTACAGAGGATTATCTTGAGGCTATCCTGATGCTTGGCAAAGAGCTCCCCCATGTCCGTTCCATCGACATCGTACACAAGCTTGGCTATTCCAAGCCCAGTATCAGCGTTGCCATGAAAAACCTCAGACTAAACGGTCTGATCGAAGTAGCTGATTCCGGTTTTATCACCCTGACAGAAACCGGCCGCCAGCGTGCGGAGACCGTCTACGAACGGCACGCGCTGATCTCCGACTGGCTGATCTCCATCGGGGTTTCTCCAGATACAGCTACACGCGATGCCTGCAAAATGGAACATGACATCAGTACGGAGAGCTTTAGTGCCATCAAATCCTATATCGAGCATGCAAAAGCATAAAAAGATTCCGGAAATCCAGGTACCTCCCGATTTCCGGAATCTTTTTATATCTCTGTCATCGCCGGATCACCTATATCCCCGTCAATGCACTCGTATGTTTTTTCCCTCTTCTTTTCTCAGTGTATAAAACGCACCGCCAGCTCCAGGACAAAAACAATACCACAGCAAAGAACCGCCACCTGAAACAGACTGGCACCGTACCATGCTGCCACGATACCCAGAAGCAGTGCTGCCACACCGGCCAGCGGAATCTGCGTCGATTCCACGATCGCCGGAAATGTCATCACGGCCAGCGTTACATATGGCAGATAATACAGGAATGACTGGATAAACTGATTTTCGATCTTTCCGCGGATCAGTGTCAGCGGAAGAACACGGATCAGGGTGGATGTCAGTGCTGCCACCAGAATATAGATATAGATATTATGACTCATCTTTTTGTTCTCCCTCTTTTACCGGAAACCAAAAAGCTCCGGCTGCTGTGATGACTATAGTCAAAAGGATCGTACGCATACTTCCCGACATACCGGCCAGTATACGGATATGCGTTGCCAGATAGCTCAGGATAAAACTGACAACGATCAGCCCCAGGATCACCCTGTTTTCCTTGGACGGCGGCACGATAATGGCCAGAAACATACCATACAAAGCCACACCAAGCGCACTGACGATCATCACTGGCAGAATATTTCCCGCAACGATACCGATGGCCGTCCCCAGAGACCATGCCGGTATGGCCAGAAGCATCGCACCGTAATGATACCAGGGATCTACATATCCCTTTCTTGCGATAGATGCGCCAAAGATCTCATCCGTAATACCAAAGCCCACCAGAATCCTGTGCAGCATGCCTGTCTTTGGATCCATCTTCTGACTTAAGGCACAGCTCATCAACAGATACCGTGCATTGGTCACCAGAATGATCAGCGCCATCTCAATATACGGTGCACCTGCACCTATAACGGTAAATTCCGCGTACTCTCCCGCGGATGCATGATTTAGCATACTGGACAAAAAGCCCTGCAGAGCATTCATCCCCACCTTTCTGGCTGTGATGCCCAACGAAAAAGCCACAGCAAAATAGCCAAGTGCGATCGGAATACCGTCACGCATCCCTTCATAAAATCCGGGATGTCGATAGTTTATCCTTTGTTTTTCCTTCATTTTCATTATACCCAAAAACGTGTCCGCCATCTGCCGGACACGTGCTTTCTTCAAAATCTATCTGGTATTCTAACGCAAAACAGCAAAAAAGCCAATACACAGAATAAAGTTTCTTTCTGTATACCGGCTTTTTTATATTACTTACAGCTGTCCAAAACAGCTGTAAGAACTGTTTTTCAGACTGTACTACTGTTTTTCTTCTCCGGCACCCTTTTCTCTGCCGTTCGTTCCGAAGATCCGCTTCATATCCACATTCATGATATAGAAATACATCACAAGCAGCAAAAGTGCCGCCAGCACCCAGGCAACCGGACTGGCCAGACATACCCCGAGGTAGCTTCTTTTCTGCGCAGCGATCACCGAAACGATACCACGGCCGACCAGCTCTGCCACTCCGGCCATCATCGGCAGCAGGGAATATCCCAGTCCCTGAATACCATTGCGGTAGATATTGACTACAGCCAGCGGAATAAAGAAGAGACCGATACATTTCAGGTAAATATCCACAGATCCCATGATCAGGCTGACATCCTCTGACACGAAAAGGACGGTCAGATATTTACCTACGGTCATACCGAGTGCAGCGGTAACGATCGAATATACCACAGCGATGATCGTTGTGGCCTTAAATCCTTCACGGATACGTTTTACCTTACCTGCACCCATATTCTGGGCGCCATATGTGGCCATCGTCGTTCCCATGGCCACATATGCCTGGGTCATGACCTGCTCGATCTTATTGGCCGCTGTAAAGGCAGCTACCAGCGTCGAACCGAGAATATTTAACGAAGACTGCACCATCATCGTACCGATTGCTGTAATCGAGTACTGCAGTGCCATAGGAATACCAATCTTGAGCTGAATACCATAAATCACGCCGCCAACATGCAGGTCTTCCTTTTTCAGATGCAGCACCGGCACCCTTGCAATAATATAAAACAGGCAAAGCACGCCGGAAACGCCTTGCGAAATGATCGTAGCCCATGCCGCACCTTTTGCTCCCATACCAAAGGCAATGATAAATACCATATCCAGCACAATATTTAACAGCGCACTGATGATCAGAAAGACCAGCGGGATCTTGCTGTTACCTATCGCACGCAGGATACTCGAAAGCAGATTATAAAGCATCTGTGCCAGAATGCCGGCGCTGACGATCATAATATAGCTGTAGGCATCCGCAAATATATCCGAAGGAGTATGCATGATCGTCAACAGTGGCTTCATAAAAGTCATGAACAGAATTGTCAGCAATATACCCATGACCAGCGACAAAATCCCCGCACCGGCCACTGTACGGCGCATGCCCTTCATATCGCCTGCGCCAAACTTCTGTGCCGTCAATACCGTAAAGCCCGCTGTCATACCGACCACAAAGCCATACAGCATGAACATGATCGTACCGGTACTGCCAACCGCCGCCAGCGCACTGTTGCCAACGAATTTGCCGACGATGATCGTATCAGCCATGTTGTAAAACTGCTGGAATACATTACCAATAAAGATCGGCATCGTAAAGCTCAATATGATCCGCATCGGATCACCGACAGTCATATCGTTCTGTGTTGTTTTCATATGCATCCTCCTTGTTTTTTTCTGTAGCGAGTTCGTATTATACACCAGAATTTTGCATATGAAAATATGTTTTTTTTGCTTTTTTCATCTTTTTTGTACGAATGAATAAAACCTTTTTCATAACCTTTTTCATAACCACAGAACCTGCCATCTGTACTTCTATCCAGATGCCTGATGATGAAAAAGACTTTCCCGGGATATCACCCGAAAAAGTCTTTTTCATCACTTAAAACTTATTTTTATCTTGTATATCTCCACCTATTTAAAAGAAATGTTTTCCGAATACACGGCATATTTTTCAAACAGATCCTTATACGTCATACCAGCCTGCAAATGCTGACCACCAAACGCATACGGCTTGACATTATCCATCACATCGGTGTCTGTCATAATATATGCAGTCAATGTAGAAATATCATGACCCGAAAAGCTGAAAGAATCTCCGATGGAACCCCAGTTTAGCGGCAATCCATCGGCATCCAGGAACATGACGTCATACATATCTCCTCCCCGGATTCCCGGAATCTCCCGTTTTTCTTCATCCCATGCCACGGTTATCTCAAACGGTGTTTTTGTCAGCGTGATCTCGCCAAATTTCTCCTTGCCACCCTTGTTTAAAACCACCTGCGTTATATTCTCCCGGTTGGTCGTAATCGTCAATGGAAATTCCCATACACCCCGGCATGTCACATTTTCACCGGCCTTTTCCGAATTCCAGAATTGGAAATCAAAATATACACCATACAACTTTATTGTGGCTTTAAACTGATCTGGTATAGTCATTTCATCATCATTTTCATCCAATAAAGGACCGCTGTTATCACCCATTATTAAAGTTTCACGCAGATCATGTCGCAAAACCCCTGCATATGTATATTCATCGATCAGCTCTCCCTCAACGTCATCCTGTATATAATCCGGATATTCTGCATAGGAACATTCCACTTCTCCACGCATATAGACATTGTACATACTCCAGTCCTGCGGATTCATATCATCAATCAGCTTTTCCTTCGATTTTAGCACAAAGCTGATATACAACGCCTCCCCACTGCAATAGCTCTCATCCAGTGTAATCTCTGCATCTGAAATTTTCCGTCTGGATTCCGCTATATCGCTGTCAAAGGGATCCTCTGTTCCATAAAAAAAGCTGACTTTCTGTTTCTCTGCTTCTGCTGTATCACTCTTCTGGCTTCTTTTCGTTTCTTCTGCCAGATTGCTTTCAGCTTCCTTACTTTCAGATACTGCACTGCTCTTTGCTGCATCCCCTCCGGCAGAGCTTTCCAACTGTACCGGCTCAGCATAGGAAGAGAAATCTCCGCCAAACTGCATTTTATTTCCGATCATTTCAAACACATGCCCGATGATCGGAATATTCTCTGCCAGTACCGGATTGGCGATACAGATACATGAGAAAACCACCACAGCCGCGGCGACACCGCCAAGCCATTTCTTCCACACTGGCTTCTTTATCTCCGAGATTTTCTCTCGTTCTTTTACATCTGCATTTTTCACAGATTTCGTACCTGCCTGTGTGATTATCCTATGGCTCTGTGTTTTCTGTTCTCTGTTATCTCCGCCCGGCCCCTGCTGTTTTTCTATGGCTGCAAAAGCCCGCTCCTTCGCCCTCTGCACTTCATCCGGCAATCTCGATTTTTTCTGCATCTGACTGCGGATGCGCTCATCCAGCTCCTGTTCCCTGTTGAAATCCTGCTCTGTCTTA
>JAHZHB010000070.1 GCA_019420465.1 Lachnospiraceae bacterium
ATGAGTGAGTACCTGGAGAAATATTCCGTGTCCCGTCTGATCGGTGCGCCCCCTGGATATGTAGGTTATGAAGAGGGAGGCCAGCTGACAGAGGCTGTACGTCGTAAACCGTACTCGGTTGTCCTCTTTGATGAGATTGAGAAAGCCCATCCGGATGTCTTTAACGTCCTGTTACAGGTACTGGATGACGGCCGTATCACCGATTCCCAGGGCCGTACCGTAGACTTTAAGAATACGATCCTGATCATGACGTCCAATATCGGTTCTTCCTATCTGCTGGATGGTATTTCCGAAGATGGCAAGATCCTGCCGGAGGCTGCCGAGGCCGTTACCAAAGACCTGCGTGCCCACTTCCGTCCGGAGTTTTTGAACCGTCTGGATGAAACGATCATGTTCAAACCGCTAACCAAAGACGATATTGGCTTTATCGTTGATCTGCAGCTTGCAAAACTCAACGAGCTGTTAGCTTCCCAGGAGTTTACCGTAGAGCTGACACCTGCAGCCAAACAGTACGTCATCGACAACGGTTATGATCCGACCTATGGTGCAAGACCGCTGCGTCGTTATCTGCAGACCCATGTAGAGACACTGACCGCCCGCCTGATCCTTGCCGGTAATATCCATACCGGTGACACGATCGTGATCGATCTCAAGGATGGCAAGCTTACTGCTGATGCCAGACACATACTGAAAGGAGAAGTCGAATGATACCCCAGGATCCAGTAATGCTACTAAGCTATGTCAATACGCAGCTTCGCGACAATTACCGAGACCTTGAAGATCTCTGTGACCGTCTCGACGTAAGCCAGACCGACATCGAAGAAAAACTCGGTAAAATCGGTTACAGCTATAAAAAGGATCTGAACCAGTTTAAATAACGCACAAATGTAAATGCCGAAGAGGCAGAAATAAAATATCCCTCCGAAAACGCTGAAAAACGGTTTGCGTTTTCGGAGGGATATTTTATTTCTGCCTCTTCGGCCATCAAAGCTTTAAAGAAGTTCAAGAAATTTGGAGAGAGCGGGGTTCTGGTTTTGCGGTTTCCAGATTGCTTTGACTTCGATGTGTTCGTGGGCGCCGGTCAGAGGGATGATGGCGTAGTCGGGATTATGCAGGGCCTGTTTGAGGGCATTTTCAGGCAGGATCGTGATGCCGGTGCGGGCGGCCACCAGAAGGAGCAGGGTTTCGATGTCGGGGGAGGTGGCGGCTACGCGGGGGATAAAGCCGGAATCGGCGTATTTGTCAGGGAGCATGTAGCCGATCGCCATGGGATCTTCATAAAATTTGGAGAGAAGAAAACGCTCATTTTTCAGTTCGCTGCGGTACAGAGCCGTACGGGTGGCCAGCGGATGGTCGGCATACAGGACGGCGTACAGAGGATAGGAGGCGATCACTTTCTGTTCGAAAGCCGTAAGATCCGTGTCATTGTAACAGATGTCCAGAATGAGGTCGTATTTGTCCTGCTCCAGATGTAACAGAAGATCAAGATAATTTTCCCGGTAGAGCTCAAAGGAAATATCACTGTGCATGGCATGAAAATCCCGCAGGATCCGTCCAAAATCAGGTGTTTCATAGCCTTTGACGTAGCCGATCTGGACAGAGCCGGAGATACCGGCGGCGGCAGCTTCCACCTTTTCGAGGGCGCGCCGTTCCATTTCAAGGATGGCTCTGGCTTCCTGTAAAAAGACCTTTCCGGCAGGGGTCAGTTCGACGTGGCGGCGTGAGCGGTCAAAGAGACGCACGCCCAGCTGGTCCTCGAGCGTCTGGATGCGCTGGGTCATGGCGGTCTGGGAGATAAAGTGTTTTTTGGCTGCTTCGGTAAAGTTCAAGCATTCTGCAACAGAGATAAAATAGGTGAGCTGGTTGGTTGTCACGGGGCAGATCCTTTCTGTGGGGGAGTTATAGGGAAAATATAATCTTTTTCTTATTATATATAGGAAATGTGCTGAGTGCAATCCTTAAAATACAGGCATATTGCACATAAATCATAAGGATTTGCTTATGGAAAAGCAGTATTTCTGTATTGGTAAATTCTGACAGGATATTTTATAATTAATCATAATGCAGAGAAACAAAAAGGAGAGGTAAATCATGGCAGAAGAAGTTAAAAAACCAAGAAGACCGGTTGATCCGAATTCAGCCAAATACAAGCTGGGACAGATCGCAGCAAAAGCCTATTCGGATGCACAGGCAGCCAAAGAGCGCGGTGAGCTGGTTGGCTGGTGTTCAAGCAATTTCCCGGTAGAGATCCCGGAGACGCTGGGCTTATATGTCTGTTATCCGGAAAATCAGGCCGCCGGTATCGCTGCCAGAGGCGGCGGAGAGCGTATGTGTGAGATCAGTGAGGCAGATGGCTATTCCAACGATATCTGTGCGTATGCCCGTATCAGTCTGGCTTACAGCAAGGTAAAGGATGCGCCGGAGCAGAATATGCCGCAGCCGGATTTTCTTCTGTGCTGTAACAATATCTGCAACTGTATGATCAAATGGTACGAAAATCTGGCAAAAGAGCTTGATATTCCGTTGATCATGATCGATATTCCGTTTAACCCGGATTATGAAGTATCCGATGCAGAAGTGGTTTATATCCGTGAGCAGTTCTGGGATGCCATTCATCAGCTGGAGAAGCTGACCGGCAAGAAGTGGGACGATGAGAAATATAAACAGGTGATGGAAATCTCCGGACGTACCAGCCGTGCATGGCTGGCTGCAACGGCCTGCGCCCGTTATACACCGTCTCCGTTTAACGGTTTTGACCTGTTAAACCATATGGCTGTTATGGTTACAGCCCGCGGCAAGATCGAGGCGGCAGAGGCTATGGAGCTTCTGTTAAAAGAGTATGAGGCCAATCACGAAAAGGGTGAATCTACCTTCCGTGCGGAGGAAAAGCACCGTATCATGTTTGAGGGCATCGCCTGCTGGCCGTGGCTTAGAGTGACATCCACCGGTATGAAGAGTCGTGGTATCAATATGGTTACAACGATCTATGCCGATGCTTTTGGTTTTATCTATAAAGATTTTGATGATATGTGCCGTGCCTATGCCAGGGTGCCCAATGCTATCAATCTGGAATATGCCCGTGACAAACGTATCAAGCTGTGCAGGGACAATCATGTTGAGGGACTTTTGGTCCATACCAACCGTTCCTGCAAGCTGTGGAGCGGTTTTATGGCTGAGATGAGCCGCCAGATCGGCGAGGCCTGCGATATTCCTGTGGTCAGCTTTGACGGTGACCAGGCGGATCCGCGCAATTTCTCCGAAGCCCAGTACGATACCCGTGTACAGGGCCTGACGGAGATCATGGAGATGAAAAAGGAGGCAAAGGCATGAGTCTGACAGAAATTTTACAGAAATTTGAAACGATCGCAAACGATCCGAAAGGACAGAAGGAAAAATATCTGGCAGCCGGAAAAAAGGTGGTACTGACTGCGCCGGTCTACACTCCGGAAGAACTCATCCATGCTATGGGTCTGGTGCCGATGGCCGCCTGGGGAGCAGATATGGAGATCAATGAAGCAAAAAAGTATTTCCCGGCTTTTATCTGTTCCGTCATGCAGTCTATTCTGGAACTGGGTATAAACGGTACATACGATGGCGTCAGTGCGATCGTGATCCCGAGTCTGTGTGACAGTCTGAAAGTTCTTGGAGAAAACTGGAAATACGGTGTGCCGTCTATTCCATTTGTTCCGATGACCTATCCGCAGAACAGAAAACCGTCCTACGGAGCAGCGTTTACCAAAGCCGGATACGAGAGAGTCATCCGTGATCTGGAAAAAGCTACAGGATGTTCCTTTGATGATGCGGCACTGAAAGCTTCGATCGAAGTATACAATACGCACAATAAAGTGATGCGAAAACTGGCAAAAGTGCTGACAGAGCATCCGGAAATCACCGCCATGCAGCGCAGTGCTGTATATAAGAGTGCAGGATTTATGCTGAAGGAAGAACATACGGCACTGGTTGAAGAACTGCTTGCCTGTCTGGAACAGACACCTGCCGGAGCGGAAAAGATACGGATCTATGTATCCGGTATTCTGGCTGACAGTCCGTCACTTCTGGAGATCTTTGATGAAAACGGATTTATGATCGCCGGAGATGATGTGGCAGCAGAAAGCCGTCAGTACCGCACCGATGCGCCGGAGAAGGAGACCGGCATCGACAGCCTGGCCGCCAAATTCTGTGCGATGGACAACTGCTCTGTACTGTATGATGTGGAGAAGAAGCGTGTACAGATGATCGTAGATGAAGCAAAGGCCTGCAAAGCAAAAGGTGTGGTTGTCGTACTGACAAAATTCTGTGATCCGGAAGAATTTGATTATCCGCTGATCAAAAAAGCCTGTGATGCGGACGGACTTCCCTGCCTTCTGATCGAGGTTGACCGTCAGATGACCAACTACGAACAGGCCCGCACGATGCTGGAAGGCTTTAAAGATATGCTTGACATGTAAAAGAAAGAGGTAAAGATATGAGCGAAATGAAAAGACCCCTGGAGGGTGTAAAAGTACTGGAACTGGCTACCTTTATTGCCGGTCCCTGCTGTGCAAGATTCCTGGCTGATCTCGGCGCTGAGGTTATCAAAGTAGAGGCGCCAAACGGTGATCCGCTTCGTTATACAGCTGTAAACGAAGGCCGTCCGTACGGTGATAAAGAGGATACGAGCTTTACGCTGGAAAATACAGGAAAGAAATGTGTGATCCTGAATACAAAGACAGAAGCCGGACGTGCAGCACTGGAAAAGCTGATCGCAGAAAGTGATATCTTTATTACCAACTGGCGTCAGCCTGCTTTAAAGAGAGCATCTCTGGACTATGAGACACTGAAAGTCAAATACCCGAAGCTGGTTATGGGATATATCAGCGGCTATGGTGAAAAAGGACCGGACAAGGATCTGCCGGGCTTTGACTTTACTGCATACTTTGCCCGTGGCGGTGTGATGGGACCGATGCATGATGCTGATTCCGCACCGATGCTTCCGATCGCCGGTTTTGGTGATCATCAGGTGGGTATGTATCTGGCCAGTGGTATTCTGGCAGCATTGTATCGTGCAAGAGAGACGGGAAAGGGCGATCAGGTGACTGTCAGCCTGTTCCATACTGCGATCTGGGATGTGGCACTGTATCTGCAGTCCAATCAGTACGGTGATCCGTCCACACAGTATCCGATTCGTTCCACACAGATCGCCAATCAGCTGCAGGTGGCCCGTCAGACAAAGGATAAAAAATGGATCCAGATCGCTATGCCGCGTTACGATTATTATTATCCGATCTTTATGGAGGCTCTCGGCCGTCAGGATCTGATCGGTGATGAGAGATACTATCCGCAGACTGCTGTACAGGAACATCTGGAAGAATTCAGTCAGATCGTGGCTGAGGAAGTGGCAAAAAGAACACTGGATGAGATGGTTGAACTGATGAACAAGGCAGATCTGCCGTATGCTGTATGCCAGACCTGGGATCAGCTTCTTAAGGATGAGCAGGCATGGGGTTCCGATGCCCTGACAAAGGTAAGCTTCCCGAACGGTGAGGAGCGTACAATGGTGCGTACACCTGTACTGTTTGCAGATACTGAGCTTCCGCCATACGAAAGAGGTGCATTCCTCGGAGAACATACAAAGGAAGTGCTGAAAGAACTGGGTTACAGTGATGCACAGGTAGAAGCTATGCTTGCGGCAGGGGAAGCCTGTGATGTTAAGAGAATAGGATAAGAAGAGTTATGTATACACTTGGTGTTGATGTGGGGTCTACTACATCAAAATGTGTTTTGTTAAAAGAGGGCAGAGAGATCGTAGCCACGTCCCTGCTTCGTGCAGGGACGGGTACGGACGGACCGGCACGCGCCCAGGCGGAAGTCCTTGAAAAGGCAGGACTGACGGCTGCGGATATAGCCTATGTGATGGCAACCGGATATGGACGGAAGACATTACAGACAGCCACAGGCGAAATGAGCGAGCTTTCCTGTCATGCCAGAGGCATTTCTGCGATGTATCCGGATACCCGTACCATCATAGATATCGGCGGACAGGATGCCAAAGTCATCAGTCTTGGCAACAATGGCCAGATGATGAACTTTGTCATGAACGATAAATGTGCTGCGGGCACAGGCCGTTTTCTGGATGTTATGGCGGGGATTTTGCAGCTGGATATCGGAGACCTGGAAAAAGAAGCCGAAAAATCAGAGACGGCAGCCAAAATTTCCAGTACCTGCACGGTTTTTGCGGAATCCGAAGTCATCTCCCAGCTGGCCAGTGGTGCAGCCAGGGAAGATGTCGTGGCCGGTATCTGTAATTCTGTGGCAGCCCGTGTGGCAGCGCTGGCCAAACGTACCGGCATAAAAGAAGAGGTCTTTATGAGCGGTGGTGTGGCAAAAAACGGAGGCGTGCGTCTGGCACTGGAAAGAGAGCTGGGGGTAAAGATCCATTACAGCGAATTTTCGCAGCTGATGGGTGCGTATGGGGCTGCCTTATTTGCATACAGTAAAGCCGGAAACTAAGAATGAAACGTCCGCAGACAGTGAAATTTATCTCTTGACACTACCCTTTTTGTCCCCTATAATGGGCAAAGAAAAGCAAAGAAGGAAACAAGTACCCACAGAAGCACTCCACAGAAAGCAGCCGGTCGATGAGAGGCGCGGACAGTGATCTATGGCGAATACATTCCGGAGCTTCGCACCGAAAAGAGATGAGTAGGCTGCGACGGAAGAGCCTCCGTTATACGGGCCAGAGTATAGATGATTTGTACTCTATGAGGCAGGGATCGTGAGAGACCTGTGAATAAAGGTGGTAACACGGGATTGCATTTACAGCCCCGTCCTTTAGTTTGAAAAAACAGAGGACAGGGCTTTTTGTGTTCACAAAGGGTCCGTCTTCGATGGATGACCCGCTGTAGGGATAGAATAAGGAGGAAAAATATGCAGATTTATGAAGAACTCAAAGCCAGAGGTCTGATCGCACAGGTAACAGATGAAGAAGTAGTGCGTGAGCTGGTAAACAATGGTAAGGCAACCTTTTACATCGGATTTGATCCGACCGCAGACAGCCTTCATGTTGGTCACTTTATGGCACTTTGCCTGATGAAGAGACTGCAGATGGCAGGTAACCGCCCGATCGCACTGCTTGGTGGCGGTACAGGTATGGTCGGTGACCCGTCCGGTAAGACAGATATGCGTAAGATGCTGACAAAGGAGCAGATCGATCACAATATCGAATGCTTCAAAAAACAGATGTCCAAATTTATCGATTTTTCCGATGGTAAGGCACTGATGATCAACAATGCAGACTGGCTGTTAAAACTGAACTATGTAGACCTGCTGCGTGAAGTGGGACCGCATTTCTCCGTAAACCGTATGCTGACAGCAGAGTGTTACAAACAGCGTATGGAGAGAGGCTTAAGCTTCCTGGAGTTCAACTACATGATCATGCAGAGTTATGATTTCTATGAGTTATTCCAGCGCTATGGCTGCAATCTGCAGTTTGGCGGCGATGACCAGTGGAGCAATATGCTGGGTGGTACAGAGCTGATCCGTCGTAAGCTGGGCAAGGATGCTTCCGCCATGACCATCAATCTGCTCCTGAATTCCGAAGGCAAAAAGATGGGCAAGACAGAGAAAGGTGCTGTATGGCTTGATCCGGAGAAAACTTCCCCGTACGAGTTTTACCAGTACTGGAGAAATGTAGCGGATGCCGATGTATTAAAATGTATCCGTATGCTGACTTTCCTGCCGCTTGAGGAAATTGATAAGATGAATGACTGGGAGGGCAGCCAGTTAAATACGGCCAAAGAGATCCTGGCCTATGAGCTGACAAAACTGGTTCACGGCGAGGAAGAGGCCGAGAAGGCACAGGCAGCAGCCAAAGCACTGTTTTCTGCCGGTGGAGACTCTGAGCATATGCCGACAGCAGAGCTTTCTGCAGAGGATTTCAGAGATGGTGTTATCGATATGATCACACTGGTACATCAGTCCGGACTCTGCGCAACCCGTTCTGAGGCACGCAGAAATATCCAGCAGGGTGGTGTTTCTGTAGATGGCGAGCAGATTAAGGATATCTCCAGAACATTTCCGATGGATGCCTTTACTGAAGGCGTGATCGTAAAACGAGGTAAAAAGAACTTCAAAAAGGTATTTGTAAAATAAACAGCAGGAAAAAAACGGAGGTCTTTGCATAAAACATTTCCCGTATGTGGGGTGTATGTTTTATACAAAGACCTCTTTTTGTTGCCATGCATATCAATAATTGGTCCAGTGGACCAATTTTGATCGTTATGCAGATCTAAAGCTGGTTCGGTGGAAAAGCTTTGATTCACAAACGTAATTCTCCGTATATTCTCACAGCATTCTCACATTGTTTTCACGGGATGTTCACAGCCTTTGTGGATACTGGAACATAATTCATTTCACAGGACAGAACAGTCAGGGAAAAGGTATACAGATGAGTGTGGATGAGCAGGATATTCTGAAACTGTCGGAGGGCCAGACGGCTGAGATAACGCTGCAATCTCTGATGATGGAGCAGGAAAACCCGCATACATACTGGAAAACTCAGCAATCCAATATGTATGCGGGTTTTGTAAATTAAGCGGGGTACGGGAGTCGAACCCGCCTCCGAGCCTTGGGAAGGCCCTGTACTACCGATGTACTAACCCCGCAGATACCGTAGAATAATACATGTATATATGTCGGATTCCACGAATATCCTGCGATATAGAAAAAAGCGCGAGACGGGATTCGAACCCGCGACCCTCGCCTTGGCAAGGCGATACTCC
>JAHZHB010000007.1 GCA_019420465.1 Lachnospiraceae bacterium
GTGGAATAACAAAAAACACCGGAAAAACATCTGCCACGGATAAAATCGGACAAAAAACAGCTCCAAAACACCGAGTTTTTTTAAAAAATCAATATGTGCAGTGGCATAATGTCCATCTAAATGGTATGATACAGAGGAACTATCTGTTGAAAAAGGTCGTAAAACGACAGCGTTTATACGATGGGGAGGACGATTATGGAAAAAGTAACAAAGATCGCGCTGCTGGGACTTGGTACCGTAGGCGGCGGAGTATACAAAGTGATCCGTATACAGCAGGAAGAGATGGAGAGAAAGCTGGGTACGATCGTAGAGATCAAAAAGGTACTGGTGCGCAATATTGAAAAGGCAAAAGCAAAGGTAGACGATACCACGGTGCTGACGACCGATGTCAGAGAGATCATGGAGGATCCGGAAATCCGGATCGTCGTGGAGGTCATGGGCGGTATCGAACCTGACAAGAGCTATATCCTGCAGGCTTTGCATGCCGGAAAACATGTAGTGACGGCCAATAAGGATCTGCTGGCACAGGAGGGACATCTTCTGATGGATACAGCGGCCGAAAATCACTGTGATCTTCTGTACGAAGCAGCTGTAGCCGGCGGTATTCCGATCATCGGACCGCTCAAGCAGTCTCTGACAGGAAATCATATCACAGAGGTGATGGGTATCGTCAACGGTACGACCAAC
This sequence comes from Lachnospiraceae bacterium, assembly GCA_019420465.1. Classification (GTDB taxonomy): domain Bacteria; phylum Bacillota; class Clostridia; order Lachnospirales; family Lachnospiraceae; genus UBA11957. Next base: position 688 of record JAHZHB010000007.1, read on the forward strand.
TTTATCCTGACCAAAATGACGCAGGAGGGGATGGAGTTTTCGGATGCGCTGAAGCTGGCACAGGATCTGGGCTATGCTGAGAGTGATCCGACAGCGGATGTGGAAGGGCTTGATGCCGGTCGCAAGATGGCGATACTGGCCTGCGTGGCTTTTAATTCCCGTGTGACGTTTGCCGATGTGCATACCGAGGGTATCACAAAGATCACAGCGCAGGATATCCGCTATGCCCGTGATATGGGGCATGTGATCAAGCTCCTCGGTGTTGCCCGAAATACGGAAAAAGGTGTGGAGGTCATGGTTCATCCCATGCTGATCGCACAGGATCATCCGCTGGCTTCTGTAAACGATTCCTACAATGCTGTATTTGTACGCGGGGATGCCGTGCAGGATACGATGTTTTACGGACGCGGGGCCGGAGAGCTGCCGACAGCCAGTGCCGTAGTCGGAGATATTTTTGAGATCATCCGCAATATGACGTTTGATTGCTGTGGACGGATCGGCTGTACCTGCTATAAAGAGTTGCCGGTCGTACCGGTCGAGGAGACATACAGCAAGTATTTTCTCCGTATCCGTGTTGAGGACCGTACCGGTGTACTGGCCAGCATCGCTGCCGTGTTTGGCAATAACAGTGTGAGCCTTGAACAGGTTATGCAAAGACGCAGAAAAGAGGACTGCGCAGAGCTGGTACTGATCACTGCTGCTGTAAAGGACAGACATTTGAAAGATGCACTGACGATACTGAAAGGCATGTCGATCGTCAGAGAGATTTCTTCAGTGATCCGTGTAGACTGATGAATCAAAAGAGAGTAAATAGCAGTTTTCAGGAGGACAAAAAGATGCGAATGATGCTAGTTGGTGCCGGAGCTGTCGGCGAAAGTATAGTAAAGATTTTAAAGTGGCGTGATCCCAAAGAAGAATGGCTTTCGTATGTGCTGGTGGGAGATTATGATGCTGCCAGAGCCACAGAAGTAGTTTCTCTTCTTGATGATCCACGTTTTGTCCCGGCACAGATCAATGCCACGGATAAGGAACAGATGAAAGCGCTGATAAAGGAGCATGATATCGATTTTGTGATGGATGCTGCTCCGCCGTTTGCCAGCAATTTCATCTTTGATGCGGCGTTTGAAGGGGGAGCGGATTATGCCAATATGGGTACATGGTCCGTACCGATGGACGAACCGGCGTATGGCCCGGGTATCGAAAACAGTTATACCGAGCCTATGACAAAATACAATTTTGACCGCCATGAACGCTGGAAGGAAAAGGGACAGATGGCTGTGATCTGTCTGGGTATCGACCCCGGTGTTGTCAATGTGTTTGCAAAATATGCGGCCACCCATCTGTTTGATACGATGACAGAAGCTCACGTCAAGGACGGCGGAAATCTGTCGGTGCCGGGAGCTGATCCGGATGCGATCCAGTTTGGCTTTAATGTATGGACGGTGCTGGATGAGGTCATGAATCCCAATGTAGAATATGATGCCAGAAAGGGCGGCCTGATCGTGGAAAAAGCCTTTGCCGGGCAGGAGAGATTTCTGATGCCGGATGGCGTGGGAGAAAATACGCTTGTCAAGGTGGAACACGAGGAAGTGGTGACTTTTGCCCGTTATCTTGCGCAGTTCGGTCTTGAAAAGGCTACATTTAAGATCAGTCTGGATGACAATCTGATCACTGCTTTAAAGGTCATCGATCATCTGGGACTTCGCAGCTTAAAGCCGGTACAGGTGGGAGCTGTGCAGGTCGTTCCGCGGGATGTTGTGGCTGCCTGTGCACCGCAGCCGAAGGATATCGGCAGTGAAATGACCGGTGAGATGCTGGTAGGTGTGCACTGTATCGGGGAAAAAGACGGTGCACATAAAGAGTATTTCCTGTACCAGAATTTTGACAACCAGTCTTCCATGGAGCGATGGGGCTCACAGGCTGTTGTGGCGCAGACCGGATTTGGCGCAGCGCTGGCGATCGAACTGATCGGCAGAAAGATCTGGCATGAGGCAGGGGTATTTTCGCCGGAGTATTTTGCCCCCGAACCGTATCTGCAGCTGATGGATGAGACCGGATTTTCCTGGCATGTGATGGAAATCACCGGTGATTCTCCTGTCATCCGCGACAAATGAGGTCGATCAACATGAGTACATACGAAGAAAATGGCTATACAGACTTTCAGGACAGCCTGGATACCGTGGATGTGATCCTGCAGCATATTGCGCTTTTGGATCAGGCCGCCAGTGAAAAAGAACTGAATAATGTGATACCTCTTCTTCTGGAAGCTGTGGGAAAGTATACGGCGGCAGACCGTGTATATATCTTTGACTGGAGCAGCGAGGCGCATGAGGCCTACACCAATACGTTTGAATGGTGCAAAGAGGGCGTTACACCGCAGATCGACAATCTGCAGAATGTTCCGCTGGAGCTGATGTGTAACTGGCAGGAGAGCTTTGTCCGGGGCCGTACCGTGATCATTCCGGATGTGGAACAGATCCGTACGACCATGCCCTATGAATATGTCCTTCTGAAAAGGCAGCATATTACATCCGTGATCACCGTACCGCTGTTTGCCAATAACCGCCTGAACGGGTTTATCGGCGTGGATGATCCAAAACCGGATATGGGACAGCTTTCGGTGAAGCTTCTGACGGATATTGCCGGTCATCTGGGCTGTGTCAGGGACAATCTGCAGATGATCACACTGCTGGCCCAGAAGCAGGAATCCCTGCAGCAGAGCCTTAAAGAGCTGGCCAGGGAGAAAAAGCTGCTTGAAGCACTTTGTACAGACTATACAGCGGTGTTGTACTGTGATCTGAAAGCAGATACCCTGGAAGTGGTCAAGCAGGATGAAGTGATGTATCCCAATGTGGAAAAAAAGCTGAAGGAAAAGGAAGTCTACGGCTATACCCACAGCATCCGCTATTATTATGAAAACTATGTGATAAAGGATTCTGCACCGGAATTTTTAAGAAAGTTAAGCTGTGCGTATCTGAGAAAATATCTGTCACACGAGACGCGTATGACGTACCGGTATCAGGTAAAGGACAATCCGGCCGGCTGGCGGTATTTTGAGGTTCAGGCCGTGCGCATGCGCTGGAACGAGGATACATTTCGCGTGGTCATGGGCTACCGCTATATTGATGATATCGTGGAAGATGAGGAACGGCAGAAACGCCGTCTGGAAAAGGCTCTTGAAGAGACGCGCCAGAGTAATGAGATCATTTCCGCGATCAGCAAAAATTACCAGCTGATCTATCGTATGGATCTGAAAGAGGATCTCTATGAGGAGATCACGAGCGAAGAGGATATGTACCGGCTGACCGGCCGTCGGGGAAAGATCTCCGTGAAGTTTAAAAAAGCCAGGGAAACGATGGTAGCGGCGGAATTTCAGCTGAGGATGAAAGAGTTCCTTGATATGGAAACGCTGCCGGATAGACTGGCAGATACAGAACAGATCAGCATGGAATATATGTCAACGATGAACAACTGGTACGAAGCGCAGTTTATCGTAAAACACCGGGAGCGTTCCGGCGAAGTGACCAATGTTCTCTATGTGGTCCGCCAGATCAACGCGCAGAAAGAGCAGGAGCTGGAATACCAGAAACAGCTGATGAAGGCGGCAGAGGAGGCGCGCCGTGCCAATATCGCCAAGACAGACTTCCTGCGCCGGATGAGTCATGACGTCCGCACGCCGATCAACGGTATCCGTGGTCTGATCGAGATCGCCAACCACTATCCGGATGATCTTGCACGCCAGGCCGAGTACAGGGAAAAGATCACAGAGGCATCCGATGTGCTTCTGGAGCTTGTCAACCGTGTGCTGGATATGAACAGGCTGGAATCCGGAGATTTCCGTCTGGAATACAAGCCGTTCAATCTCAGAGATCTTTTGAAAGATATCTATAATCTGATGCATATGCAGGCGGGGGAATGCGGACTGTATTTTACAGAGAGCCAGACACAGATCCGGCATGAAAATCTGCTGGGAAGTCCGCAGCATGTACAGCAGATCTGGATGAATATCATAGAAAATGCGATCAAATATAACCGTTCCGGCGGTTCCGTCATGGTCAGCTGCCGTGAGATGAGCGCGACAAGAGAGCAGGCGGTCTTTGAACTTGTCTGTGTGGATACCGGCCGGGGAATGAGTGAGGCCTTCCAGAAACGTCTGTTTGAGGCTTTCAGTCAGGAAGAGAGAAATGCCCGGACAAACAATATGGGAACCGGTCTTGGCCTTACGATCGTCAAAGAGCTGGTAGAGAGTATGGGCGGTACGATCCACTTTAAGAGCAAGATCAATGAAGGCAGCAGTTTCAGTATTGTTCTGCCGCTGGATATTGATCAGTTTAATGTATACCAGACGGTACAGACCGAAGATACGTATCCCTATGAGCAGATCCATGTGCTTCTGGTCGAAGACAATGCGACCAACATGGAGATTGCAGAGTTTGCGCTGCAAAACAAAGGTGTACAGGTCACACGGGCATGGAATGGTAAAGAAGCCTGTGAGCTGTTTCGGGCAGCAGAGCCGGGCACATACGATGTGATCCTGATGGATATCATGATGCCGGTGATGGGCGGTCTCGAGGCCACCCGCGCGATCCGCGACATGAAACATCCTGATGCGGCAAATATCCCGATCTTTGCCATGACGGCCAATGCCTTTGTCGATGATATAGAAAAAAGCCGCCTGGCCGGTATGAATGAGCATCTGATCAAACCACTGGAAATCGATAAGATTCTGGAAAAAATACGGAAATACTGTCCGAAGGAGGCAAAAAAGGAGAGGGATATGTAGGAAACATAGAAAAGGTGCAGCTTTTTTCTGCACTTTTTTCTATGGAAAAATGTATCCGGATATGACATAATACAAAATGCAACATTGCAATGGAAAGTGCAACTGTTGCGGCAAAGAAAAAAGTGGAGGTAACTATGGAGAGAGAAAAATTTTCTTCCCGTCTCGGGTTTATCCTGATCTCAGCCGGTTGTGCGATCGGTCTGGGCAATGTATGGCGTTTCCCTTATATCGTGGGAAAGTATGGAGGAGCGGCTTTTGTGCTTCTGTATCTGTTTTTCCTGATCATTCTGGGACTGCCGATCGTGATCGCTGAGTTTGCCGTAGGACGTGCAAGCCAGAAAAGTGTGGCAAAGTCCTTTGATGAACTGGAGCCAAAAGGCACCAAATGGCACTGGCACAAATGGACAGCCATCGCCGGCAACTACCTGCTGATGATGTTTTATACAACGATCGCCGGATGGATGATCCTGTATTGCTTTAAAATGCTTCGCGGTGATTTTGCCACACTGGATACTGCCGGTGTACAGGAAGCTTTTGGCAGTCTGACACAGAATCCGGGTCTGATGACTGTCTGTATGGTCATTATCGTTGTCACATGCTTTATGATCTGTGCCTGTGGCCTGCAAAACGGTGTGGAGCGCATCACAAAGGTCATGATGATCTGTCTGCTGCTTTTGATGATCGTACTGGCTGTGCATTCCGTATACCTGGAAGGTGGACAGGAAGGCATCGTTTTTTATCTGAAACCGGATTTTAACAAGCTTGTCGAATCGGGCCTTGGCGAAGCCGTATTTGCGGCATTGGGCCAGTCATTCTTCACCCTCAGTATCGGTATCGGTGCACTGGCTATCTTCGGCAGCTATATCGATAAGGAGAGAGCACTGTCGGGCGAAGCGATCAGCGTCACCGTGCTGGATACCTTTGTAGCCATGATGGCAGGACTGATCATCTTTCCGGCCTGCTTTGCCTACGGTGTAGAAGCCGGCAGCGGACCGAGCCTGATCTTTATCACCCTGCCAAACGTATTTAACGCTATGGCCGGCGGCAGAGTGTGGGGATTTTGTTTCTTCCTGTTTATGTCCTTTGCAGCAATATCTACGGTCATCGCCGTATTTGAAAACATTATGTCCTTTGCCATGGATATGACCGGATGCAGTCGCAAAAAAGCAGCCGTATGCAATGCCATCGCCATCATCCTTCTGTCCATGCCGTGTATCCTCGGATTTAATGTATTAAGCGGCTTTGCCCCGCTCGGTGCAGGAACCAATATCCTGGATCTGGAAGACTTCCTTGTCAGCAACAATATCCTGCCGCTTGGCAGTCTGGTATATCTGCTGTTTTGTACCACCAGATATGGCTGGGGCTTTGACAACTTCGAAAAAGAAGCCAACACCGGCAAAGGCCTGAAGCTGCCCCGTGCGATCCGCGGCTATATGACCTATGTACTGCCACTGATCGTACTCCTGATCTTTGTACAGGGTTATATTTCCAAATTCTTCTAAAGAAAAATGTGAAAGTATTCTAAAAAAAGAAAGAGCGTGCATTTTTTCACGGCTATCTGTGTTACAATAGCCAGTAAAATGCACGCTCATTTTTGTGCGAAAAAGCCAGCGTATACAGTGAAAATATGAGACACGCAGTTCACTGTTTTCAGCACATGATCCTGCATGACAAAATAACAAAAACGGAGAATCCCCTACATGAGAATAGAAGAGAAGAAGCCGGACACCACACAGACCACATCCCGTCCGGTCTACGAATCCGATCTGACCAAAAAAGAAAAACGCCAGCTCGAAAAAGAAAAGATCAAAAACCTGTCCGGGACCAAAAAACTGAGCTACCTGTGGACCTACTATAAAGTATGGCTCCTCGTTCCCGTCCTTCTGGCCGCAGCCGTATACACTGGCATCCAGATCTGGCAGAACGCCCAGGAAAAGCCCCTTTTATACGTCAATATCTCCGACACAGACCTCGACTCCGACGTAGGCACAGCCCGTCTGTCTGAAGACCTGCGCACCCTGCTCGGCGCCGAAACCATCCACCAGACCGTACCCGTAACCACCAGCGTACTCTCCACCAGCGACTACGAAGCCTCCATGATGATGAGCGTCTGGCTCAGCACCGGCGAAATGGATATCATACTCTGTGACGAAAAAACCTACAAAGACTACGAAGCCCAGGGCGTATTTCTCACCCCCGAAGCTCTCTTTAGCGACGACCTCCCCCAGGTCAGTGAACACCTGCAAAACGGCATCCTGACCCTGTCCCCGACCAAAATGCAGGAGTACAGCATCGTATCCTACACCCCCATATGTGCCGGCGTCCTCACCACCTCCAAACACCAGGAAGCCGCCAAAACCGCCCTGTACTACCTGATGAACCTGAACTGACCCGAGGGAACGAAGCGAACCTCCCGAAAAGCCCCAGTACAGACCGAGGGAGCAAAGCGAACCTCCCGAAAAGCCATAGCACAGCCCGAGGGAGCGAAGCGAACCTCCTGAACAGGCCACAGCCAGACAGAGGAGGCACGGTATATGCTTCACAAGCGACTCTAGCGAGTAAGAGTCCGAGACTACAGGCTCGGACCGACGGAGCCGGAGCGCAGTGAAGCATATACCGTGCCTCCTCTGTCGTCCGTCCTTCACACCCCCCTCACTTTCCACGAAATACATGACAATCCCCCAAACCTGTGGTATATTAATCATTACGCATACCGATACCAACGTATCCCATGCCAGAAATCAAAGCAAAGAAGAGAACCATTATGAGAAAATTATTAATCTATCTGAAAGACTACCGCAAAGAGTGCATCCTGGCTCCCCTGTTTAAAATGCTCGAAGCCTGCTTTGAGCTCTTCGTGCCCCTCGTAGTCGCATCCATCGTAGACATCGGCATCGCCGGCGAAGACAAAACCTATATCCTGAGCCGCGCCGGTATCATGGTAGCCCTCGGCATCATCGGCCTTTTGTGCTCCGTGACAGCCCAGTATTTCGCAGCCAAAGCAGCTGTAAGCTTCTCCACCAGACTGCGCCACGTACTGTTTTCCCATATCGAAAGCCTGTCCTTTTCAGAACTCGACACCATGGGAACCTCAACCCTGATCACCCGTATGACCAACGACATCAACCAGGTACAAAACGGTATCAACCTCGTATTGCGCCTGTTTTTACGGTCCCCGTTCATCGTATTCGGTGCCATGATCATGGCCTTTACGGTCAACGTAAAAGCCGCTCTGGTCTTTGTGGTAACGATCCCGCTTCTGTCGATCGTTGTCTTTGGCGTCATGCTGCTCAGCATGCCCATGTACAAAAAAGTACAGGCCGCCCTCGATAACGTTCTCGGAAAAACCAGAGAAAACCTGACCGGTGTACGTGTGATCCGCGCTTTTCACCGCGAAAAACAGGAAACCGAAGAATTTATGGACATGAATGAGCAGCTGAACGTACTGCAGCGCTTTGTCGGCAAATTCTCCGCACTGATGAATCCGCTGACCCTGATCATCATCAATATGGCGATCGTTGTTCTCTTATATACCGGCGGACATCAGGTAAATGACGGTATCCTGACACAGGGACAGGTCATCGCCCTTGTCAACTATATGTCACAGATCCTTGTCGAACTGGTCAAGCTGGCCAATCTGATCATCTCCGTGACAAAAGCTGTTGCCTGCGGTAACCGTATCCAGCAGATCCTGGAGGTAGAACCGTCCCAGAAAGACGGTACACAGACAGAAAATCCGCTGACAACAGATACAGATGAAGACTATATCGTCTTTGACCATGTATCCATGTGCTACAGCGGCTCCAAAGAGCCATCTCTGGAAGATATCACGCTGCATGTGAAAAAAGGACAGACCATCGGTGTTATCGGCGGCACAGGCTCCGGTAAATCCACACTGGTTCATCTTTTACCGCGCTTTTATGATATCAGTGCAGGAAAACTGATCATCGGCGGGATTTCTGTTAAGGATTACCCGATGGATGTTCTGCGGGAAAAGATCGGTATCGTTATGCAGAAAGCCGTTCTGTTTTCCGGGACGATCCGTGACAACCTGCTCTGGGGTAATAAAGATGCCACAGACGAAGAACTGTATGAAGCCTTAAAAACCGCACAGGCTTTAAACGTAGTGGAAGCCAAACCGCAGGGACTTGATGAGCCCGTAGAACAGGGCGGCCGCAATTTCTCCGGCGGTCAGAGACAGCGTCTGACGATCGCCCGCGCGCTGGTGAGAAAACCGGATATTCTGATCCTCGACGACAGTGCATCTGCACTCGACTATGCGACAGATGCCGCACTCAGACAGGCCATCCGTGAAATGGATGGCAAAACGACGGTCTTTATCGTATCCCAGCGAACAGCCAGCATTCATTCCGCCGATCAGATCGTTGTGCTTGACGATGGACGTGTAGCTGGTATCGGTACCCATGAAGAACTGCTTTCCGGCTGTGAGGTTTATCGCGAAATCTATGAATCCCAGTACAGAAAGGAGGAAGCATAAATGGCAGCAAAACAGAAAAAACAGATCCAAAAAGGCACACTGGCCAAAATACTGCGCTATGTCAGAAAACAGAGTGGCTGGATCATACTGTCTCTTGTCATGGCAGCCTGTACTGTGGCCGGTACACTGTATCTGCCGGTACTGTCCGGACAGGCTATTGACTGTATCCTCGGACCGGGAAATGTGAATTTTAACGGTATTTACGGTATTGCCCATATCATGATACTGGTGATCTTTCTGACCGCTGTGAGCCAGTGGATCATGAACGTAGCCAACAATCATGTTACCTTTGAAGTCGTCCGCAACCTCAGAGAAGATGCTTTTAAAAAGATTGAGATCCTGCCGCTTTCCTATCTGGACGCCCATCCGTCCGGAGAGATCGTAAGCCGTGTGATCACGGATGCCGATCAGTTCGCCGATGGTCTTCTGATGGGCTTTACACAGCTGTTTACCGGTGTGCTGACGATCGTGGGAACGCTTGGCTTTATGCTGTCTGTCAATCTGAAAATCACACTGGTCGTTGTGCTGGTCACACCGGTATCGCTGTTTGTGGCCGCTTTTATTGCCAAAAGGACGTACAATATGTTCATTCTGCAGTCAAAGACCAGAGGAGAGCAGACCACGCTGATCGATGAGGCGATCGGCAACCAGAAGATCGTACAGGCCTTTGGACAGCAGAAAAATATGATGGAACATTTTGATGAGATCAATGAACGTCTGAAAAACTGTTCTTTGCAGGCTGTATTTTTCTCTTCACTGACCAATCCGTGTACTCGGTTTGTCAACAGCCTCGTATATACCGGTGTGGCACTCTGCGGTGCTTTTCTGGTCATCGGCGGTGGACTGAGTGTCGGACAGCTCAGCTGTATGCTCAGCTATGCCAACCAGTATACCAAGCCGTTTAATGAGATCTCCGGTGTTGTGACAGAGCTGCAGAATGCCCTGGCCTGTGCCGGACGTCTGATTGAACTGATCGAGGAAGAGCCGCAGATAGCGGATGCTTCGGATGCCGCTGTGCTTGAAAAGGCCAGAGGCCAGGTGACCCTGGAACATGTCAGCTTTTCCTATGTACCGGACAAGCCGCTGATCGAAGATCTGAATCTGGAGGTTAAGCCGGGTGAGAGAGTGGCTCTTGTCGGTCCGACCGGCTGCGGAAAGACCACACTGATCAATCTGCTGCTTCGTTTTTACGATGTAGGCAAAGGCAGCATAAAGGTCGATGGCAGAGATATCCGGGACTATACCAGAGAAAGCCTGCGCAGCAATTTTGGTATGGTGCTGCAGGATACATGGCTGAAAAACGGTACGATCCGTGAAAATATCTGTATGGGCAAGCCGGATGCGACGGAGGAAGAAATGATCGCTGCGGCCAAAGCCTCCCACGCACACAGCTTTATCAAACGATTACCGCAGGGGTATGATACCTTTATTAGGGAAGACGGCGGCAATCTGTCCCAGGGACAGAAGCAGCTGTTGTGCATCACCCGTGTTATGCTGTGTCTGCCGCCGATGCTGATCCTTGATGAGGCGACATCCTCGATCGATACACGTACAGAGATCCGCATCCAGAAAGCCTTTGCAAAAATGATGGAGGGCAGAACGTCCTTTATCGTGGCACACCGTCTGTCCACGATCCGCGAGGCAGATGTGATCCTGGTCATGAAAGACGGCCATATCGTAGAACAGGGCAACCATGAGACTCTGCTGGCCCGAAACGGTCTGTATGCGACATTGTACAACAGTCAGTTTTCTGCATAACAGATACGACAAAAGCACATAAAACTTAAAACCTGAACCGTTGATCCCTGCCCGTTTTGCTTGCATATGGGCAGGGATTAGTGTAATATAAACAGGTACGTGGCCATACAGGCCAAATAATGAAGAAAGACCGGTAGAAACATGACTGCAGATAATGAATTCGTTTTAAAAAAATTACAGGGACTGGAAAATGCCACCGTAGTATTTTCCACGACGACCAAACATCCCTTTATCGTCTGTGACGAAGAGACTTTCGATGACGAAATGCTCGTATTTGCCACTGTGGAGGAGATGCAGGAAAAGGTCAAAACATATACACAGAAAGGCTATCTGCTGCACGGCGTGACCGTACCGCAGGACAAGCTGCCGAGATTTTTAAGTGAATGCTTTTCGCTGGGCATAAACCAGCTGGTATATTTTGAAGAGGGCAAGAGCTATTCCGTAAGCCTTGACAAGATCGTGATCCGTCCGGATTATTCCGGATTGGAGCCGCAGAAGCGTCCGCTGATCAATGCAGAGCTGCAGCTTTCCGTACTGTACTTTATCCAGGAGCTCAGCCGCCGGATCAAGGACGAGGACAGAGATCAGGAGCAGTTAAAGCAGATGGAAGAGGAACTGGCTGCCAATATGGCAAAGGCACAGTTTCTGGTACCGATCAAGCTCAAAGAGCCGTTACAGCCGGGTGAAAAGCTGGAACCGGGCAAATTCAGCCTGACGATGGTCAATACCAAAGAGGGTGAGCAGTTTCTGCCGATCTTTGCCGATGTCAAAGAGTATTCAATCTTTAACAAAGAAAACCAGTACCAGGGTATCCTGATGACGATCGACAATCTGCGCCAGCTGATCAAAGATCCGTGCAAGGGGCTGATGCTGAATCCGAACTCCATCGCCCTTCGTCTAAATGACAAGATGGTTGACGGTATCCTGCAGAGATTCTTTGAATTTGAATAAAAATATATAAGCTGTGATGAGAAAGAGCATGGTCGCATCAGACGGTGCTCTTTTTACGCAGATAGCGGCAAAATCTATGCGGACCAGAGGTACAAAAAGATGGAAGAACAACATACGGTAGAACCCTATGCCTTTGCCGGACGAGAGGATCTGACAGAAATCGTGATCCCCAAAGGCACACAGACTGTGGGGCGTTATGCATTCTATAACTGTAGAAATTTAAGAAAGCTGTATCTGCACAGCGATATCCGGGATCTGGGGGCCGGCGTGTTTACCGGCTGTCGAAAGATCTCCTGTATCGATATCACGATCGTGGAGGGCAGTCTGTCCATATTAAAGGAGATCCTGATGGAGCTTCCCCAGCAGCTTCTGGTGATCTGCCACGGTGCTGTGGAGGCCAGACTGTGGTTTCCGGAATACTTTGAAGAGGGCGTGGAAAATACGCCTGCCCGCATACTGGAGGATCATGTGCACGGCAGCGGCCTGATGTACCGCAACTGTTTTGTGAAAACGCGGCTGAATTATGAAGAGTATGACAGTCGGTTTTTATATGCATGTGCCAGTGAATCAGACGGGCTGAATGTACGCCTGGCTTTTGACAGACTCTGTTATCCCTTTGGACTGACAGACAGGGCAAAAGAGCAGTACCGGACCTATCTGCAGGAGCATACAAAGACGCTGTATGCGTATATCGGACAGGAAAAGGATCCGGGACAGCTGAAAAAGTATCTGGAGATCTTTTCCCCGGATAAGGATGAGCTGGAATATCTGATCGCGTGTATGCAGAAGGCTGAGTTTACAGAAGCACTGCCTCAGCTGATGGCTGTCCATCACGATAAATTTGCCGGAAAACGCAGAACGTTTTCGCTGTAAAACTACGGTGACAGATACATAAAAACAGACAGAAAGGAGCCATACACCGTGATAAGTCCAAAGCTTCGACAGGCAGAATATGAACTGGAACGAAACAATATCTGCAGACAGATCCTGGCCGGGGCAGACAGAGAGCTGTATCTGCATCTTTCGTATCTGGATCGTGCACTTTCGGCTCTTGTAAAAGAGCAGAGTGGCCGGACAGATACATTTGGTACAGATGGCTTCTTTTTGTATTATCATCCGGATTTTCTGATCCGGATGTACAGGCGCGGTGCGATCGCCGTCAACCGGGGGCTTTTGCACAGTGTGTTGCACTGCCTTCTGGGACATCTGGACATAAGCGAGGACAGAGAGTCTGCCCTGTGGGATCTGGCCTGCGATATTGTGGTGGAACAGATCCTGGACAGTATGCCGCTTCGCTGTCTGCGTATCCCACCGGATATGGAAAAGAAAAACTGGTATCATCGTCTGCAAAAGGAATATCAGGTACTGACCGCGGAGCGGGTGTATCGTTTTCTGAGTGCACAAAAGCTCAGTGAGCGTACGGCAAAACAACTCGTCTTTGCCTTTCAGGTCGATGACCACAGCTTCTGGTATACAGACGAAAGCCGGCAAAAGAGCCAGAACCGGCAGAAAAAATGGGACGATATGAGAGACCGTATGCAGACTGAGATGGAGGTCTTTGGCAGAGATCCCGATGAAGCGGACAGAAGCCTTAAGGAGGCCGTGCGGGTCAGAAACCGCCGGCGCTACGATTACCGTGCGTTCTTAAGAAAGTTTTCTGTGCTTAAAGAAGAGGTACAGGTGGATCCGGACAGCTTTGATCCGGTCTTTTATACCTACGGTATGCAGCTTTACGGCAATATGCCGCTGATCGAGCCAAACGAAACGAGAGAAGTCAGACGGATCGAGGATTTTGTGATCGTGATCGATACATCGATGTCCTGTAAAGGTGAACTGGTGAGATATTTTCTCGAAGAAACGTATGATATTCTGACTCAGGAGGAGAGCTTTTTTCGAAAGATCCATCTGCATATCCTGCAGTGCGACGAAAAAGTACAGCAGGACACAGTGATCCATTCCCGTGAGGAGATGGAGGCATACATGAAGGAGTTTACGATTGTCGGCAGCGGTGGTACGGATTTTTGTCCGGCATTTGGCTATGTCAATACGCTGCTTTCACAGGGGGCTTTTACACATCTGAAAGGACTGTTGTATTTTACCGACGGATATGGTACATTTCCCATGAAAAAGCCTGTATATGATACGGCATTTATCTTCTGGGATGAGCATTACCGGGATCTGGATGTGCCGCCGTGGGCGATACGTCTGGTCCTGACGCAGGAAGATCTGGAAAAACAGGTGAACAGTCAGTAAAATGTACATGTAACGGAAATAATAAAGAAAGATACAGTAAGACACATGAATATTCAAAGAGCAAAACAGGAAATCAAAGATACGGTAGAGGCCTATCTTCTCAAAGATGAAAACGGAGAGTATGAGATTCCGTCTGTGCGTCAGCGTCCGATCCTCCTGATCGGTGCACCGGGTATCGGAAAGACACAGATCATGGAGCAGGTGGCCGAGGAGTGTGGTATCGGTCTGGTTGCGTATACGATCACCCATCACACCCGTCAGAGTGCGATCGGTCTGCCGTTTATCGTGGAAAAAGAGTTTCACGGACAGAAAATGTCTGTGACGGAGTACACGATGAGTGAGATCGTAGCCTCAATCTACGAAAAGATGGAACAGACCGGCTGGCAGGAGGGCATCCTGTTTCTGGATGAGATCAACTGTGTATCCGAGACGCTGGCCCCCGCGATGCTGCAATTTCTGCAGTGCAAATCCTTTGGCAATCATAAGATTCCCAAAGGCTGGATCATAGCAGCGGCCGGCAATCCGCCCGAATATAACAAATCCGTCCGGGAGTTTGATATCGTTACCCTGGACCGTGTGAAAAAGATCGAGGTTGAGCCTGATTTCCCGGCATGGAAAGCATATGCGTACAAGGCGCAGATCCATCCGGCGATCCTTGCCTATCTGCAGGTACGCCCACAGAATTTTTACCGGATGGAGACCACGGTGGATGGCAAGAGCTTTGCCACACCGCGTGGCTGGGAAGATCTTTCCAGACTGCTGACCGTGTACGAAAAATTAGGGAAAAAGCTGGATGCCGAGGTGGTCATCCAGTATATCCAGCACGAACAGACAGCCAGAGACTTTGCCAGCTATTTGGAGCTGTATTACAAATACCAGACCGATTACCAGATCAAAGCTGTATTAGACGGACAGATCGATCCGATCCTGGAAAAAAAGATCGCCCATGCGTCCTTTGACGAGCGCCTGAGCGTGATCGGACTGCTGCTGGCTGGCTTAAACGACAGATTCAGGACGGTCTGGTTCAGAGAAAAGACACTGGAGACACTGGTACAGGTCTTAAAGACGTATCAGGCACTGGGAGAACCGGACGGTATTGCATCTCTTGTTTCCGAAACGGAAAAATACCGTACCGACTGGCAGATGAAGCGGGAAAATGGCGTACTTTCCGCACAGAAGGAGCGTATCGCCAGAGCTGTGACAAAGCTTCTGGATACGTATACCACAAGGCTTCGTGCACAGTCCGCAGAGAAAATACCGGACACAGACACCTGTTTTCTGCAGATCCGCAGCTTCTTTTTACCGGAAAACGAGGCACTGGCCGGACTGCAGGACGCGGCAGGAAAAGCACTGGAGCATGTCTTTGATTTTATGGAGTCTGTTTTCGGGGAAAGCCAGGAACTGGCGGTATTTATGACAGAGTTAAATAACAGCAGCTTCGCGCTGTCATTTCTGACAGAATATGACTGTGAGCGGTATATACGATATAATCAGAGCTTTATGTTCGATGAAAACAGAGAACGCCTGTTAAGGCAGATCGACCATTTGGAAAACTGGGGATAAGGAGAGAAACGTATGTTACAGGGAAAAACCATTATACTGGGCGTGACCGGCAGCATTGCCGCCTACAAGGCAGCATATCTGGCCAGCGCACTCGTCAAACAGCATGCGGATGTACATGTGCTGATGACAAAAAATGCCGAATATTTTATCAATCCCATTACTTTTGAGACGCTGACCGGAAACAAATGTATCAGCGATACGTTCGACCGGAATTTTGAATTTCATGTTGGCCATGTATCGCTTGGCAAACGGGCAGATCTTGTGATCGTAGCACCGGCCAGTGCCAACTGTATCGGCAAGCTGGCCGGCGGTATCGCTGATGATATGCTGACGACAACGATCCTTGCCTGCAAATGTCCCATCCTTTTGAGCCCGGCTATGAATACACGGATGTACACCAACAGCATCGTGCAGGAAAATCTCGAAAAGCTTCGCCGACACGGCTATACGGTGATCGAACCGGCGAGCGGCTATCTGGCCTGCGGGGATACGGGTGCCGGTAAGATGCCGGAGCCGGAATTTCTCTTACAGGCTGTACTGCATGAGACTGCTTTTGAAAAAGATATGCAGGGGATGCATGTGCTGGTCACGGCAGGACCGACACAGGAAAGCATCGATCCGGTGCGCTACATCACCAATCATTCTTCAGGAAAGATGGGTTATGCGCTGGCCTTAAATGCCGCCAGACGAGGTGCAAAAGTGACGCTTGTATCCGGCCAGACGGCTCTTGAGGCTCCGTACGGTGTGGATGTGGTGCCTGTGGTGACGGCGGCAGAGATGTGTACAGCAGTGACGGAGCGTGCAAAAGAGCAGGATATCATCATCAAGGCAGCGGCTGTGGCCGATTACCGTCCGGCAACAGTGGCTGACGATAAGATCAAGAAAAAAGACGGGGATATGAGCATAGCCCTGGAACGGACACAGGATATCCTGAAAACGCTGGGTGAAACGAAGAAGAACGGACAGTTTCTGTGTGGATTTTGTATGGAAACACAGCATGTCCTTGAAAATGCCAGAGAAAAGCTGCAGAAAAAACATCTGGATATGATCGTGGCAAACAATGTCAAGGTTGCGGGTGCAGGGTTTGCCGGAAATACTAACGTGGTTACGATCGTGACAGCAGAGGAAGAAAAAGAGCTGGGACTGCTTTCCAAAGACGAAACGGCAAAACAGATCCTGGATGAGATACTGAGGAGGAAAAATATATGATTCTTGCGATAGATGTGGGCAATACCAATATTGTTGTAGGTGCGGTGGATCATGACAGAAAGACAGTATTTATTGAACGGCTGTCTACAGTAAAGACAAAGACGGAGACAGAGTATGCGATCGATCTGAAAATCATTTTGGAGCTGTATCATATCGATCCGGCCCAGATGGAGGGCGGCATCATTTCCTGCGTAGTTCCGCAGATCACCTTTGTGATCCGTGAGGCGGCAGAAAAGATCCTCAAAAAGAAGGTGCTGGTCGTAGGTCCAGGTGTGAAAAACGGTCTGAATATCAAGATGGATAATCCGGCCTCTGTGGGCAGCGACCAGATCGTAGACGCTGTGGCTGTGGTCGAGGAATACAAGCTTCCGGCGATCGTGATCGATATGGGTACGGCCTCCACGATGTCTGTGATCGATGAAAAAAAGAATTACCGCGGCGGTGTGATCATGCCGGGTATCAAGGTTTCTCTGGAATCTCTGACGACCAATGCCTCACAGCTGCATGGCATCAGCCTGGAGGCCCCGGCAAAGATCGTGGGAACCAATACGATCGACTGTATGCAAAGTGGCGTGATCCATGGCAATGCAGCCTGCCTCGACGGGATGATCGAGAGAATCGAAGCGGAGATCGGACACAAGTGTACCGTCGTAGCTACAGGCGGACTGGCCAGGGTGATCGTTCCACACTGCAAACAGCATGTGATCCTGGACGATGATCTTCTGTTAAAAGGTCTCAGAATCATCTATGATAAGAACAGATAGGTAATACAGCAATAAAAAAGCCGGCACGAAGAAAAACGTGCCGGCTTTTTTTATACAGATTTTTAACGAAGAATCTCTGACAGTGTGCCAAGCAGCTCGGCGTTCTGTTCTGGCTTCATGATGCAGAAGCGGATGTAACTGTTGTCCAGAAACGGGAAGGAGGAACAGTTGCGGATCATCAGTCCCTTTCGGATACAGTAGTCAAAGACAAAGTCCGCATCGATCCCCGGCTTTAACAGGTGCAGGAGAATAAAGTTGGCCTGCGGCTGATAATATTTGACGCTGTTCCAGCGATCGAGAATATTCAGAATACGGTTTCTCTCATTCGTGATCAGGTTTCTGGTCTCTTCAATATATTCGATGTCGGAGAACATCAGGCGGCCGGCAATCTCAGCAAGGGTATTGATGGTCCATGGATTTTTGCGGGTATTGACCTCACGGATGAGATCCATATTGCCGGTGATTGCATAGCCAAGGCGCAGTCCCGGAGCGGCGAAAAACTTGGAAGTCCCGCGCAGAATGATCAGATTGCTGTAGTCATTGGTCAGAGAGACGGAGGAAACCGCCTTGACATCGGGGACAAATTCCACATACGTTTCGTCGATCATCACGAAGATACCGTGTACCATACAGGTATCCAGGATACGGCGCATGTTTTTGGTGGATACTGCCGTGGAAGTCGGATTGTTCGGATTACAGAGGACTAAAAGATCAATCGTATCGTTTAAGGATGCACAGAAATCATCGATATTGATCGCAAAATCATCCTCTTCCCGGAGTGGATAGTACACGGTAGTGCCTCCGCCGAGGGAGATCTCACGCTCATACTCGGAGTAGGTAGGGCCGAGGATCATGGCCTTTTTCGGATGACGCAGCTGGATAAATAAAGAGATCAGCTCGGTGGAACCGTTGCCAACGATCACATTTTCAAACTGTGTACCGGCATAGGACGCGATCGCTTTGCGAAGTGCGGTATACTCCCTGTCGGGATAGGTAGTGATCGCATCGAGATGCTCGGCCAGGGTGTTTTTCATCTTGTTGCTGATGCCAAGCGGATTGACATTGGCGGAAAAACTGATGATATCCTCTTTTTTGATATGATAGATGGCTTCGATCTTTTCAAGATCGCTGCCGTGAAAATGATCTTTATGCTTCAACATGATGTCCTCGATTCTGCTATGATACGCCATAGCTTGCAACAAAGTAGTGGGTAGTGTATAATTATATGTAACTGTTCAGTACAGACGGTACTGCATACATGAAATTATGTTAAATTATACCTGCTCACGGGGATTAGTCAAGAAAAAACTGTGCAGCAGAAGAAACCATTAAGTTGAGAATGTACAGGTGAACTTGCATGAAAAGAAGAATCGAAGAATTGCTAAACGATACATACCAATATCAGGCACCGAAACTCGTCCTGTCCGAGGAGCATCTTACACTGACGGCTCCGGCAGATTCCAGTCTGGAGGGCGGGTTCTTTTTTTCGGCGGATGACAACAGCCGGATCCGTGGCATGCTGATCAGTTCCCATCGCCGGATCGTACTGAAAAAGGATACGTTTGCTGGAAATGCCATTCATGTCCATTATATTATCGATACCAGAGGTCTGAAAGAAGAAGAACAGTTCGACGGTGAGATCACGATCTTAAGTCCGGTCGGAGAGGCCACGGTGACGGTGCATGTTCAGGTGCAGCCAGATAAGGTGCAGACCAGACATGGTGAGATCAAAAGTCTCGACAGCTTTGCAAAACTGGCCAGATCGGATTTCCGTGAGGCGTTTCATCTGTTCACGTCCGTAGAGTTTCCACGCTTTCTGAAAGGTCGGGACGCCTGTTGGGAGACACTTTACCGGGGATTGAGTGCCAATCCGGCGGGGTATCAGCATCTAGAGGAGTTTCTGATCGGCTGTGGACGCAAGGAACCGGTACACATCAGCATCGACCGTGAAAAAAAGGTCTATGAGGGCTTAAGAAGCTCCCAGAAAAATATCCTGTATATCGAAAAAGGCAACTGGGGCTTTGTCCGGGTGGAGGTCGAGGTTGAGGGAGATTTCCTGCAGGTGGACAAGCGGGTGATCACTTCCGAGGATTTTATCGGCAGTCTGTTCGGGCTGGAATATATCCTCAGAAGAGACCGGCTGAAAAAAGGCCGCAATCTGGGTCGCATCACACTCAGCACCGTGTATGATACGGTCACGTTTGAGGTCGTGGCGACCAATGGTGCCAGAAGCGATGACAGGCGGCTTGAAGACAAAAAGGTACAGGCCAGGCTTCTGGATGCATGGCTTTCTTTTGATGTACAGGCCACAGATGTCAGCCAGTGGAAAGAAGCAACAAAGGAGCTTGTCGAAAGTCCGTCCGAAGCAAACGGTTATCTGGCCAGTGCCTGCAAAACGATGCAGTGTCTGGCAGAAGGAAACGGTGCGGCTGCGGTAGCTGCCTGCTGGCCGATCAAAAATGCCGATGTAAAGACCGATGATCCGGTGCTGCAGGGCATGGGTCTGTATCTGATGAAAGAGACCGGACTTTTACCGCATATTTCTGACAGTATACGGGACCAGCTGTATGATCTCAGGCTTCGCGCACCGAAAAGTGCCGTTCTTTTGTGGCTGTATATGCAGCAGGAGGATCTCTCCCCCGAAAAACAGCTGCTGGAATATGAAAAACTGGCAGAGTTCGGCTGCAACAGTCCGTTCCTGTACAGCCGGGTGTATCAGATCCTGAAAAAAGATCCGCAGCTTCTGACGAGTCTGCAGGGGCTGTATCTGCATACGCTCCTGTTTGCTGCCAGAAGAGGCGTGCTGAATACCGAGATCGTCAAGATGACAGCGATCCTTGCGCAGCATGCCAGAAGCTGGTCGCCGCTTTTGTATCGCCTGCTGGGTGCGTGCTATGATGCGTTTCCTGACAGGGAGGTGCTGCATGCCGTATTAAAACTGATCATGCTCGAATCTCCTGCAAGACAGCAGTATTTTATCTGGTATGCGCGGGCTGTTGAGGCGCAGATCCGTATGACCGGACTGTATGAGTATTATATGGAAACATTGCCGTTGCCGTGGAAAAATGAGCTGCCGCTGGCGGTCCGGCTGTATTTTTCCTACGAAAACCGGCTGCGAACGGACCAGAAGGCTTTTCTCTATGCCAATATTCTGGAAAACAGGGAAAAGGATCCGGCAACCTGGGATAAATACCGGGAGCATATGGCGGAGTTTGCGATCGCTTCTTTAAAGCAGGGGCGGATCAATGAAAACTATGCCCGGATTTACGGGTACTTTATCACACAGCCGGAAGACCGGGATATGGCGGAGGATCTGTGTGAGGTCATGTTTACCTGCCGTGTCCATGTAAAGGACCGAGCGATCCGCCGGATCGTTGTGATCAGTCCGTATCTTTCCGGCGAAGAGACATATCCGGTGCGCGAGCAGACCGCTTATATCCAGATGTATACCGGCGATGAGCAGATCCTTTTTGAGGATGGTAAAAAGCGTCGCTTTGCAAAGACGGTAGAGTATCAGCTGACTCCGTTATTGCAGCCCAGGCAGTACGAACAGGAATGTCTGCAGTTAAAAGCCCGTTCGTTCGGCCTGCTGATCCATACTCTGTTGCCGCAGCTGTATACCCTGGATCCGGTACAGGATACGGTGCGTTCGTTTCTTCGGGTAGCCGAGGATGAGCGTTTTGTGGAGGAATACCGCTTTACGGCACGTATGAAGGCTTTGCAGTATTATACGAGAAACGAAGAGCTCGAACTGCCGGAGTCGATCCAGAAGATGATGGCGGAGGAAGCCTTTGCAGGCAAATGCAAGAGCCTGATCGTCCGTGTGATGCTGCAGCGCCACAAGATCGCGGGAGCTTTTGACGTGATCAGCCGCTATGGTTATGAATATATCGAACCCCGCCTGCTAAACAGCCTGTGTCTGCAGCTGATCGACAGTATGGGGGATGAGGAAAATGAGGAGCTTCTGTATCTGGCTTACGAGATGTTTGGCCGGGACAAGGCAAACGATAAGATCCTGATCTATCTGAGAGATCATTATATCGGCTCTCTTGAACAGATGTGCCGGATCCGTGACCTTCTGGCAGACCGTGAGATCGATACGTTTGGCATCGATGAGGAGCTTCTGATTCTGTCCATGTTTTTAAGAAAACCTCTGAAACACCCGGAGGAGATCCTGCAAAGCTATATGAAGGGAGACTGCCGTGAACAGGTTGTCCAGGCTTTTGTGATCTTTTGTGCCTTTTTATGGTTCTTTGATGAGCAGCCACAGCAGGGTATGGTGGTGGAAGAAATGAAAAAGCTCGTCAGTGCATCGACGGAGGGACATATGGTCTGCCGTCTGGCCCTGCTCAGGGCCTGTGCAACTGTGTCGGCTCCGGTGCAGGAAACGACGGAATACGGCTGGAAAGACACCGAACATCTGCCGCCTGCAGTGGATGAGTTTTCGGAAGAGGACAAGGCGTTTATCCGGCAGCAGCTGGATATCGTGACCGGCCAGGGTGTTCGTCTGGGCTTTTTCAAACAGCTTCCGGAAGAACTGATCCAGGCATACGAGCTCGACGACAAGACCTTTGTGGA
Organism: Lachnospiraceae bacterium; assembly: GCA_019420465.1. GTDB lineage: Bacteria > Bacillota > Clostridia > Lachnospirales > Lachnospiraceae > UBA11957. The sequence goes on from JAHZHB010000007.1 coordinate 23,045, forward strand.
ATGCAGGGCAAAAGCCGGTGAGAGTGTACGGATCCGATACTGTCTGCGTGCGGAAAAAGAGAAAAACAGAGAGTTTCATACGGAACCGATGAAAGAGATGTTTGAGGGCGTATTTGCCCGTGAATTTATGCTGTTTTACGGGGAAGTGCTCGAATATACGCTGCTTTGCGGTGACGATAAGACGGATTTGAGCGTACACAGCGTTTCCGGCAGCCAGATCGATACCGGCGACCGGACAAAATACCAGAGACTTAACTGCATGCTGGGCGACTGGCATACCGGCAATCTGGAAGATCTGGATGCACATATACAGCAGTATCTGACGACGGAATATCTCTGCAAAGAGAGATTTACATTACTGTAAGGAGGAAGCAAAAAGCCATGAATGAGACGAGAAATATTCTGATAGGATTTGATTTTGGCATCGATTCCTCCCAGATCTGTTATTACGACCGCCAGGCAGATACTGCCGAGTCCCTTCCGGTAAAGGTAGGGGACGAGGATGCTTCCTTTTTGAACTGCATCAGTACAGCGGATGGACATACCTGGCATTTCGGACCGGAGGCTGAGTTCTTTTCTTCCCAGAAAGGAGAAGCCTTTGTCGGCAGCATCTACAATCTGTGCCAGAGCAGTCAGGAGGTCACTGTGGCCGGGCAGTCTTACCGGCCGGGAGAGATCCTTGCGATCTTTATCCGTGAGGCACTGGCACTTTTGGGTCTTACGGAGCCGTTAAAAAAGATTTCTTCTTTTATGCTGACAACACCGAGGATTTCCCGGGTACTGGTGGAAAATGTACGGCTGGCCTACAGTATCCTCGGCTTTGAAAAAGGCCGTGCTTTTCTGCAGGAATATCCGGAAAGCTTTTATTATGAGACTTTTTCTCAGAGACTGGATGGCCGGGGCAGAAAGATCGGTCTGTTTGTGTTTGAAAACAGGGATGTCTATTTCCGAAAACTGGATGTTGACCAGACGACCCGCCCGGCGCTGGTGTCCTGTCATGAGGGACGACGGATCACACTTCCTGCAGATGCAGTGCAAAAAGACCTGGAGTTTTATAATCTGATCAATGCATCGCTTGGAACGGATATCTATTCGACGATCTATCTGGTGGGCAACGGCTTTTCCCAGGAATGGGCCAAAAAGTCCGTAGCACTGCTGTGCAAGGCGCAGAGAAAGGTATACTTTGGCAACAATCTGTACGCCAAAGGTGCCTGTCAGGCAGCCAGAGAAAAGGTCGAGGATCGGCGGCTGAAAACCTACCTGTATATCGGCGGCGATGTTGTCCGCTACAATGTGGGGATGGAGCTTCTGATCAATGGTGTGCCGGGCTATTATTCCCTGATCTCTGGCGGTGGCAACTGGTACGATCAGGAGGCATCCTGTGAGATCCTTCTGGATGAAGAGGATACGCTGAAGCTGCAGATCGGTGAAATGTATTCCAAAGAGCGCCGTACAGTGGCGATGAAGCTTCCGGGACTGCCAAAACGTCCGCCCAAAGCATCGCGTCTGAAAGTGGAGGTTTCCTTTACCTCCGGTACGACGATGAAGATCCGGGTGACGGATCTTGGCTTTGGTGATCTGTATCCGGCAACACATAAGGTATGGGAGGAAGTACTGACAGAAAAGGGAGGTGACCGTGTATGAGTTACATTCTTTGCAGAACAAAAACGGCAGAAAATCCTTTTTACATAGAAAATATCAGTACCAATATCTACTCGGTTGAGGAGCTTTGCTTTTACCTGTACAACAATCTGTACCTTCTGGACGATACGCTGTTAAATCAGAAGCTGTGCGACTGGCTGAAACAGGAGTTCGGATTGTCTGCGCTGGCAAGAAAACTGCATGAAATGCTGGAACAGGGCGCAGGGACAGGTGAACTGGTCGTGCCGGTCTTTAAAGAGGTCTACTATCTGACCCATGAGGAGCTTCGTATCTATCTGGCAAAGCTTGCGCAGTACGAGGCCCAGCCGGAGCGTGTACGTCTCAAGATGAAAGGTGATTACCTGTTTGCCAATGAAAAGTTCAGAAATGCCCTGAATGTATACCGGCAGAGTCTGCAGGCAAAGACCACAGAAGAGACGGGCAGTCAGTTTACCGGCAGCGTTTATTACAATATGGGCTGTGCCCACGCCAGACTGTTTGAGCTGAGCGAGGCCAGAGAATGTTTAAGGACAGCCTATGACATGCTGCACAGCCATAAGGTGCTTACAGGCTACCTTACCGCGGTATATCTGGCGGACGGTGACAGACAGATGCAGACAGCAGCCGACGAGCTGGGCGTCGATCCGCAGACGGTTAAACAGGTGCTTGATACGATCCATGCGGGTGAAGAAGAGGCAGAACAGTCCGAAGAAACGCTGCGTTACAGAGCTATCCGTGACAAAAAGGAAAACGGAGATACCAAAGGGTATGCCGCGGATATGAAGGAGTATCTGAAAGAACTGACGGATACCTACCATAAAAACACAGGCTATTGATATAAAAATTGTATTTTTTTTCGTAGACATCTTGCATTGCATAATAAGAGTAGTTTATAATTATGACTGCATTATTATGAAAAACTTATAGATATACCGTTTCTATGCTATGCCTAACGGTTTTCTCTCATCTGCTCTACAGAGGAAAGGATGCAAAATGAAAGAAAATGAACAGTATATGACGTATCAGAACGCTGAAGATGGCCTGAAAGAGGAGTGTGGTGTCTTCGGCGCCTATGATCTGGACGGCGGCAATGTCGCATCAACGATCTATTATGGTCTGATGTCACTCCAGCACAGAGGACAGGAAAGCTGTGGTATCGCCGTCAGTGATACAGACGGTCCGAATGTAGTAAAATCCCACAAGGGTATGGGACTGGTCAATGAGGTCTTTTCTCCGGAAAACCTCGAAAAATTACAGGGAAATATCGGTGTCGGCCATGTGCGCTATTCGACGGCCGGAGCATCGACCCGTGAAAATGCCCAGCCGCTGGTTTTAAACTATGTCAAAGGTACACTGGCACTTGCACACAATGGCAATCTGATCAATACCCCGGAGCTCAGACATGAGCTGGAGATCAGCGGTGCGATCTTCCAGACCACGATCGACACAGAGGTCATCGCCTACCATATCGCCAGAGAGCGAGTTAAAGCCAAAACAGCGGAGGAAGCAGTGATCAATGCCGCCAAAAAGCTCAAAGGTGCCTATTCTTTAGTCGTAGCTTCTCCGAGAAAGCTGATGGGAGTCAGAGATCCGTACGGTTTCCGCCCGCTTTGTATCGGTAAGCGTGACAATACCTACATCCTGGCATCCGAAAGCTGTGCGCTGGATACGGTCGGTGCGACATTTGTCCGCGATGTGGAGCCTGGTGAGGTCGTAACGATCACCAAGGATGGTGAGATCAAATCCGACAAGACGCTGTGTATTGCTAAGGAAAAGCAGTCCCGCTGTGTATTTGAATATATTTATTTCGCCCGTCTTGACAGCAAGATCGATGGCATGAGTGTCTATGATTCCCGTATGCTGGCCGGCAAATATCTGGCCATGGATTCTCCGGTGGATGCCGATCTGGTCGTTGGTGTACCTGAGTCCGGTAATGCCGCAGCCATGGGTTATGCCCTGCAGTCCGGGATTCCGTACGGTGTGGCCTTTGTTAAAAACAGTTACGTGGGCCGTACCTTTATCAAACCCAAACAGAGCAACCGTGAGTCGAGCGTACAGGTCAAGCTGAACGTGCTGCGTGAGGCCGTGGCCGGCAAGCGGATCATCATGATCGACGACTCTATCGTACGTGGTACGACCAGTGACCGCATCGTGACGATGCTGCGTGAGGCCGGTGCCAAAGAGGTACATATGATGGTCAGCTCACCGCCGTTTTTATGGCCGTGCTACTTCGGTACGGATGTACCGGTAAGAGAGCAGCTGATCGCCTATAACCGTACGATCGAGGAAATCCGCCAGGTGATCGGCGCAGATTCCCTGCATTATCTGAATATCGAAAGACTGCCGGCACTTTCCGGCAACCAGGGTATCTGTACCGGATGCTTTACCGGAAATTATCCGATCGAACCGCCGAAAGAAGACATCCGCGGTGAATATGACAAATAAACCTATCAGCATATGGCAGAAGATGATTCTGTCTGAATTTCATCAAACATATACAGGAGGTCAGTATGAGTGACAAGTATGTAAGCCCGTTATCTGAACGATATGCCAGCAAGGAGATGCAGTATATCTTCTCCCCGGATATGAAGTTCAGAACATGGAGAAAGCTGTGGATCGCCCTTGCGGAGACTGAGAAAGAGCTGGGCCTGGACATCACACAGGAGCAGATCGATGAGATGAAAGCGCACGTAGACGATATCAACTACGACGTGGCAAAAGAGAGAGAAAAGGTTGTCCGTCACGATGTTATGTCGCATGTCTATGCTTTTGGTGTGCAGTGCCCGAAGGCAAAGCCGATTATCCACCTGGGTGCCACTTCCTGTTATGTAGGTGACAATACAGATATCATCATCATGACAGAAGCCTTAAAGCTGGTGAAGAAAAAGCTGGTCAATGTGATCGCAGAGCTGGCAAAATTCGCTGACGAATACAAAGCACTGCCGACACTGGCCTTTACCCATTTCCAGCCGGCACAGCCGACAACGGTCGGCAAGAGAGCGTCCCTGTGGCTGCAGGAGCTGATGCTTGACTACGAGGATATCTGCTATGTGATCGACGGTATGAAGCTTCTGGGAAGCAAAGGTACCACAGGTACACAGGCAAGCTTTCTGGAGCTGTTTGACGGAGACCATGAGACGATCGACAAGATCGATCCGATGATCGCAGAAAAGATGGGCTTCAAGGCCTGTTATCCGGTATCCGGACAGACCTATTCCCGTAAGGTCGATACCAGAGTTGTCAATGTACTGGCCGGTATTGCTGCCAGCGCATACAAATTCTCCAACGATATCCGTCTGTTACAGCACTTAAAGGAGATCGAGGAGCCGTTTGAAAAGACCCAGATCGGTTCTTCTGCTATGGCTTACAAGAGAAACCCGATGCGAAGCGAGCGTATCGGCTCCCTGTCCCGTTATGTGATGGTGGATGCGTTAAATCCGGCGATCACATCCGCTACACAGTGGTTTGAGAGAACACTGGATGATTCCGCTAACAAGCGTCTGAGCGTTCCGGAAGCTTTCCTTGCTATTGATGGTATTCTGGATCTGTACCTGAATGTTGTGGATGGTCTGGTTGTATATCCGAAGGTTATTGAGAAGCATCTGATGAGCGAGCTGCCGTTTATGGCTACAGAAAATATCATGATGGATGCCGTGAAAGCCGGTGGTGACCGTCAGGAGCTGCATGAGAAGATCCGTACACTGTCCATGGAAGCAGGACGTCATGTCAAAGTCGAGGGTAAGGAGAACAACCTGCTTGAGCTGATCGCAGCAGATCCGTCCTTTAATCTGTCTCTTGAAGATCTGCAGAAAACCATGGATCCGGCCAAATACATCGGTCGCGCCAAAGAGCAGGTGGAGGCATTCCTTAAGAATGTCGTACAGCCGGTACTTGATGAGAATAAAGATGCACTGGGTATGAAGGCTGAGATCAATGTCTGATGTGAAAAAGTACACAGATAAAAAAGTAAACCGATAGAGAAAAAAGCTGTTGCAATGCAGATGAGAGATCACAGGCATGGCAGCAGCTTTTTTTGTGACAGATGGATGCAGAATTACAGATCTGCAGGATTATAAAACGATCTTAAACCAGTCTTTTTCGTCGAAGTCTACGACTGTGCAGTCGTTGGCGTAGGTACATTCCGGCAGGATGATCATGGCGTGAAGAACGTCATTATGTACCGGCATCGGGCACAGATGCCAGATGGCAGCGTTCAATTTGACCATGGTTCCCCTGGGAACGATAAAGGCTTTGGCCAGCTCTGGTACAGGTGTACCGCCGGAAGCCGGTGCTACGTGGATCAGCATATCGTCATCGAGAGCTACGATGCCTTCCCATGTGGTCGTGTGATACTCGGCACATTTGACAATATGGTCGTCCATTTTTACAGCGATCGGGGAAAAGCCGAGGCTGCCGACACAGGAACCGGAAATACGGTCCGGATAAAAGCTGTGGATCTCTCCCTGTAAAGGATAGCCCGTCGGCTCTGTCATGGAACAGAATGTACCGTACGGGGCAAAGTCTGTGGCATTGATCTGTACTGCTTTGATTTCTCGCATAAGAAAACCCTCCCTTGACTGTCTGAGACAGCCATTTTTTTGATTAAATTATAGTCAATTTGTGACAGATATACAAGTCATGCAAATACTTTCGGGCAGAAACTTGCTATTGATGTAAAATAAAAGAAAAAGAAATGTAATATAAATGAAAGAAACTGGATTTTAAACTTGTTTGCATACAGGGCGTGTGGTATACTTTTTCGTAGTTATGTAAAACGAGGAGGTAAGAAAGTGAAGAAAGGTAAAAAACTGTTGGCTGTAATTGCCAGTCTGGCTATGGCTTTTTCTGTAATTGGACAGAATCCTGTTCCTGTGGCTGCTGATACAGCGCAGGTCAATCATAACGTAGCATCGGACCGTAATTATAAAAAGTATATTGCAGATGCAAAGGCTGCAGGATTAAAAGTAGGTGTATATCTGTATTCCCAGGCAACGAATGTGCAGGAAGCACAGTATGAGGCAAATTTTGTGCTAAATGAGCTAAATGGAGAAGCTCTCGACCTTCCGGTCGTGTACGATGCAGAATGTGGATATTACAAAGTAAATGGCAAGTCTTATCCAGGTAAACTGGCAAAAGCAAATCTGTCACGCAGTGCCTGGACGAATGTTGCCACAGCATTTTGTAATACGATTCAGAACAGAGGATATGCAGCCATGTTTTATGGTTCAATTTCAAAAATCCTGAGTTCTATTGATTACAGACAGATAGACAGCAAGTATCAGATGTGGATTGCACGTTATAACAATCATCTGAATGATTCCAAATATAACTATAATGGTACATATGAAATGTGGCAGTATTCCAGTACGGGAAAGGTGCCTGGAATTAACACAAATGTAGATCTGGATGTGATGTATACAGATCCATCTGATGGTCGTTTTGCAGGTGCTGGAATTGTAGGAGAAAATGGAGTTTATACTACAGTTAGCCCATTCGGTGTGGGAACAATTAACCATGGCAATGAGCAGACGGGAAAGAAAGTAGTATACGGTATGGATGTTTCCTATCATCAGGGAAACATAGATTTTAAGAAAGCAAAAGCAGCAGGTATGGAATACGCCATTATTCGTATTGGCTATGCCAGACTGCAACAGAGCGACTCTAATCCGACGAACACAAATAGCAGCAGCGCAGCAACTGATGAAACAACGAATACTGCAGGAAGTACGAATACAGTAACTCCCCCTGCAAATACTAATGCCGGAAATATAACAATCACACCGGCGGGAAGCAATACTGCTAATACAACGGTAAACAACGACTATGCCACAGCCCTCGGTACGATGAAGACCAATAAATCCGTACCGATCCGTGCAGCAGCCAAAACTTCTGCCAAGCAGGTGAAAAAGCTCGGTAAGAACGCAAAAGTTACGGCATACGGTGTTGCAGGCTCCGGCAGAAATACTTTTATCCGTGTGATCTACAAGCGTGGCGGAAAGCAGTACAAAGGTTATGTACTGGCCAAGCGTCTGAACCCGGTAGTCAGCAATGTCGGCAATGTGAGAAAGACCGGTTGTACACCGGATACAGTGACACTTTCCTGGAATAAGACTTCCGGTGCCACAGGCTATGAGATTTACATGAGTAATGCCAAAAACGGCAAATACAAACGTGTGGTCACTGTACAGGGTGGCAGTACCTGCAGCTATACCAAACCGTCTCTGGAAAGCAATATGGTCTATTATTTTAAGGTTCGTGCTTTCAGTAAGATCGGCAACCGTGTGACATACTCCAAATACAAGGAGACAAGCGGCGGTACGACGGCAGCATCCTGGAAAGTCAAAGCCAAAAAGGCGAATACGATCCGTAAATATGCCGGAACATCCTATAAAAAAGTAGTAAAAGTATCCAAAAACGCTTCTATGACTGTGGTTTACAGAGCCAGAGACAAGAAGAATAAAGTATGGTACAAGGTACAGTATAAAAAGGGTAGTCGTACATACACCGGATTTATTCCACAGTCCTCTACCAAGAAAGTAAACTAATATGCAGATACAATACAAGCGTTACAATGAAAAAGCAGAATATTCCTATTGCTTCGGCCCGTTTCCGACGTTTGAATTGATCGAAAACCGGCCCTCGGAGGCTATCGAGGTGCTGTATCATTCCCAGACCTCGGAGGCTATCCGGGACAAGCTGATCGCACTGTGTAATAAGCAGCATATTCCCTGTGAACAGGCGGACAAGGTAATCCAGCGTATCCGTGACAAGGAAAACTGTCTGGTGATCGGTGTATTTAAAAAGCATGAGACGGCGCTGGAGGCGGATCAGCCGCATGTGGTGCTGGTCAATCCGAGTGATATGGGAAATCTGGGCACGATCATCCGTACGGCTGTGGGATTTGGGATTCCGAATCTGGCGATCATCCGTCCGGGGGCAGCGATCTGTCACCCGAAGACGGTCAGAGCTTCGATGGGATCTTTGTTTCAGCTGCATTTTCAGTATTTTGACAGTTTTGAGGAGTATAAGGCGGCGTTCGGAAAAGGACGTCGGATGTATCCGTTTATGCTGGAGGGGTCTGTGGGACTGGATCAGCTAAAGCGGGATAAGGGTGAGCTGTTTTCGCTGATTTTCGGGAATGAGGCGACGGGGCTGCCGGAGTGGTTTCAGGATGAGGGGCAGAGTGTGCGGATACGGCATACGGAGCATATTGATTCGCTGAATCTTTCGCTGGCGGCGGGGATCGCAATATATGAATTTACAAAGGAATAGATAGACGGACGGAAGCGTCACAAAACACCACGGGGCCGGAAGCCGCTGCCCTGTGTGTGTCTGCAAACAAGTGCAACGCTTTGCCGAGCTAACTGCTAACTGCATCTAATGCGCTCGCTAAAGTGGGCTCGCGCATAAGATTTCGTAAGCAGTGGATCTCGTCAAAGCTAAAAGCGCACTTTGAATCGTTTGCAGACACACACAGGGCAGCGTCTCCCGGCCCCGTGGTGTTTTGTGACGC
>JAHZHB010000071.1:0-9350 GCA_019420465.1 Lachnospiraceae bacterium
AGGGTGTCTGCTGCCGTATCTGTGCAATGGGACCGTGCCGTATCACACCGAAGGCTCCGAGAGGTATCTGCGGATGTGACGCTGCTGGTATCGTAGGACGTAACTTCTTGAAATTTACAGCCGGTGGTGGTGCCACTCACTCTGACCACGGCCGTGAGATCTGCCATACACTGTATCAGGCAAAACCGGAAGGACCGTACAAGGTAAAAGATCCGGAGAAGCTGACACGTATCGCTCATGAATGGGGCGTTGAGACAGAGGGTAAGGATATCTACGATCTGGCTCATGAGATGGCTGAGAAAGCTCTTATGGAATACGGTAAACCGTTCGGTACCCAGAACTGGCTGAGCCGCGCTCCGAAGCACACACAGGAAATCTGGGAAAGAGAAGAAATCGCACCGCGTGCTATCGACCGTGAGGTTGCCTGCTCCCTGCATATGACACATATGGGATGTTCTTCCAAACCGGAAGCTCTGGTTCGTCAGTCCCTGAGAATGGGACTTGCTGATGGATGGGGCGGTTCCATGTGCGGTACAGAGTTCTCTGACGTACTGTTTGGTACACCGAAGCCGATCGATACCGAGGCTAACCTTGGTGTTATGGTAGAAGAGAACGTAAATATCGTTGTCCATGGACATGATCCGTCACTGTCTGAGATGGTCTGTGAATATGCTGATGATCCGGAAATGATCGCTTACGCTAAATCCAAAGGCGCTAAAGGCATCACTGTATCCGGTGTCTGCTGTACATCCAATGAGGTTGCCATGAGACGTGGTATCCCGATGGCTGGTAACTTCCTGCAGCAGGAGAACGTTGTACTGACAGGTGCCTGCGAAGCTATCGTCGTAGACGTTCAGTGTATCTTCCCGGCCCTTGGACCTTTAAGCAAATGTTTCCATACAAAGTTCATCACAACATCCCCGATCGCCCAGATGCCGGATTCCGAGTTCATCCGTTTCAATGCAGCTACAGCTGCTGAGAATGCAAAAGCAATCGTTAAGATGGCTATCGATAACTTTGAAAACCGTAAACCGGAACTTGTACATATCCCGCAGATGAAACAGAAAGCTACTGTTGGTTACTCTCTTGAGGCTCTGGTTAAAGTACTTGACGGTGTTGCCAATACACAGGTTGATGAGATGGGTACAACAAAACCGCTTATCGAGTGTATCACATCCGGTGTTATCCGTGGTGCCGTAGCTATGGTTGGATGTAACAACCCGAAGATCCGCCCGGACTACGCTCATATTGAGCTGATGAAGAAGCTGATCGCCAACGATATCGTTGTAGTAGCTTCCGGTTGTTCCGCACAGGCAGCTGCAAAGGCTGGTCTGATGGACAAACGTGCCAAAGATCTCTGCGGTGCAGGTCTGAAACGTGTATGTGAGCTGGCTGATATCCCGCCGGTACTGCATATGGGTTCCTGCGTTGATATCTCCCGTATGATGATCCTGGTTGCTGAACTGGCCAAGGATTCCGGACTGAACATCTCCCAGCTGCCGGTTGTAGGCTGTGCTCCGGAGTGGATGTCTGAGAAGGCAGTTTCCATCGGTAACTACGTAGTAGGAACCGGTATCGATACCTTCCTTGGTGTTGATCCGTATGTATCCGGCTCTGCTGAGGTTGGCGGACTGCTGACAGAGGGTGTAAGAGACTGGGTAGAGGCTGCTTACACAGTTGAGACAGATATCGAGAAGCTGACAGATCTGATGATCGAAAGAATCGAAGAAAAACGTAAAGCAATTGGTATCTGATGTAGAAATTTTTCTGCAAAAGGTATACAATAAGAAATGGTATTTATGACCGGGAGGATCTCACTCCTCCCGGAAGTACTAAAATGAAGGGATTTGATAGACATGAAAATAGCAGTGACAGGTAAAGGCGGCGTAGGAAAGACCACGTTTGCTGCGACGCTCGCCAGATTATATGCAGATGAAGGGAGAAAAGTTCTCGCCGCAGATGTAGATCCGGATGCAAATCTCGGACTGGCGCTTGGTTTTCCAGAGGAAGAGCTTGATGCTATCGTTCCCATCAGCAAAATGCGTAAACTTATTGAAGAACGTACCGGAGCCGGAGAGAATAATCAGTTTTATAAACTGAATCCCAAGGTAGACGATATTCCGGATACCTACGGAAAAACATACAATGGCGTCAAGCTGTTGCTTCTCGGTACTGTAGAGACAGGTGGCGGCGGATGCGTTTGCCCGGAGCATGTGATGCTGAAACGTATCATCAATAACCTGATCCTGCATCGTGACGATGTGGTGATCATGGATATGGAAGCCGGTCTGGAACATCTCGGCAGAGGTACGACGCAGAGTGTAGACCAGTTTATTGTCGTGATCGAACCGGGTTCCCGTAGCGTGCAGACATATAAAAACGTCAAACGTCTGGCGGAGGATCTGGGTGTAGCAAAGGTTCGTGTCGTGGCAAACAAGATCCGTTCGGCGGAGGACGAGGAATTTGTAAAATCTAAAATTCCGGCTGAAGATCTTCTTGGGTTTATACATTACAATACTGAAGTTATCGACGCTGACCGTCAGGGAAGCTCTCCGTATGATTTCAGTGAAACTGTGGTAAAAGAAGTTTCTGCCATCAAAGCCGTTATTGACGGTGAAAAATAAGACAGAAAAACCAAAAAAAGAATTGTTTTGGAGGATAGACAATGACTTTATTTGATGTTGTATTTAAAGGAAACGATGACGTATACGGACTGACCGAGGGCGCCATCAATGATGCCATCGCTAAATATGGTGAAGACAAAGCAGTCAGCTTCCCGGACACAGCTTACTGCCTGCCGTGCTACTATGCTGTAACAGGTGTTAAGGTTACCAACCTGAAAGAACTGAAAGAGGCTCTTGGTGTTGTTAAGACACTGATGACAAGAGAGCAGAGATTAAACGATGCATTCATGAGCGGTGTTGCTACAGCACTCTGTGCAGAGTTTATCGAGGTTCTGAAATATATTGATGGTGCAGCTCCGTACGCAGAGCCGTATTACGGACATCTTGCAGATGCTGTTATCCGTGAGCTTGGTGTTCCGCTTGTAACAGGCGATATCCCGGGCGTAGCAGTTATCCTTGGTAAGGCTCCGACAGCTGAAGAGGCAATTGAGCTTGTTAAATCTTATCAGGCACAGGGTATTTTGGTAACTCTGGTAGGTGAGTGTATCGAACAGTGCCAGTCTCTGGGACTGAATATGAATGCCGGCGTTCGTGTAATCCCGCTGGGTGCTGATGTAACAAGTGTTATCCATGTAGTATCCGTAGCACTTCGTGCTGCTCTGATCTTCGGTAATGTAACACCGGGTGATGCAGCTGCTATGATGAAATACACAATGGAACGTGTACCGGCATTCGTAAATGCTTTCGCTCCGCTGAATGAAGTGATCGTTGCTTGTGGTGCTGGTGCTATCGCTCTTGGTTTCCCGGTTATCACAAACGAAGAGACCTTCCGTGTACCGAAGAGCCTGATCGTTCAGAAAGATGTAAGCAAATTCAATGCTACATCTCTGGAAGCCCGTAACATCAAGATCAAGATCACAAAGATCGATATCCCGGTTGCTTTCGCATCTGCATTCGAAGGTGAGATCATTCGTCGTGGTGATATGCAGGTTGAGTTCGATGGTTCCCGTGTTGACTGTGTAGAGCTTGTTCATGCAAAAGATATGAGCGAGATCGAAGATCACAAGATCGAAGTAATCGGACCGGATTTAGATGAGTTTGAAGTTGGAAGCAAACATTCTATCGCTTATGTCGTAGAAGTTGCTGGTAAGAATATGCAGGCTGACTTTGAGCCGGTATTTGAGCGTAAATTCCACAGCTATATCAACTGCATCGAAGGTGTTATGCATACAGGACAGCGTGATATGATCCGTATCCGTATCAGCAAAGCTACTTATGAAGCTGGCTTCAGAGCTAAAGATATTGGTGAAGTTCTTTATGCTAAGATCAAGAGCGAGTTTGATGCTGTAGTTGATAAATGCCAGGTTAAGGTTATCACTGATCCGGCAGAATGTACAAGAATCCGTCATGAAGTTGCTATTCCGATGTTCGATAAACGTGATGAGCGTCTGAGCACTCTGACTGATGAGACAGTTGATGTTTACTACAGCTGTATCATGTGCCAGGCCTTCTCCCCGAGCCATGTTTGTATCGTAACTCCGGAGAGACTTGGTCTTTGTGGTGCTGTTTCATGGTTTGATGCAAAAGCTACTTACGAGCTGGATCCGGCTGGTCCGTGCCAGGTTGTTACTAAAGAGAAAATCATCGACGAGCGTATTGGTGAGTACGAAGATGTTAACGAAGTTGTTCGTAAACTGTCTCAGGGTGCTCTGGAAGATGTATCCCTGTACTCCATCATGGAAAAACCGATGACATCCTGCGGATGCTTCGAGTGTATCTGTGGTATCGAGCCGTTCTCCAACGGTGTTGTTATCGCCAACCGTGAGTACGCTGGTGAGACACCGCTTGGTATGACATTCTCCGAGCTTGCATCTATGACTGGTGGTGGTGTACAGACTCCTGGTTTCATGGGTCATGGTAAACACTTCATCGCCTCCAAGAAGTTCATGAAAGCTGAGGGCGGTGTAGAGCGTATCGTATGGATGCCGAAGGATCTGAAAGATCAGGTAGGTGAAAAACTGAATGCTACAGCAAAGGATCTGTATGGTATCGACAATTTCACAGATATGATCGGTGATGAGACAATCGCTACAGATCCGGAGACACTGGTTGCTTTCCTGACAGAGAAGGGACATCCGGCACTGGGTCTGGATCCAATGATGTAAGCTGTTTGGACAGGTATTCCAAATTTATACTTGCATAAATTGTCGTTAAATATTATTATAGCGAGAGTACTCGTTTATGAGGCATATGGGTTTTAACCCGTAAGAAGCATATGCACGGTGCATGTACCGTCAAAAGCGCATGCACCGTTACATAGAAGTTTCACTTTTAATTATTTTCAAAGGAGGCTAACAACAATGCCGTTTAATCGTAAACCACAGAAGTTTAACGCACAGATCAAAGCAGTAGAGATCGGCGTTGGCGAAAAAGCCATCAAAATCGGCGGCGAGAACATTCTGCCGTTCTATACATTTGATGGAGACATGGGAAATATGCCGAAGGTCGGTGTTGAGATCTCTGATATGGGTCTTGACAACGCTGTACCGGGACTGATTTCCTATTATGAAGGATGCAGCACACCGGCTGAGATGGCAAAGAAAGCCGCTCAGATGGAAGGTGCTGATTTTGTAGCTCTGAGTCTGGAAGGCGGAGATCCGAACGGAGCTAACAAATCTACAGAGGAGCTCGTAGCTGTTGCTAAGGAAGTAGCTGATGCTATCGATCTGCCGTTAGTAGTAGAAGGATGCAAGAACGTAGAGAAAGATTCTGAACTGCTTGCTAAAGTTGCAGAAGCTCTGCAGGGTAAGAACGTTCTGATTCTGGCTGCTAAAGAAGAAAACTACAAAGCAGTAGGTGCTGCTGCAGGTCTTGCATACAACCAGAAGGTTGGTGCTGAGTCTGCTGTAGATATCAACCTGGCTAAACAGCTGAATGTTGTTATGACACAGCTGGGAGTTAAAGCTGACAGCATCGTTATGAATGTTGGTACAGCTGCAGTTGGTTATGGTTACGAGTACGTTGTATCTACAATGGATCGTATCAAAGCTGCTGCACTGGCACAGGGCGATACTACACTTCAGATGCCGATTATCACTCCTGTATCTTCTGAGACATGGGGCGTTAAAGAGTCCCTTGCTGAAGAAGCAGATGCTCCGGAATGGGGTTCTCGTGAAGAGAGAGGTATTTCCATGGAGATCCAGACAGCTGCTGCTGACCTGGTATCCGGTTCCAATGCCGTTATCTTAAGACATCCTCAGTCTGTTGCAACTATCGCAAAGATGATCAAAGAATTAGCATAAGCAGGAGGATAACAAAATGGCATTAAATGGTATTCAGATTTTTAAATTAACACCAAAGAAAAACTGTAAAGAATGCGGATGCCCGACCTGTATGGCTTTCTCTATGAAGGTTGCTCAGGGTGCTATGGACATTGCCGCTTGTCCGCATATGTCTGCTGAAGCTCTGGAATCCCTTTCCGCAGCTACAGCTCCGCCGATGAAGAGCATCAAAGTTGGTACAGGCGATGCTGAGTACACACTGGGTGGAGAGACTGTTCTTTACAGACATGAAAAGACATTTGTCAGCAAAACAAGATATGCAGTATCTCTCTGCAGCTCTATGGATGATGCTACGATCGATGCAAAGATCGCAGAGGCTGGCAAAGTAGATTATGACCGTATCGGCGAGCAGATGCACGTAGAGATGATCTACGTTAACTGCTGCGAAGGTACTGCTGCTGACAGATACGTTGAGATCGTAAAGAAAGCAGCTGCTACAGGCAAGACTCTTGTACTGGGCGTTAAAGATGTAGAAACAGCTAAGGCTGCTCTGGAAGTGTGCAAGGACGCTAAGCCGGTTCTGAACGGTGCAAACGCTTCCAACTATGCTGAAATGAGCGCTGTAGCTACAGCTGCAGGTGTTGTACTGGGTGTTTCCGGTGCCAACCTTGACGAGCTGTATGATACCGTTGCTGCACTTGAGAAAGCCGGCAACAAAGAGCTGATCATCGACACCACAGGTGCTACTATCAAAGAGACCTTTGAGAACACTGTTCAGGTACGTCGTGCTGCCTTAAAGAACGAAGACAGAACCTTTGGTTATCCGTCCATCGTTAATGTATCTGCCCTGACAAAGGATGATAAATACATGGCACAGGCTCTTGCTTCTGTATTCACAATGAAATACGGTTCCATCGTTGTTCTTCCGGAAATGAACTACGCTGACGCACTGCCGCTGTTCGGTCTTCGTCAGAACGTCTTCACAGACCCGCAGAAGCCGATGAAAGTTGCACCGGGCATCTACCCGTTAAATGGTGCAGACGAGAACTCCATCATCATCACTACCGTAGACTTCGCTCTGACATACTTCGTAGTATCCGGCGAGCTGGAGAGATCCGGTATTCCGATGAACCTGGTTATCAACGATGCAGGCGGACTTTCCGTTCTGACTTCCTGGGCTGCAGGTAAATTCTCCTCAGGATCCATCGCTAAATTCTTCCAGGAGGAGATCGAACCGAAGCTGAAATGCAGAAAGATGATCATTCCGGGTAAAGTCGCTGTATTAAAGGGCGATCTGGAAGCTAAACTTCCGGGCTGGGAGATCATCGTTGCTCCGCGTGAGGCAGTTGAGCTGGTTAAGTTCTTCAAAGATATGCAGGCTAACGGCGAACTGTAATTGTACCCAAGACGCATCCGTACAGCCTTTGTGCGGATGCGCTTAAAACAGCAGTTTTGTTCAACATGCTGCTGCAAAAAAAAGATATAAGGAGTACTTAAAAATGAGCAAATTTATCGTAATTGGTGAGAGAATCTCCGTAACCGCTCCGTCCATCAACAGAGCATTCAACGAGAAAGATCCGGAGCCGATCCTGACAAGAGCAAAACAGCAGCTGGATGCTGGTGCTTATTATCTGGATGTTAACATCGGACCGGCAGAGTCCAACGGCGAAGAGCTGATGAAATGGGCTGTAGAACTGTTACAGGGCGAGTTCGACAACGTTCCGCTGGCTCTGGATACAGCTAACAAGAAAGCTATTGAAGCTGGTATCTCTGTATACAACCGTTCCAAAGGTAAACCGATCGTTAACTCTGCAGATGCTGCAGGACGTATCGAGTACGTTGACCTGGCAGCTGCTAACGATGCTATCGTTATCGCACTGTGCAACGGCGAAGGTATTGCCAAAGACAATGATGAGCGTATGATGTACTGCCAGACTCTTCTTGAAAGAGGTATGGAGCATGGTATGGAAGCTACAGATCTGTGGTTCGATCCGCTGTTCCTGGTAACAAAGGGTATGCAGGACAAACCGATGGATATTCTTGAGTGTATCAAGATGTTCTCTGATATGGGTCTGAACTCTACAGGTGGTCTGTCCAACAACTCCAACGGTATGCCGAAGAATATCAGACCGATCATGGACTCCGCTATGGTAGCTATGGCTATGATGCAGGGTCTGACATCTGCTATCGTTAACCCGAACGACCTGAGACTGATGGAGACCATCAAGTCCTGTGATGTTATCAAGAACAACACTCTGTATGCAGATTCCTATCTGGAGCTGTAATCAGACACTACAATAGTGCATTGATGTAAAGATCCGGCGCAGCGGGGTAATCCTGCTGCGCCATTTTTAAAAAGCGGATATTTTGTAGAAAATACGAAAAACAAGAAGTTTTTTACAGAAAGAAGGAACGAAAATCTATGTTTAAAGTGACCTTTACATTCGAAAGTGGAGAAGCAGTAGAGGCGTATGCCACTTCCGGTGAGAATCTTCTCGAAGTAGCGAGAAAAACAAATGTTGCGATCGATGCTCCCTGTTCAGGCAATGCAGTTTGTGGTAAATGTCGTGTGAAACTGGTAGACGGCAGTGTGGCTTCCAGAAGATCATCACATATTTCTGACGAAGAATATGCGAGCGGATGGAGACTGGCCTGTGCCAGTACTGTAGAAGCTGACTGTACAGTCCTGGTACCGGATATCGCATCTGCATACAAGAGCAGAATGAAAGTTGCGGATTTAAGTTCCAGTGATGAAATAAAGATCTTTGAGACAGCGAAAGAAGAGATCAGTGCTGCAGGTATTGAGTTCTCAAATAACATGTCAAAGATCAGTGTGAAGATGAATGTACCGACACTGGACGATACCATGCCGGACAATGAACGTCTGATGCGTGCGATCAAGGCACAGGAGGGTGTGGAGTATGTACATCTGCCCTACAGTGTGTTGAAAAAGATGCCACAGACGCTGCGTGAAAGTGATTTTTCCGTAAAATGTGTGATCAGCAAGACCGGAAACCGTGTCTTTGTCTACGATATTTTCCCGGAAAATGATGAATCAGCAATCTGCGGGCTGGCTGTTGATATCGGTACCACGACAGTATCTGCCCTGATCATAGATATGGAGACAGGTAAGATCCTTGGAAAGGCATCGGCAGGTAACGGGCAGATCCGTTACGGTGCAGACGTTATCAACCGTATTATCGAGTCTCAGAAAGACAATGGTATCAAGAAGCTGCAGGATGCGGTGATCAAAGAGACGATCAATCCAATGATCGCCCAGATGTGCAAGAGTGCAGGAATCAAGACAAAGCAGATCTATCGTATGTGTGTAGCAGGTAACTCTACCATGAACCATCTGTTTGCCGGTATCGATGCCAATCCGCTTCGTATGGAGCCGTATATTCCTGCATTTTTCAAGACAAACTCTTTGTATGCCAGTGATCTT
>JAHZHB010000071.1:9360-17224 GCA_019420465.1 Lachnospiraceae bacterium
CATATTATCATCGCACCGAATATCGGCAGCTATGTCGGCGGTGATATTACAGCGGGTACTCTGGTCAGCATGATCTGGAACCGTCCGGAATTTTCACTGTTTATCGATCTTGGTACGAACGGTGAGCTGGTGTTTGGTAATTCTGACTTTATGATGAGCTGCGCCTGCAGTGCCGGTCCGGCCTTTGAGGGTGGTGACATCAGCTGCGGTATGCGTGCTACAGACGGTGCTGTTGAGGCATGTAAAATCGACAAAGAGACGATGGAGCCGACTCTGACGATCGTTGGTGAGCCGGGTACAAAGCCTGTTGGTATCTGTGGTTCCGGTATCATCGATGTGATCTGTGAGCTGTACTTAAACGGTATCATCAATCCGAAAGGTAAATTTGTCCGTGAAGGTAAGCGGATCAAACATGACAAGTATGGTATGGGCAGCTATGTTCTGGCATTCGAAGAGGAGGCCGGTTCGATCAAGGATGTAGAGATCACTGAGGTGGATATCGACAATTTTATCCGTGCCAAGGGCGCGATCTTCTCCGCTATCCGTACAATGCTGACAGCACTGGATTTTGATATTTCCATGATCGATGATGTGTATGTTGCCGGTGGTATCGGCAGCGGTATCAACATGCAAAATGCTGTCAATATCGGTATGTTCCCGGATATCCCGATTGAAAAGTTCCATTATATAGGTAACTCTTCTCTGTCCGGTGCCTACACGATGCTGCTCTCCAAAGAGGCAGAAAAGAAAACTTATGAATTAGCGCAGAATATGACGTATATGGAACTGAGTACCGTACCGGGCTATATGGATGAGTTTGTAGCCTGCTGCTTCCTGCCGCATACGGATGCCAATCTGTTCCCGTCTGTTGAACTTCGCTAGAATGGAGCAATATGGAGTTAAATTACGAAAAAGACAACCTTGAGCGTATGCCTATGGAGCATTACATGGAAAAATATGCCCAGATGGATCCGGTGGCTGCAGCCGCGCGCTGTCAGATTCCGTACGACAGTGAGAAAAAGCTGTTTACGATCCGGATGATGGGCTATGAATACCAGGTAAGCTGGCCTGCGTTTGATGTAACACCGCTGACGCCGGACAAGAAGTACTATGTGCTTCGCGATATGGGCAAGGCAAAGATCCTGGTGATGCGTTATCTTCTTGAGGGAAGTGCAGCGCCGTCTACCGGTAAGTTTCTGACCTATCGGGAGATTCCGTGGTGTGAGGTGTATTACAAACAGTTTTCCGGCCGTTGTTTAAGCCGTCTGGCTTTTGGCTTTGGCTTTAAGCTGGATGCGTTTAAAAAGGCTATGGAAGAAGTGGGCGGTAAAGCGATGAACTATGGTGATGCAGGGTATGAATTCGAGCTGATCAATGGTCTGTATATGCGTTTCGCTTTATGGGCCGGAGATGATGAGTTCCCGCCTTCATCCCAGATCCTGTTTTCCGATAATTTCCCGGTGGCTTTTCACGGGGAAGATATGACTGTCTGTGGTGACGTGTCGATCGGAACGGTCAAGGCTGTTCTGTAAGAGTAATCTATGCTGTGACAAAAAAATAACGATTTTTGAAGAGGTTGTACAAAATACAGCCTCTTTTTTTATGGAAGATAACGGACATGACAGCTTTTGTATGTCGATATTTACATAATTGACAGATAGTTTTTTGTACGTTATGATAGTACAAGCTTGTAAAAATGGACGTAACTCGTATGCTGACAAAGGACAAGAATGTTTGCCTGAAATACAGCTACCGGGATATACACACATAAACCAATACTATGATCCATAAGGAGGATACTATGAGTTTTTCTGAAAAATCCTGTAAAGAATTTGTTGAAGTACTGGCTTCCAAAGCTCCGGTTCCGGGTGGCGGCGGTGCGAGTGCCCTGACAGGCGCTCTGGCTGCTGCACTGGCCAATATGGTCGGCAGTCTGACCGTTGGTAAAAAGAAATACGCTGCCGTAGAAGAGGAAATGATCGAACTGCAGCGCAAGATGACAAAGATCCAGAACGATTTCCTGCAGCTGATCGAGCGGGATGCCGAAGTCTTCAAACCGCTGGCAAAAGCTTATGGTATGCCGATCAATACAGAAGAAGAGATCGCCGAAAAAGAGCATGTGATGCAGCATGTCCTCTGGGAAGCCTGTCAGGTCCCGATGGAGATCATGGAAAAATGTTGTGAGGCCATGGTCATGATCCGTGAATTTGCTGACAAGGGTTCCGTGATGGTTCTCAGTGATGCCGGTGTTGCCGCCGCTTTATGCAAGGCTGCTTTACAGGGCGCCAGCTTAAACGTCTTTGTCAACACCAAATCCATGAAAGACCAGCTGCAGGCCGGTGTGCTGAATGCCAAGGCTGATGCGATGCTGGTTAAATACAGTGCGCTTGCAGACGCGATCTATTACGATACGATGTGCCGTCTGAAATAAGACCGGGACTGTACACTCCGAAAGGATATTGTACATATCGGGAAGGCGTGTACCAAAGCGCTGCCCCGATATATTTACAGCCTGTCGGTTCTGACAGATACAGAAACAATACAAAATCCGTTGTATTTACAGCAGAAAGAATGAGAAGATAACCATGGCAAAACAGTTTTTAGGTAAAGAAGTTGTAGCGGCATTAAACGAGCGTATCATGGCAGATGCGGCCGCATTAAAAGAAAAAGGTGTGACACCGACGCTGGGTATCGTGCGTGTGGGTGAGCGTGAGGATGACCTTTCCTACGAGAGAGGCGCCACAAAGCGTTGCGAAAAGCTGGGTGTGGCTTTTGAAAAGTTCCTGCTTCCGGCAGACTGTACACAGGAAGAGCTGATGGCAGTGATCGAACAGGTGAATAAAGACGATCATATTCACGGCGTTCTGATGTTCAGACCGCTGCCGAAACATCTGGATGAAGCCGCTGTGATCAAAGCACTGGATCCTGAAAAGGATGTGGATGGTATCACAGACGGTTCCATGGTAGGTGTATTTGCCGGTACCGATCAGGGATTCCCGCCGTGTACCCCGCAGGCCTGCATGGAGATCCTGGACCATTATGGTGTGGACTGCACGGGCAAAAAGGCTGTTGTTGTCGGCAGAAGCCTTGTTGTCGGCAAGCCGGCGGCTATGATGCTGATCAAAAAGAATGCGACAGTCACTGTATGCCATACCAGAACCGTCGATATGCCGTCTGTAGTGAAAGAGGCTGATATCGTGATCGTAGCAGCAGGCCGTGCCGGTGTTGTGGATGCTTCCTACGTCAGAGAGGGACAGATCATCATCGATGTGGGCATCAATGTCAATGCCGAGGGCAAGCTCTGTGGTGATGTGGATTATGCCAGTGTAGAGCCGATCGTAGAGGCGATCACTCCGGTACCGGGTGGTGTCGGCAGTGTGACGACTTCTGTTTTAGTCGGTCATGTCGTAGAGGCTGCCAAGCGCAGATGCAGATAAAAGTCTGATGGTATTTGGAGAAAACTTCATATTTATGCAAAATCAGCGGGAAAATGTCACATTTTCCCGCTGATTTATTACATAGATGTTAAAAAAATATTGCATAAAAGAACGGCCTGTACTATAATAAGACTTAACTTCATTAAAATTTTTCATAAAGCAATTGAGGAAAAGGATATGAGAGTAAGAAAACAGCTTTTGTGCCTTTTACTGACGCTGCTGATGGCCTGCGGGGTCGTGGTGCCACAGACGGCAGCGACGGTAAAAGCAGATGTTACCGTATCATCTGTTACCAGAAATGCAAACGAACAGAAGATCTACAGTTTCCTGACAGAAAAAATGGGACTGAACAGTGCAGCTGCCTGCGGCGTTCTGGCCAATATGTACAGAGAATGCCGTTTTGTAGAGACTGCGACCAATCCGGTGGGACCAAGCTATGGTATCTGCCAGTGGTACAGCAGCAATTATTATCGCCTTTTATCCTGGTGCGAGTATAATGGCATGGATTACCGGACATTATCCGCACAGCTTTATTTTTTGCAGTATGATCTGGAGAGCAGATTCCGTGGCACGGCGCTGGCTGCTTTAAGAGCCGTTCCGGATACGCTGGATGGTGCTTACCAGGCTGGATATGCTTTCTGCTATTATTACGAAAGGCCGAAAAACTATAAGACAACAGCCAGTCCGTCCCGCGGGAATCTGGCACGGACCAGTTTCTGGCCGGTATATGGCGGACAGCGTCTGATCGTAGAGCTCGAAGCTTCTTCGCACACGCATGAGTACGTGCCAACAGTGACTCCATCGACGATGATGGCTCCCGGCAGTGTGGTAGAAAGATGCACAGTCTGTGGTGACGTTAAGAGCAACAGTGAGATTGCACAGATTGCGGATGTAAAGCTTTCGAAAGCCAGTTTTACATATAAGAGAAAAGTCAATTATCCTAAGGTAACGGTAACCGATACCACAGGAGCTGTTATTCCGGCTTCCTGCTATACAGTGACCTACAGTAATCAGAAAAGTAAAAATGTTGGTATATACAAGGTCAGTGTAGTCTTTAACGGCAAATACGAGGGAAATGTTACCAAAAACTATTCGATCGTTCCCAAAAGCAGTTCGATCACCAAGCGTACAGCCAGATCCCGTGGTATGCAGATCCGCTGGAAAAAGATCACACAGCAAAACAGTGGATATGAGCTGCAGTATGCGACCACATCCGGCTTTACGGCAGGCACAGCCAAAACCGTAACTGTTTCCGGTGTAAAGACAACGACCAAAAAGATCGGTAAACTGGCAGCAAAGCAAAAATATTATGTCCGCATCCGTACCTTTAAGACAGTAAAAGTTGACGGACAGTCACAGAAAGTATATTCTGCATGGTCAAAAGCAGTCAGTCTGACAACCAGAAAGTAAATAGGATCAATAAACATAAGGAGTGTATACCTGCAAAACTGCAGGTATACACTCCTTATGTTTTACCATGAATATCAATACTTGGCCCAGAGGACTAATTTCGCTTCTGTGCATATCAAAACCCTGTCCGGTGCATCGGAGTTGGTTAGGAAAAATAAATGTTAGTTGAAACAAACTATCTGACAAATCGACAAAATTGTATAAAAAGTATTGACAAAAGCAAAAGAAAGTCATACGGTATCCTCAATACACATAGAAACTTGTAGAGGAAGGACTGCTATGACATTAAGAGCGTCGGTGGTAAAGGGGCGTTGCGCCAGCATTTCCTGGATATGGGTATGATACCCGGTGCCGAAGTGACTGTGATCAAGCTGGCGCCGATGGGAGATCCCATGGAGCTGCAGGTACATGGCTATGAGCTGACGCTGCGTCTGTCGGAGGCAGATCAGATAGATATCCGGCCGATCGGAGAACGCAGTAATGCACACAGCCGTAAGGAAAGACTGGGGATGTCTGCACATCCCGGTCTGGGTGAAGCAGGTAAATACCATGAAAAAGCACAGGAACATCCTCTGCCGGAGGGAACAACACTGACCTATGCGCTGGTGGGAAATCAGAACTGTGGAAAGACCACCCTGTTTAACCAGATGACCGGTTCGAATCAGCACGTGGGAAATTTCCCCGGAGTTACGGTAGACCGCAAGGACGGTACGATCCGTAATCATCCGGAAACGCTGGTGACGGATCTGCCGGGTATTTACTCGATGTCACCATACAGCAGTGAAGAGATCGTATCGAGAAACTTTGTGCTGGATGAGCATCCAAAAGCGATCATCAATATCGTGGATGCGACCAACATTGAAAGAAACCTGTATCTGACGATGCAGCTTCTGGAAATGGATATTCCGATGGTCGTTGCCTTAAATATGATGGACGAGCTGACAGGAAACCAGGGAGCTATCGATGTCAATGCGATGGAGGCCATGCTGGGGGTTCCGGTTATTCCCATCTCTGCAGCCAAAAACGAGGGTGTAGACGAACTGATCGCCCATGCTGTACATATCGCCAAATATCAGGAAAAACCACTGCGTCAGGATTTCTGTGACCGGGAGGATCATAACGGTGCCGTACACCGTTGTATCCATGCTGTGATTCATCTGATCGAGGATCATGCACAGGGTGCACGGCTTCCGGTAAGATTTGCTGCAACCAAAGCAATCGAAGGAGATCCGCTGATCCTGGCACAGTTAAAGCTGGATGATAATGAAGCACAGATGCTGGAGCATATCGTCTGTCAGATGGAGACAGAGCGTGGGATCGACCGGAGCGCGGCTATCGCGGATATGCGCTTTGATTTTATTGAAAGATTATGCGAACAGACGGTGACAAAGCCAAAAGAAAGCAAAGAGCGGATCAGAAGTGAAAAGATCGATCGCATTCTGACAGGAAAATACTCAGCGATTCCCTGTTTTATCGGCATTATGGTGCTGGTATTTTATCTGACCTTTAACGTGATCGGTGCATGGCTGCAGGATATACTGGCAGCCGGGATCGACCGTCTGACGATACTGGTCGCTATGGCGATGCAGGCCGGAAATGTCAATCCTACGATGCAGAGTCTGGTATTGCAGGGAATTTTTCAGGGCGTAGGCAGTGTACTCAGCTTTCTCCCGATCATTGTCACCCTGTTTTTCTTCCTGTCTCTGATGGAGGACAGCGGTTATATTGCCAGAGTAGCCTTTGTTATGGACAAGCTGCTTCGAAAAATCGGTCTTTCCGGCCGGAGTATTGTTCCGATGCTGATCGGCTTTGGCTGTACCGTACCGGCGGTTATGTCCACACGTACGCTGACAAGCGAAAGAGACCGTAAGATGACGATCCTTCTGACGCCTTTTATGAGCTGTACAGCCAAACTGCCGATATATGCGTTTTTTGTCAATGCATTTTTCCCGAAGCAGGGAGGTCTGGTGATGGCAGGACTGTATCTTCTGGGGATTCTGGTGGGGATCCTGATTGCTTTTCTGTACAAAGGGACGCTGTTTAAGGGCGAACCTGTTCCCTTTGTGATGGAGTTGCCTAATTACCGTCTGCCGGGAGCCAAAAATGTAGCACAGCTTTTATGGGAAAAGGCAAAGGATTTCCTGCAGAAAGCATTTTCCATCATTCTGATCGCTACGATCGTGGTATGGTTTTTACAGAGCTTTGATCTCTCACTGAATATGGTTGCGGATTCGGCAGACAGTATTCTGGCCCATGTCGCCGGCCTTCTGGTCCCTGTATTTGGACCGCTGGGGCTTGGTGACTGGCGAATCTGTACGTCTCTGATCAGCGGCATTATGGCAAAAGAGAGCGTGGTCTCCACACTGGAAATCCTCTTTGGCGGAGATATTACTGCGGTGATGACGCCTCTTGCAGCAGCATCTTTGCTGGTTTTCAGTCTTTTATATACACCGTGTATCGCAGCCATTGCTTCTATTAAGAGAGAGCTTGGTGCCAGATGGGCAGCAGGCGTTGTGATCTGGCAGTGCCTGGTGGCATGGGTTGCGGCTTTTCTGGTACATTATATTGTGGCCGGTCTGGGGATACTTTAACCGTAACATCTGCGTATGAGCAGCAGGAAAAAGCAGAGTATTGGTATGGCATAGATATGTTACCCTCATACAGAACAGGAAATAAAAGTTCTGTATGGGGGTATTTTTATGCCAGAAAGGAGTAAGAAAGATCCAGCAGAGCTGTGTTGACCGGGTTCATTTTGACTGCGCCTTCATCAGTATATCGATCCCTTTGTACATGCCCATGGCGATCAGACAGAGGATCAGGATCGAAAGCAGAACCCAGTCCAGTTTAAATACCTGACTGCCGTAGATGATCAGATAGCCGAGTCCCTGTCTGGCAGCCAGAAACTCACCGATCACAACACCAACAAGGCAAAGCCCGATATTGACTTTCATTTCCGACAGGATCATCTGTCGGGAGCCGGGCAGCAGGATATAGCGCAGGATATGTCTGCGGCTGCC
>JAHZHB010000071.1:17234-17472 GCA_019420465.1 Lachnospiraceae bacterium
GAGTGTGTAGATCAGCTTGTAAAGTTCGGGATCTGTCCGAAGAAAGTACTGGTACAGCTGCAGGATCGAGCCAAAGACGGCAACAGACATGCCGGCGATCACGATTGTTTTAAATCCCGTACCGAACCAGACGATGAAAAGCGGTGCCAGTGCAGATTTTGGGAGACTGTTTAAAACGACCAGATACGGTTCGATAACATCTGCGGCAAACGTAAAATACCACAGAAGCGATGCCACA
>JAHZHB010000072.1 GCA_019420465.1 Lachnospiraceae bacterium
CGGTGTCAAGGCGGCACTCCGTGCGATTCCTTTGTTAAAGGATGCGGGACTGGCCACCAAGGTAATCAATCTGTCGCCGTACAAGGATCCGGATGAGTTCATCAAGTCCGAAGGTCCCGAAGCCTTTGAAGAACGTCTGGAAAACGGCATGAATGGCTTTATGTTTGAAATTGACAAGCTGAAGCTTTCCTATGATCTGAACGATCCGCAGGGGAAGACAGACTTTTTCCATGAGATCGCCAAAAAGCTCTGTCGTTTCAGCGATGAGATGGAAAGAAACAATTATTTGGAGGCCGTCTGCCGCCAGTACCGGATCGACCAGCAGATCCTGAAAAAGCAGGTCAATCAGCTGGCCTTAAAGGGTGTGGGACTGACACCGCGGACCGAGGATGCCACTCCGGTGAAGCAAAAGGCCAAAATGAAAGTCAGCGGATCAGATATGGCACAGCGGCTTTTGCTGACCTGGCTGACGACATACCCGTCGATCTATGCGGGTGTACATAAGGTGATCCGCCTGCAGGATTTTACCAATCCGCTGTATCACAGGATCGCCGAGCTGCTTTTTGCACAGTTTGAAAAGGGAAAGCCGGAGCCTGCGGGTATCCTGGATGACTTTGAGGATGTGGAGGAGCAGAAAGAGGTGGCTGCAGTGCTGCATGCCCAGATAAAGCTGGAAAGCCAGGAGGACAGACAGCAGGTACTGACAGATATCATATTTCGCATGAAAGAAGACAGTTTAAAGAAGCGTACCAGTGAGCTCGCAGCTAATGACAGCGAAGGCTTTATGCAGCTGTTAAAGGAAAAAAGAGAGCTGGAGGAGTTCAGGACGAAGAAACAGAAACTGCATATTTCTTTTGAATAAGGATAAAATAAAAACAATGTATGGAAGGATGGAAATCTATGGAATTTGATAAGGCAAAGTTTGAAGAAAAGAAGAAAGGTCTTCTGGAACTGGGAAAAAAGAAAAAGAACATTCTTGAGTATCAGGAGATCAGTGATTATTTCCAGGATTTTCCTCTTAGCCAGGAACAGATGGAAGAAGTCCTTGACTTTCTGGAGCAGAGCAATATCGATGTGCTGCGCATGAATGCTATGGAAGAGCCGGAAGCACTGATGATCAATGATGAGGATGCTGTGATCGAGGAAGAGGACGAGCTGGATGTCGAAAATATCGACCTTTCCGTACCGGAAGGTGTCAGCATCGAGGATCCGGTCCGTATGTACCTGAAAGAGATCGGTAAGGTACCGCTTCTGACTGCTGATGAGGAGATTGTGCTTGCCAAGCAGATGGAGGCAGGTGCGGATGCCCATGCCCGTCTGGAAGAGATCGAGGAAGAGTTAAAGACCGCTGATGATGCGAGAAAAGAAGAGCTGAAAAAGGAAAAACGCCAGATGAAGATGCTGGAAATGGCCGGCGAGGATGCCAAAAACCGTCTGGCAGAGGCCAACCTGCGTCTGGTTGTCAGCATTGCCAAGCGTTATGTCGGACGTGGTATGCTGTTTCTGGATCTGATCCAGGAAGGTAACCTGGGTCTGATCAAAGCCGTGGAAAAGTTTGATTACCGTAAAGGTTATAAATTCTCCACCTACGCAACATGGTGGATCCGTCAGGCCATCACCAGAGCCATCGCCGATCAGGCCAGAACGATCCGTATTCCGGTGCATATGGTCGAGACAATCAACAAGCTGATCCGTGTATCCAGACAGCTTTTACAGGAGCTGGGACGTGAGCCGTTCCCGGAAGAGATCGCCGAGGAAATGAATATGTCTGTAGACCGTGTACGTGAGATCTTAAAGATCTCCCAGGAGCCGGTATCCCTGGAAACACCGATCGGTGAGGAAGAGGACAGCCATCTGGGTGATTTTATCCAGGATGACAATGTGCCGGTACCGGCAGATGCCGCTGCGTTTACCCTGCTTCGCGAACAGCTTAAAGATGTTTTGAGCACACTGACTGACCGTGAGCAGAAGGTGCTGCGTCTGCGTTTCGGACTGGATGACGGACGTGCACGTACACTGGAAGAGGTTGGTAAGGAGTTTAATGTTACCCGTGAGCGTATCCGTCAGATCGAGGCCAAGGCGTTAAGAAAGCTCCGTCATCCGAGCCGCAGCCGCAAGCTCAAGGATTATCTGGATTAAGAGGTAGATATGCAGCTGTCAAAACGATTACAGGCCGTGGCTGATATGGTAACACCGGGGAACCGTCTGGCTGATGTGGGCACGGATCATGGCTATGTGCCGATCTGGCTGTATGAAGCGGGGCGAGTGCCTTCTGCGATCGCCATGGATCTCAGGGAAGGTCCTCTGAGCAGGGCCAGGGAAAATATACAGATGCATCATCTGGAAGATGTGATTGAGACCCGGTTAAGTGACGGGCTTGCCAGACTTTCTGCTGGGGAAGCCGACAGTGTCGTGATTGCCGGTATGGGCGGTATGCTTATGAGAAAAATCCTCGAAGAAGGACAGGCTGTGCTGCCGTCTTTAAAAGAGCTGATCCTGCAGCCCCAGTCAGACCTTGCAGCAGTCCGCATGTATCTGAAAGAGCAGGGCTTTATGATCTGCAGGGAAGATATGGTCTTTGAGGATGGCAAATATTATCCGGTCATCCGTGCGGTGCACGGGGAAAATACAGACGATCGTCCGATCTGGTTTCTTTATGGCCGGTATCTTCTGGAACACAGACATCCGGTACTGGAAAAGTACCTGTTAAAAGAAAAGGCACAGCATACAAAGCTGTCGGAGCAGTTGCGCTTTACACAGACCGAGACGGGCAGGCACCGTCGGGAGGAGCTGACCGTGGAAGATCGTCTGATCGACGAAGCACTGGCATATTATAAAACAGAGAAATAAAGAGCAGGAAAGGAGAGCACTTTTCTTTTTTTTCTGCGCATAAAAAGATCCCGAAACGATAGTTTTTGCGGGATCTTTTCTTTAATTATAAAAAATGGGAGGCAATGCGAATGGAAGACAGAAAAAAGACAATAACCGCACAGATCGGTGATGCAACAGTACAGATTCCCTATGAGACACCGCTTTCTGCGGTCGCAGAGGAATATTATAACAGGCAGCACGAATTTCCGGCACTTCTGGCCCGCGTGGATGGTAAGCTGCGAGAGCTTCACAAGACAGTGCGCCGTGACTGCCGGATCAGCTTTGTGTCGATGCAGGATACGATCGGGCTGAAAACGTATCAGCGAAGCATGAATCTGCTGTTTTTAAAAGCTGTCTATCATGTGGCCGGGCGGGACAGACTGAAAAAGGTGGTTCTGCACTTTGCGGTGGACAATGGCTTTTATTATACGCTGCAGGGGGATGTGACGGTCGATGAAAAGCTTCTTGAAGAGACAAAGGTCTATATGCGTACCCTCGTGGAAAAAAAGATCCCGCTGATGAAAAGCAATATCAGTACACAGGAGGCGGTGGATCTGTTTCACCAGTACGGTATGTATGACAAGGAAAAGCTGTTTAAATACCGCCGTGTATCCCGTGTAAACATCTATAATGTAGACGGGTTTGAGGACTATTTCTATGGCTTTATGGTCAACCATACCGGATATCTGCAGCTGTTTGATCTGATTCCCTATCAGGATGGTATCGTGCTTTTGATGCCGGATAAGAAACAGCCGGATCATATCAAGCCGTTTGCACCGTCGGAGAAAGTATTTATGGTACAGCGTGAGGCGGAAGCCTGGGCAGATAAGCTGGATGTGTCTACGGTAGGTGATCTGAATGAGGGTATCAGTCAGGGAAAGATGAACCAGCTGTTTCTGGT
Source organism: Lachnospiraceae bacterium (assembly GCA_019420465.1). Lineage (GTDB taxonomy): Bacteria > Bacillota > Clostridia > Lachnospirales > Lachnospiraceae > UBA11957. The sequence goes on from JAHZHB010000072.1 coordinate 3,773, forward strand.
ATCGGAAGCACTGCAGGAGGGGCGTATATCCGAGATCGCAGCAAAGATAGCAGCTCGGGAGCAGGTAAAGTTTGTCATGATCGCCGGTCCGTCATCCTCTGGAAAAACGACATTTTCCCGCCGCCTGTCGATCCAGCTGATCGCGCACGGATTAAAGCCGCATCCGATCTCTGTGGACAATTATTTTAAAAACAGAAAAGATACGCCGAGAGACGAAAAAGGAGATTATGATTACGAGATCCTGGAGGCTCTGGATGTTGAGCAGTTCAATACAGATATGAATCGTCTGCTGGCCGGTGAGAGTGTACAGCTGCCCACGTACAATTTCGTTACGGGAGAGCGGGAGTACAAGGATGCCCCACTGTCGATCGGAGCAGACGATGTGCTGGTGATCGAGGGAATCCACTGCCTGAATGACGCTTTCAGCTATTCTCTGCCAAAGAATAAGAAATTTAAGATCTATATCAGTGCCCTGACACAGTTGAATGTAGATGAACACAACCGGATTCCGACCACAGATGGCCGTCTGCTTCGCCGGATCGTCCGTGACAATCGTACCCGCGGGACGAATGCCCGTGAGACGATCGCCCGCTGGCCGTCTGTGCGCCGCGGCGAGGAAAACAATATTTTCCCGTTTCAGGAGCAGGCAGATGAGATATTTAATTCGGCGCTTCTGTATGAGCTGTCCGTACTGAAAATGTATGCGGAGCCTTTGCTGTTTCAGGTAAAGAGGGAAGATAAGGAGTACGATGAGGCGGTCCGCCTGTTAAAATTCCTGGATTATTTCCTGCCGATGCCAAGCGAAGAAGTGCCGCATAATTCGATCCTCCGGGAGTTTATCGGCGGCAGCTGTTTTGATGTATAATAAAGAAGAAAAAGTGAAATCCGGTTCAATGGATCAGATACTGTCGTGCATGACAGATAAAAGGCCACACAGCATACACACTGTGTGGCCTTATTTATCTTCTGTAAGGAGTGGATCGATAAGCCGGGTTATGTCGTTGGATGATCATCTATCTAGGACTGCCGTTGCCGGCAGCCTCAAGCGACCTACCTAAAACGCGACGGGCCGCCGCATTGTTTTGATTCGGTCTTGCTTCGGATGGGGTTTACATGTGCCCTGCCTGTTACCAGACAGGCGGTAGTCTCTTACACTGCCTTTCCACCCTTACCGGCAAAAGCCGGCGGTTTATTTCTGTTGCACTGGCCTGGGAGTCACCTCCACCGGACGTTATCCGGCATCCTGCCCTGCGAAGCCCGGACTTTCCTCACCTGACACCTTTCGGCATTGTCAGCCGCGATCATCTGACCCACTCGACTTTACATACTAACATACCCGTGGAGGAAAGTAAAGAACGAAAAAATCCAAAAGTCTTTGTTTACATTGACGAGGCAGATGCATTACAATAGGATACAGGCACAAAAAGTGCGGATAAGAGCAAAAAGGCATCGAAATAACAGGAGAATGCAATGATAGATACTATAATGTTTGATCTCGACGGAACGCTGCTTCCGATGGATCAGATCGAATTTGTCAACAGTTACATGAAACATCTGGTCAGCAGATTTGCCCCGCAGGGGTTTGATAAAGAAGCTATAGTCAAGGGGCTCTGGGCCGGAGTGAAGGCCATGATGGAAAACGATGGCAGCATGACCAATGAAGAGCGGTTCTGGCATGTTTTCCTGCAGTTTGTGCCGGATGAGGAGCATGTGTTCCGTGACCAGATCGAGGACTTCTATACAGAGGAATTTGACCGGGTAAAAGAGGTGGTAAAGGATACCGGTGTATCCAGAAAGGTCATAGATGAGCTACGGGATAAAGGCTACCGGCTGATCCTGGCGACCAATCCGCTGTTTCCGCCAAGTGCGGTAAAGACCCGGCTGGCCTGGGTGGGGTTGAAACCGGAGGATTTTTGTTATATTACAACATATGATAACTGCTGCGGCTGCAAGCCAAAGCTTTCCTATTACAGAGAGATCATCCATACCTGTCATGTGGATGCGGACCACTGCATGATGGTCGGCAACAATGTGCAGGAAGATATGTGTGTCCGTAAGCTGAATACCCGGATGAAGCTGTATCTGATCACGGATTTTATGGAAAATCCGCTGGATGAATTTATTGAAATCTATCCGCACGGCAGTCTGACAGATTTCTACGAAAAGGTAAAGACGATGCCGGATGTGCCCAGGCGGGTCAATCCCTATGAGACAAAGGAGCAGGAAGATGATAAAGACTGATATACCATTACTGGTTCTGGCCTCAGCTTCGCCGAGACGGCGGGAGCTGATCGCTCATCTGCACAGAGAGGTGCTGATCGAAGTCAGCGCTGTCGAGGAAGTGATCACAAAGACAGAGCCCGCAGAGGTCGTATGTGAACTGGCCACACAGAAAGCAGAATGTGTGGCAAAAAAGGTGTCCGCCGGTGCTACCGTGATCGGCGCGGATACTGTTGTGGCATGCGATGGCAGGATTCTTGGCAAACCGAAGGACAGAGCGGATGCGATCCGCATGCTTTCGATGCTGTCCGGCAGAAAGCACAGTGTATATACCGGTGTGGCACTTTGCAGGCGTGAGGGAAACGATATGGTCACAGACTGCTTTTATGAGGAAACAAAGGTAGAATTTTATCCGATGTCACAGCAGGAGATGGAAAGCTATGTGGACAGTGGCGATCCGATGGACAAAGCCGGTGCCTACGGTATCCAGAGCGGAGCGGCCATATTCGTAAAGTCCATAGAGGGCGATTACAATACGGTCGTAGGCCTTCCGGTCGCGGCTCTTTACCAGCGACTGAAAGTATTTGAAAAATAAATAACAGTACAGGACGATGGTCTAAAAAGTACATCCGGGGATAAAATATTTTCCCAGGATAAAATGTCCGAAAAACAGGTATTTTTATCTTGCTACTGTCCGCAAAGTGGAGTATGATAGGACACGGTGTAAATATGAGTCACATGAAGGAGGAGTCTATGAGACACTTGATGAGTCCGCTGGATCTGTCAGTTGAAGAGCTTGACAAACTGCTCGATCTGGCCAATGACATTGAACGTAACCCTGAAAAATATGCACATGCCTGTGATGGCAAACGTATTGCTACTCTTTTCTATGAGCCAAGTACCCGTACACGTTTGAGTTTTGAGGCGGCTATGATGAATCTTGGCGGAAAGGTTCTTGGTTTTTCCAGTGCTGCTTCCAGTTCCGCTTCCAAAGGCGAAAGTGTTGCCGATACGATCCGTATGGTTTCCTGTTACGCTGATATATGTGCCATGCGTCACCCGAAAGAAGGTGCTCCGTTAGTTGCTTCCATGGCATCCCGTATTCCTGTGATCAATGCCGGTGATGGTGGTCATCAGCACCCGACACAGACCCTTACTGATCTTTTAACTATCCGTTCTCTCAAAGGACGTCTTAATAATCTGACCATCGGTCTTTGCGGCGATCTTAAATTTGGCCGTACTGTTCATTCCCTTATCGAGGCACTGGTTCGTTATACCGGTATCAAATTTATATTGATTTCTCCGGAGGAGCTTCGTATCCCGGACTATATCCGTGAGGATGTTCTGCGTGCCAACAATGTGCCGTTCGAAGAGGTGATCCGTCTGGAGGATGCTCTGCCGAAGCTGGATCTTCTCTACATGACACGTGTACAGAAAGAGCGTTTCTTTAATGAGGATGATTATGTCCGCATGAAGGATTTCTATATTCTGGACAAGGCCAAAATGGAGCTTGCCGGACCGGATATGCTGGTACTGCATCCGCTGCCGCGTGTCAATGAGATCGCTGTGGAGGTGGATGACGATCCGCGTGCTGCATATTTCAAACAGGTACAGTATGGTGTATATGCCCGTATGGCCCTGATCCTGACACTTCTGGAGGTGAATGTCTGATGTTAAACGTAGGTGCTATTGAAGAAGGATTTGTACTTGACCATATCAAAGCCGGCAAGGCCATGACGATCTATCATGATCTGAAGCTGGACAAGCTGGACTGCTGTGTAGCCATCATCAAAAATGCCCGCAGCAATAAAATGGGCAAAAAGGATATTATCAAGGTAGAGTGTCCGGTAGATATGCTGGATCTGGATATTCTTGGCTTTATTGATCACAACATTACTGTCAATGTGATCAGTGGCGGTGAGATCATCGCCAAGAAGGAGCTGCGGATCCCGAAAAAGATCGTGAATGTGATCAAATGTAAGAATCCGCGCTGTATCACATCCATCGAGCAGGGGCTGGATCAGGTTTTTGTTCTTGCCGATAAAAAAAAGGAGATCTACCGCTGTATGTACTGTGATGAAAAGTACAGAGGTACCCGTAATAAATAAAAATGCCGGATACCGGACGGGGCGTTGCTTTTGCAACGTCCCGTCCATTGTTTTTATGCGGGGATATCCGGGTGAATCTTTCTTGTCTTTACCTGTGAGAAGTAATATAATACTTTTATATGTCACAAAAGATGACAAACATGCAGAGGAAGGTTATTGATATGAATTACCAGGAAGCACGCGGCTGTATAAAGGAGTCCCTGCGCTTTGGGCATGAGATGAATCTGAAAGCGATTTCTCTTTTGCTGGAGCGGATGGGACATCCGGAGAAAAGCCTGCGTTTTGTACATATAGCCGGAACCAACGGTAAGGGCTCTGTGAATGCCCATCTGGCTTCTGTTTTAAAAGAGGCCGGGTACCGGGCGGGACGGTTCGTTTCACCCACATTATATGGTTACCGCGAAAGGATCCAGATCAACGATACCTGGATCTCCGAAGAAGACTTTGCCGAAGGGATGAGTGTGCTGTGGCCGCATCTGACGGCGATGCATGATGAAGGACTGGCGTGTCCGTCTCCGTTTGAGATCGAGACAGCGCTGTCGTTCTGGTATTTTAAGAAAATGGCCTGTGATATCGTCGTGCTGGAATGCGGTATGGGCGGCGAGACAGATGCTACAAATGTAATCCAAAATACTCTGGTGGCCGTACTGGCTTCTGTAAGCATGGATCATATGGAATATCTGGGGGATACGCTTGCAAAGATCACCCGTACCAAAGCCGGGATCTTAAAGCCGGGTGCGGTGATGGTCACCGGCAGACAACAACCGGAGGTTATCGAGACATTAAAAGCTGTCTGTGAGGAAAAGAAAAACCAGCTGATCATCGCAAACCCGGATCAGGCTGTGGTGAAAAAAAGCACACTGGAAGAGCAGGTCTTTACTTACGATGGACTTAGCGTAACGATCCATCTGGCAGGCACCCATCAGATCGACAATGCTGTTCTGGCCATAGAGGCTGCCAGACAGCTGAGAGGTTTTGGGTTTGCCATTTCCGATGAACAGATCGCAGCCGGTATGGCAAAGACGGTCTGGAATGGCCGGTTTACCCGGATCGGCAGAGAGCCGGATTTTCTGGTAGACGGTGCGCACAATCCGGACGCAGCCAGACGGCTGAAGGAAGCCATGCTGAAATATTACCGTGGCCGCCGGTTTATATTTATCATTGCCATGTTTAAGGATAAACAGGTGGAAAAGATCATGGAACAGATGGCGCCGATAGCGGAGTATATCTATGCGATGGAGACACCGGACAATGACCGTGCGATGCCGGCCAGACAGCTGGCCGGTATTATCCGCCGGTACAATCCGCATGTGACTGCCTGCAAAACGATGCAGGAAGCGGTTTACCGTGCGGTCACTACGGCAGGCCGGGAAGATGTGATTGTTGCCTTTGGCTCGCTGTCGTTTATCGGGGAGCTGACACAGATCACAAAAGAAGAATATAACAGGAGATAAAGATAGATTTATGACAGATTTACAGCAGACACGTGCAGCTGTGGATGAGATCGACCGCGAGATCGCAGAGCTTTTTGAAAAGCGTATGCGACTGACCGAGGATATCGCCGAATATAAGCTGCAGCATGGGATGCGGGTGGTAGACCCGGAGCGGGAAGAAGAGATGTACAGAGAGCTTCGAAGTATGGCTTCCACCGAATTTAATGCGATCGGTATCCAGGAGGTGTTAAAACAGATCATCTCCATCAGCCGGAAACGGCAGTATCAGATCCAGACAGAAAACGGTCTTTATGAGGATCTCGGTTTCGAAGAGATCGATGAAGTATATAAAAATAAGAAAGTAGTTTTTCAGGGCGTGGAGGGCGCCTATGGCTATGCGGCTATGCTGGCCTATTTCGGGGAGGACGTGGACTGTTTCCACGTGCCGACGTTCAAGAAAGCGATCGAAGCGATCGTCAATAAAGAAGCTAATTTTGCCGTGCTTCCGATTGAAAATTCCACAGCAGGTATCGTGACGGATATGTACGATCTTTTGATGAGCTACGATATCACGATCGTGGATGAGTATGTTTTGAAGGTGGAACACAAGCTTTTGGGACTTCCGGGAACGAAACTTTCGGATATCCGCGGTGTATATTCACATCCGCAGGCGCTGTCCCAGTGTAAGCCCTATCTGGAACAGCATCCGGAGTGGATCCTGCATGAGTATTCCAATACAGCAGCAGCCAGCAAAAAGATCCGCGATGATCTGGACAAAACCCAGGCGGCGATCGGCAGTGAGGCAGCAGCGAAGCTGTACGATCTGGAGGTGCTGGCAGAGGATATTTACTACGATACGAATAATTCCACCAGATTTATCATCGTATCCAGAAACAAGATGTTCAGAAGCAGTGCCCACCGCGTGAGCATCTGTTTCAAGGGCCGTCACAGTCAGGGTTCCCTGTACAATATTCTGGCTCATATCATCTACAACCGGCTGAACATGACCCTGATCGAATCCCGGCCGATCCCGGATTCGCCGTGGGAGTACCGTTTCTTTGTTGATTTTGAAGGCAATTTAAATGACAGTGCGGTGAAAAATGCGCTGCGTGGCATCCGGCACGATGCGATCGATCTCAGGATTCTGGGAAATTACTGATCCGGGCAGCCGAAAAAACCAGAGAATTTTTAAACATACGGATAGAGAATGAGGAGAAGTATTATGAAAATTCATACATGTGTTGTATATAAGGACATGGAAAACAGCGAGGTGTTAAAGATCTTTGACCGTCTGATCGAAGAAGAATACCCACAGTATCAGGCAGATCAGCTGACAGAATCCGACCTGGTATATGCAAAGGAGGATTACTGCACAGCGGTCAATGCTCTGCTGGAAATGGCGGGAAACTATGGTTTTTCCGGCAATCTGTGGCATACCTATCTGACATGGCTTTTAGTCAACAGCGAAAACGCTTTCAGCAAGGCCTGTGAGATCGTAGGACCGGTGGAGGGCAGTGTCAACGTTATGGCACACCATGACCTTGCGATCATCAAGGAACTGTTTGATTTTGAGATCGAAAAGATCGATGAGATGGCAGGTCTTGGTATGGCTGATGTGCTGAAAAACTATGTCCATACCAGTGACAGCAGCAAGATGTACAACCGCCGTATCCGTGACCGGATCTGCACTTTAAGTCAGGAGCTGGCAAAGACACAGGATGTGGACGGTTTTATGGCAGCCCTTGTTAATTTCTACGGGGAATTTGGTGTAGGCAAATTTGGTCTGAACAAGGCTTTCCGCCTGCGCGAAAACGGCGATGGCACAGCGTCCATCGAGCCGATCACCAATATCGCCCATGTCTATCTCGAGGATCTGGTAGGCTACGAGATCCCGAAGCAGAAGCTGATCGACAATACAGAAGCCTTTGTGGAGGGCAGAAAAGCCAACAACTGTCTGCTGTTCGGTGATGCCGGTACGGGTAAGTCTTCGAGTATCAAGGGTATCGTCAACCGTTACTATGAGCAGGGCCTTCGTATCATCGAGGTGTACAAGCATCAGTTCAAGTATCTTAATGATGTGATCGCGGAGATCAAAAACAGAAACTATCGTTTCATCATCTATATGGACGATCTTTCCTTTGAGGAATTTGAGATCGAGTACAAGTATCTGAAAGCCGTGATCGAGGGTGGTCTGGAGAAAAAACCGGAAAATATCCTGATTTACGCGACTTCCAACCGCCGCCATCTGGTACGCGAGACGTTCAGCGACAAGAACGATGTGCGTACGAATGATGAGCTGCATTCTACAGATACTGTGCAGGAGAAATTATCTCTTGTTGCCAGATTTGGTGTAACGATCTACTTTGGCGCACCGACACCGAAGGAATTTAAAAATATCGTGCGCTCTCTGGCAGAGAGATATGCGATCGATATGCCGGAAGAAGAGCTTTTGCTGGAAGCCAATAAATGGGAACTGGCACACGGCGGTCTGTCCGGACGTACGGCACAGCAGTTTATCGATTACCTTCTGGGAAAGAAAAAGGAAGCATAAAATAGCAGCATAATGTGTGAGATAAAAGCATCTTAGGTCAGAAAGATATATGACGACGCAGATTCTTACAGGGCGAAAGGCCCGGGGAGGCAGTATGCAGTATAAAGTATATGGAGTTATAGAAATCGGCGGCTATACCGTAAGCCTGCATGTGTATGAAATCTCAAGAAAAAACGGTCTGCAGATCCTGGACCGGCTCAGCTATCCTGTAGAAGTTGGCAGGGATTCCTATGCCAGCGGAAAGATCTCGCAGGAGATCGCAGGTACGCTGTGTACGATCATCCGGGAATTTGCGCAGACGATGAAAACATACCAGGTGGACAGCTACATCGCGATCGCAGACAGTGCTGTGCGTGAGGCTGTCAATGCACAGCTGATCCTTGCCCGGATCCGGCAAAAGACCGGGATCACAGTCCAGATCTTCAGCAATTCCGAGATGCGTTTTATCAGCTACAAGGCGCTGGCCAGCCGGCAGGATATCTTTGAAGAGATCATTCAGCGTGGTACGGCGATCGTGGATATCGGCGGTGGCAGTATCCAGATTTCCCTGTTTGACAAGGATAATCTGATCATGACGCAAAACCTTAAGTTTGGTAATCTGCGTGTGCGTGAGCGTCTGGCTGCACTGCGCAGGGAGAGCGCCAACTACCAGCAGATGGTCCGTGAACTGATCGAGGCGGATATCACGAGCTTTTGCAAGATGCATCTGAAGGATCGAAAGATCGCCAATGTTGTCTTTATGGGAGATTATTTCTCACTGTTTGTGGCAAAAAATAAAGAGTCCGGTCTGGAAAACAGAATGTCCGCACAGGATTTTGCCGCATGGTGCGACAGAATCGTGTCACTGTCTGTGTATGAACAGGCAGAGCGCATGGGAATGGATGCGGAATATGCGTCCCTTCTTGTGCCGACAGCCGTTCTGTACCGGACGATCATGGAGGCTTTTTCGGCCGAGAGTGTATGGATTCCAGGAGTGGAGCTGTCTGACGGCTTTGCCTATGATTATGCGGAAAAAACAAGGCTTATCAAGCCGGCACACAATTTTGAAAACGATATCTTAATGGCAGCCCGCAATATCGGCAAGCGCTACGCGATCAGCAAGTCGCATGTCACGTATATGAGTACAGTGGCAACGACGATCTTTGACAGTATGAAACGTGTGCATGGTCTGGGAAACAGAGAACGTCTGCTGCTGGAGATCGCGGTGCTTTTGCATGACTGCGGAAAATATATCAGCATGTCGCAGGTCGGCGAATGCTCCTTTAATATCATCATGGCAACAGAGATCATTGGTCTGTCCCACAGGGAGCGGGAGATCATAGCGCTGATCGTACGGTACAATACGCAGCGGTTCGGGTATTATGCGGAGATCAGCCATCTGACCGGGCTGAGCGAGGAAGACTATATTCTGGTGGCAAAACTGACTGCCATCTTACGTGTAGCCAATTCGCTGGACCGTGCCCACAAGCAGAAGGTCGAGGGCATCCGTGTATCCTTACAGGACAACCGGCTGATCATCCGGCTGGAAACCCACAAGGATCTGACGCTGGAGAGAGGACTTCTCGGAGAAAAGCTGGACTTTTTTGAAGAGGTATTTTCCATCCGGCCGGAAATCCGCATGAAAAAACTGGTTTAGACGAAAACAGGAGGAGCGAAGATGAAAACGGACAGTTACAAAAACCCGGAGTATTACCGTAACCGTGAGATGAGCTGGCTCAGCTTTGATGAGCGTATCCTGGAAGAGGCAAAGGACAGGACGCTGCCGCTGTTTGAACGGCTAAAATTCTTAAGTATATCTGCTTCCAATCTGGACGAGTTTTTTATGGTCCGTGTGGCTTCGGTCCGGGATATGATGAAAGCGGGCATCGACAGACGTGATATCGCCGGTCTGACACCGAAGGAGCAGTTTAAGCTGATTCTTCCGCGTACGCACGAGCTGATGCAGGCACAGTATCAGGTGTATAACAGATCTCTGCTTCCGGCACTGGAGAGTATCGGCCTTAAGGTGATCACTTCCTTTGAAAATCTGACAAAGGAGCAGCAGGAGGATGTGGACCGCTATTTTATGGAGGATATCTATCCTGTACTGACACCGATGGCGATGGATTCGGCCAGACCGTTTCCGCTGATCGCCAACAAGGCATTAAATATCGGACTTCTGATCCGCAAAAAGGATGCGAAAAAGGAGGATGAGCTGGAGTTTGCCACGGTGCAGGTGCCGTCTGTGCTGCCAAGGCTCTATGAGCTGCCGGACCAGGGGGATGATGTGCGCCGCGTGATTCTGCTTGAAGAGATCATCCGCAGAAATATCGGCTGTCTGTTTCTGGGCAATGAGGTGATCTGTGCCAGTCCGTACCGTGTGACGCGTGATGCGGATATGGAGATCGATGAGGATGATGCGGAGGATCTGTTAAAGGAGATCCAGAGACAGCTCAAAAAGCGTCGCTGGGGTCAGGTGATCCGTCTGGAAGTGGAAGAGGGGATCAATAAGAGACTGCTGAAGATCCTGAAGGATGAGCTGGAAGTCCGTGAGGACAATATATATATGTTTAATGGTCCGCTGGATCTGACATTCCTGATGAAGATGTACGGGATGAAGGGGTTTGAGGATTACAAGGTGCCGGGGTACACACCGGCGGCTGTACCGGCATTGATGAATGAGGATACGATCTTTGAAAATATACAGAAAAAGGATATTCTTCTGCATCATCCGTATATGACGTTTGATCCGGTGGTGGATTTTATCCGTCAGGGTGCCATGGATCCGCAGGTGCTGGCGATCAAGATGACACTGTACCGTGTCAGCGGTAATTCGCCGATCATTGCAGCACTGGCGCAGGCGGCGGATAATGGCAAGCAGGTGACGGTTCTGGTCGAGCTGAAAGCGCGATTCGATGAGGAAAACAATATCGGCTGGGCGAAAAAGCTGGAAAAAGCGGGCTGTCATGTCATCTATGGCCTTCTGGGACTGAAAACGCACAGTAAGATCGCGCTGATCGTGCGTCGTGAGGAGGATGGTATCCGCCGGTATGTGCATCTGGGAACGGGTAACTACAATGATTCTACGGCCAGACTGTACACGGACTGTGGTATCCTGACGTGTGACCGGGAGATCGGGGAGGATG
>JAHZHB010000073.1 GCA_019420465.1 Lachnospiraceae bacterium
GTCCCGGCATGATACGTCCGGTAAATTCATCAACGATCAGGATCTCATCATCTTTGACTACGTAATCCTGATCTCTGAACATCAGGTTATGGGCACGCAGGGCAAGGATGATATTGTGCTGGATCTCCAGATTTTCCGGATCTGCCAGGTTATCAATATGGAAGAATTTCTCTACTTTTTCGACACCCTGTTCTGTCAGATTGACGATCTTGTCTTTTTCGTTAACGATAAAATCGCCGGTCTCGGTGATCTCTTCACCCATGATAGCGGTCATTTTTGTCATCTCGCCGCTGGCTTCACCACGCTGGAGCTGTCTGGCCAGGATATCACAGGTTTCGTACAGCTTGGTGGACTTGCCACTCTGACCGGAAATGATCAGTGGGGTACGGGCTTCATCGATCAGGACGGAGTCGACCTCATCGATGATGGCGTAGTGCAGTCCGCGCTGTACCAGCTGTTCTTTGTAGATGACCATGTTGTCACGCAGGTAGTCGAAACCGAGTTCGTTATTGGTGACGTAGGTGATATCGCAGTTATAGGCTTCGCGACGTTCTTCGGGAGTCATGGCGTTTAAAACGACGCCTACTTTGAGTCCGAGGAATTCGTGGATGCTGCCCATCCATTCGGCATCTCGGTTGGCCAGGTAGTCATTGACGGTGACGATATGAACGCCTTTGCCTTCCAGGGCGTTTAAGTATGCGGGAAGGGTGGACACGAGGGTTTTACCTTCACCGGTACGCATTTCTGCGATTCGTCCCTGGTGCAGGATGATACCGCCGATGAGCTGTACACGGTAGTGTTCCATGCCGAGTACTCGTTTGCCGGCTTCACGTACGGTGGCGAAGGCTTCGGGGAGCAGATCGTCGAGGGTTTCGCCGTTTGCGAGACGTTCTCTGAATTTACGGGTCTGGTCGCGCAGTTCTTCGTCTGTCATGTTCTGCATGGTCGGTCGCAGAGCTTCGATTTTATCTACGATCGGATAGATACGCTTCAGCTCGCGCTGGCTGTGCGTTCCAAATATTTTTTCGGTTAATTTCATAAATTTTTTCTCCTGTTTTTGAAGGTTAGAAAAATCCAGCTTCTATTCTAGCACGTTTGGGTGGGGTGGGCAACTGGAAATGCGTGAAATGTTTATAAAAGTGGGGTGGGGACGACCGTGTGCAGAAGCCCCTGGGGACACAACTCTCCCCGGCAAAACGCGTTCTCACTCCGCCTCAGGCGTAGCGGTACTAAGTTCGTCCGGCGCCTTTGGGCTTGGACTCACCTACGAAAGTTGCCACTGGCAACTTTCTCCGGATGCATGGCAACTAAGTGCCGACGCCTTCGGAGGGTTTTGCCGGGGAGAGTTGTGTCCCCAGGGGCTTCTGCACACGGCCTGTCTTTGGGGGAGGGACGCGTTGCTTCGCTCGCTGGTGTGTATTAGTTTGTTGTGGTGGATTCGACAGTTTCACTGGGCTCGCCAGCTTCGCTGGCATTGCTGGTTGCGCTGGTTGCGCTAGTCTCACTGGTTGCACTAGTCTCGCCGGTTGCGCTGGTTTCGGTTTTTTCGAGGGTGGTGAGGTCGCAGTCGAAGGTGGTTTCCAGGGTGGTGGAGGCCAGGTAGACTTTGCCGGTTTCGTTTGTTTTTACGTAGATTCCGCCGGTGATGTCGTTCTGGTTACCGAGGGTGAGGGTGGTGATGGTGTCACCGACGGCGTATGTGATGACGTTGGCGGGGGTGTCGAAGCCGTAGGTGGTGTCGTCTTCGGGGGACTCGATTTCCTGGGTGGCTTCTAAGGGGGCCAGGGTGTTTAGCAGGGTGGTTACCTGATCTGTGTCGAGGGTGAGATCTGGCTGTTCGGTGCAGGTCCAGGTGTCATCTGTTTTGGTCAGGTGGATGGTTCCACCGTTGTTTTGCCAGCTGAGGGCGGTGATTTCGTCGGCTGACGGCTGACAGATGTATACTTTGGCGGCTTCCTCGGCGGCGGTCTGGCTGGTTTCGGTGTGTTTGTTGTAGAATTTGAGGCCGGCCAGGGCTGCTGCTAAAAGCAGCAGGACGATGACGGTGCCAATGGCCTGTTTTTTCTGTTTTTCTGTCATTTAACGTTTCCTCCTCTTTAACCAGACGATAATGCCCCATACGATAAGGATCAGAGGGAGCAGTACGATGAAGGCTGCGCCGTACATGATCTGGGTGGATGCGGGTACGGTCATGGTGGAGATATTGTATTCTTTGACCGGGATGACAACGGCGCCTGTGTTTTCTTCGGTGGTGTCTACGAGCTGACCCAGTGTGGAGGAAAACAGGGTGGAGTTATTGCCGCTGACCATCTGGTCTGCGCTGTCTGTGAACATTGCCGTGGAGGTGTATACGACCAGGGTGGAGGTTGTCTTGGTGTCGATCGTCTTTGCAGCGGCTATACCAACAGCGTAGCTGCCCTGTTTGTCACCTTCTTCATAATCATAGCTTGTGGCATTTTGTACATCTGTTTTGATCACGGCATTGTCAGAGGTCATCAACAGTGGTGTGTAGGTGATCGTATCGGTATCTTCCGGTACGGCTGCGCCCTGGGCATACGGTACGAAAATGTATGCGTCGGAGGTGCCGGAAGTAAACAGATTGCTTTCTGCTACCGGAAGCAGATAAAACGGTGTCTGATAGTACATGGACGTATCTGTCTCTGCGATCATGCCTTTTTCTACGGTAATGCCATAGTTGCTCATGATCTTATCAAAATTCGGCAGGTCTTCGGTGACTTCGCTGTTGGTCATCAGCAGGACATTGCCGCCGTTATTCATATAATTGATGACTTTATTGGCATCATCCTCGGAGAAATCAGAGGTCGGTGCATTGATGATCAGGCATCTGGCATCGTCCGGGACGGTATCTGCATCCATCAGGTTCAGACTTTCGCTGGACAGATTTGCTTTTTCGATCGCTTTGAGGAAATTGCCACTGAGAGCAGTTTCTCCGTGGCCGGATACCTGGTAGATCTTTGGCATACTGTCACTGGTCACGTACTGCAGAGCACTGGTGATCTGACCTTCGCCGTCATAGCCGGTAATACTGGAGCTGTAGGTGGAATAGTCCACGCTGCTCTCAAAGAGGTCATTGTAATCGATCACTTTTGACTGATCACCACAGGCAACGATCAGACTTCCGGAAGAGATCTGGCCGTCTGTATACTGCTGGTAAAATGTCGGTGAAGTTGCCGGATCTTTATACTCTACGCTGATATGTCCGGAGGCATCCGCATACCGTTTAAGTGTTTCCGATACAGTGGAGTCCACACTGGATTCACTGGCGATCACGTAGATCGTAACATCTTTATCCAGCGTTTTCAGATAATCTTTCGTGTCCTGTGTCAGAGAATACAGCTTGGAAGCTGTCAGGTCGATCGAGGTAACAGAAGACGGAAGCTCTGCCACGATCAGATTGACAACCAGCGTGATAACGATGCCCAGAGCAATGAATCCGGTACTGAATACACCTGCGGAGAGCTTTTTGCTGGTCATCTGCCAGCGGCGTTTCTGAATCGACTGCGTTGTCAGAAACAGGAACAGACAGATCATGGAAAGGTAATACACCAGACCACTGACCGAGAAACATCCGTCAAAGAAGCTCTGCATCGGCTGTCTGAGATCGTAACATCCCAGGATCTTTGTCAGTACATTTCCCGAAGATGAGATCAGATCCGTGATACTCGACATCATATATCCGACAAACAGTGCACCAAAGGTCAGTACTGCTGATATGATCTGGCTTTCTGTTAATGAAGAAACAAACAGGCCTACAGCGATACAGGTCAGACCGTACAGGGCAAATCCGAAAACAGCGATCAGATTCTGTTTGGTCGGTGCATTACCCAGTGTATCCAGAAGCAATGCCATACACGTCATGAGAATGATCACGACCGCATGTACGGCGGCCATAGCCAGATACTTGGCTGCTACGATCTTTCCGACGGAGACCGGTGCTGTCAGGATCAGCTGATCCGTCTTTGTCCTCCGGTCTTCGGACAGCGAGCGCATCGTCAGGACGGATACCGGGATCAGGAAAATAAAGGACACGCCACTGAGCGAATAATAGATCTGCGGAACTCCGTAATTTAAGTTATTTGCAAAATAATACAGGCTGAAGACTGCCATCACAACGGCAATATAGATCCAGCCGGTGATCGTCTGAAAATAGGATTTAAACTCTCTTTTCCATATGGCTATCATAATTCGATCTCCTCCTTCTCTTCTTTTGTCTCTGTCAGTTCAAGGAAGATATCTTCGAGCGTACGTCCGCTGCTGCGCATTTCCAGCAGTGTAAGGCCGGCATCAGCCACTTTTTTGAATACTTTTTTACGTATATCCTCTGTACTGTCTGTGCTGACCAGAATCCTACTCGTCAGATCCTCTCTGTCCTTTACTTCCACATGACTGACTCCCGGGATTTCATACAAAATACCCGTTAAAGCATCTGTATTCTCATCTGTCAGAAGCTCCAGCTGCTGGTTTCCCTGCACCTGTGTCAGAAGATTTTCCGTAGAATCTGAAGCCACCAGTTTTCCCTGGGAAATAATAAAGATATAATCACAGACCTCTTTCACCTCTGAAAGAATATGCGAACTCAGAATAACCGTATGCTTTTCTCCCAGTCTGCGGATCAGATCACGTATCTCGATGATTTGCTTTGGATCCAGACCAACCGTAGGCTCATCCAGAATAATGATCTCCGGATACCCCAGCACTGCCTGTGCCAGCCCCACTCTCTGTCTGTACCCCTTGGAAAGATTACGGATCAGCCGGTCCTGCATCTCTGTGATATGTGTCAGTTCCATGGCCTCTTCCACATAACGGATTTTTTTATCCTTTTCCACTTTTTTAAGCTCTGCCGCAAAAACCAGGTACTCCCATACCGTCATATCCTCATACACCGGCGGAATCTCCGGCAGATACCCGATACACTTTCTGGCCTCCTCCGGCTCCTTAAAAATGTCATGTCCATTGATCGTAACTTCTCCTGACGTAGCACCAATATACCCCGTCAATATATTCATAGTTGTAGACTTTCCTGCCCCATTCGGCCCCAGGAATCCATAAATCTTCCCTGGTTCCACCGTCAAAGACAGATCATCTACAGCCCTGTGATCTCCATATATTTTAACCAGATGCTTAATTTCTATCACGCTTCATTCCTCCTTCTCATCGCACAGCCCAACTTACGCCATGCATCTTGTACCACCTTACGCAGAAAATGTGTTGAAATGCGGATAAGAATGTGAAAGTTACGTGATGTTTTTGTGAACAGGGATTTCATTGACCGTATACGGACGGGGTTTTGACTGACGGATGAGAATTTGACGGACGGACGTGGGGGACTAACGGGTGAAGATTTTGACGGACGGACGTGGGGGACTGGCGGGTGAAGATTTTGACGAACGGACGGCAGAAAGAGGAGACGGGCGGCGGTTGTATGCCGGAGGAAAAACAAGTGCAACGCTTTCCTGAGCTACGTGCTAACTCCAACTAATGCGTTCAGGAATGCCTTCACGCATAAGTTTCCGTAAGCACGGGATCTCATAAAAGCTAAAACCGCACTTCAAAAGTTTTTCCTCCGGCATACAACCGCCGCCCGTCTCCTCTTTCCGCCTGTCTTCCAAGAAACAGCGAGCAAAGCGATGCGTCCCTCCTCACCCTGCCGTACCTCAAAATCAACAAGTCAAACGAAGCGTCCGCCATAAAATCAGCGAGTCAAACGAAGCGTCCTTTCATCACTCCTCCGTCCCTCAAAATCAGCGAGCGAAGCAACGCGTCCCCCTTCCCCCAGTATGCTCTCCGGCAAAACCCTCCGAAGGCGTCGGCACTTAGTGAGTCCAAGCCGTCAGGCGCCGGACGAACTTAGTACCGCTACGCCTGAGGCGGAGTGAGAACGCGTTTTGCCGGAGAGCATACTGGGGGAAGGGGGACGCATTGCTTCGCGAGCGTCACTCCCCGCCTCACATCATTATTTTTCAGAAGTCCGGTTCCAGGATCCCATACGTCCCATCCGTCCTTTTATACACCACATTTACCTCATTTGACTGCGCATTAACAAATGCAAAAAATTCATGTCCCGTCATCTCCATCTGCAGGCAGGCATCCTCCGGATACATCGGCTTCACATCAAACCTCTTATTTCTCGTGATCCGGATCTCATCCTCCTCCCCGTCCTCTTCCAGAAATTCACTCTGGAACATCGTCGTCTGATACTGGTCGATCAGCTTCTTCCGATGCTTTTTCAGCTGTCTCTCCAGCACCTCCTCTGCAAGGTCAATAGAAATGTACATATTGGAGCTGGACTGCTCCGTACGAATAGCGCCTCCCTTCAAAGGAATCGTTACCTCGATGATCTGGCGGCTCTTCTCCACACGCATGGTCACTTCCACAAGTACATCTTCCTGAAAGTATTTGCCCAGCTTGTCCAGATGCTCGATCACGGCATTCTTAAGACCATCCGTAACCTCCATTTTCTTTCCTGTGATACGATACTTCATACTCATGTACCTCCTTTTTGCAGCATTATACAGTACAGATATCTCCTATCTGCGATCTGTCGTACAATAGTCCAATACTTTTTCAAACGACATCGGTCCACCAAAAAGATCCAGTGCACTGCCGATCGTCACATCGATGGTGTCCCGGCCGATCTCTTTTAACTGTTGCAGGTCCGAAAAACTGCCCACCCCACCGGCATAGGTTGCCGGAATCGGGCTTTTTTCTGCCAGAAGCCGGACCACATCTGTTTCGATACCGGCACTTTTTCCCTCGACATCCACAGCATGTACCAGAAACTCACTGCAATATGCCGACATCCGGGTAAGTGTTTCCTCATCCAGCACTACATCCGTAAACTTCTGCCAGCGGTCCGTCACGATATAATAGACCCCGTCCTTTTTCCGGCAGCTTAAGTCCAGTACCAGATGCCCGGCACCGACCTTCTCCTGTAAATATTGTAAAGTATTCCAGTGGATTTGTCCATTTTTAAATACGCAGGACGTCACGATGACCTTGTCTGCCCCGGCATCCAGAAACTCCCCTGCATTTTCCGGTGTGATCCCGCCGCCCAGCTGCATTCCTCCCGGCCATGCCTTAAGTGCAGACAATGCCTGCGCTTTGGTTGCCTCATAATACGGAGACGTAACTGGATTTAACAGGATGATATGACCGCCTTTTAATCCTTTTTCTCTGTACAGTCCGGCAAACCACGCACCATCCTGCGTTGCCACAAAATTTTCCGCAGCACGGTCTCCCTGATCCGTCAGACTGCCACCTACGATCTGTTTTACTTTACCGTTATGTATATCTATGCATGGGCGAAATCTCATATTCTGCCTTTCCGGCTGTCAAAAAGCCTGTATCTTTCCGGTATACAAAAAATATTGTTATATTGCAAAGAATCCCGGATAATCGCTTATCCGGGACTTTGTATTATCTGTTGTCTGTACCTGTGACGTCATCCGTCAGATCTTTGACACCCTGACCTATATCCTTGATACCGGAACCAACAGCATCGCCGACATCATCTACCGCTTTCCCGACATCCTGCCCGGCGCTGTTTCCTTTTCCGGTGTCTCTGGCACCGGCAGCATTGTCAGTCCCGGCACCGGCACCGCCGGCTGTACTGCTACCAGTTTCCCCGGTGTTCCCCGACGCTGCCTGTCCGTTTCCGGCCGTATTTTTATTGGCTGTACCATCCATGCCTGTATCTCCGGTCAGGCCATCCGGTGTCACACCCAGATCGTCCTGTCCGCCTGCCGGCTCATCAGCGATCATATCGCTGTCCGGTGTCTGTGTATCCGGTTTTGTCGTATCCTTATTTTCTGTTCCGGATACTGTGCCCTTATCGTCTGTGCTGCTCTGCGCATTGCCACATCCGCAGAATAAGCATAGGACAACACTTAAAAGGACTGCAAACAGATAGCTTTTTCCATGTTTCATAGCGAAGTCTCCTTTTCTTTATCATTCATAAAATGTGAAAACATAGCTGTAACATTCTTCACATTTTATGTATACAGAGAGCTTCCCTACGCATCTACTATGTACAGTTTATGCGGAAATTATACCTGTACATGCTGTATTTTCTATTTCTGTGCGGCAATAACATCCTGCATATCGTAATAGCCCGGCTTTTTACCTGCCAGAAACTTGCCTGCCTGTACGGCACCCTTGCCGAAGATAGCTTTGGAATATGCCGTGTGCTTGAATGTGATGACCTCGTCTGTACCGGCAAAGATCACCTCATGCTCACCTACGATCGTACCGCCACGCACAGCGCTGATACCGATCTCTTTGTCGTCTCTTTGCTGTCTTACCTGACTTCTGTCGTATACCATATGGTACTGATTGTCCAGTGCTTCATTGATACTGTCTGCCAGAGCGATCGCTGTACCGCTCGGTGCATCCAGCTTCAGTCTGTGATGCTTTTCCACGATTTCCATGTCAAAACCTGCCGGAGCCAGTACCTTTGCCGCATCCTGTAAAAGATTCATCAGGGTATTGATACCCAGTGACATGTTGGCGGATTTTAATACCGGAATCTTTGTACTTGCCTCGCGGATCTTGTCCAGCTGTTCTGCTGAAAGACCTGTAGTACACAGTACCGCCGGAAGCTTTCTGTCCACACAGTACTCCAAAAGCGTATCCATCGCTTTTGCGGCGGCAAAATCGATCAGCGCATCCGCCTCTACGTTGCAGTCCCAGATATTGGTAAATACCGGGTAACCATTGTCCTGATTGTCTACAATATCGATACCGGCTACGATCTCAGCATCCGGATCCTGTTTTACCAGATCAGAAATGACCTGTCCCATATGGCCATTGCAGCCATGCATGATCAGTTTAACCATTCTTTCGTACCTCTTATGCCAGCTTGATGCCGAAATCTTTCATTGCCTGTGCCAGTGTCTGCTGATGTGCCTCTTCCATAGTTGTCAGCGGTGCACGCAGCGGACCCACTTCTTTGCCCATCAGATTCAGTGCTGCCTTAACCGGGATCGGATTGACTTCGCAGAAAAGGGCATCGATCAGCGGAAGAGCATCCAGCTGGATCTTTAATGCCTTTTCACGGTCACCCTCCAGATACCCCATAACCATGTCATGTGTCTGCTTCGGAGCCACATTGGACAGTACGGAAATCACACCGATACCGCCTAAAGACAGAAGCGGAATGACCTGATCATCGTTACCGGAATAGACATCCAGACTGTCTCCTGCCAGTGCCTTTATCTTGGCTACCTGGGAGATATTACCGGAAGCTTCTTTGATCGCAACGATATTATCCACATGTTTTGCCAGATATGCTGCTGTCTCCGGTAAAATATTGCAGCCTGTACGACTCGGTACATTGTACATGATGATCGGCAGGGAAACACTGTCGGCGATCGCAGTGTAATGGGCGATCAGACCTTTCTGTGTTGCCTTGTTATAATACGGAGTCACTAAAAGCAAAGCGTCTGCACCGTCTGCTTCAGCCTGTCTGGACAGCTCGATCGCAGTCTGTGTACAGTTGGAACCTGTACCTGCGATAACCGGAATGCGTTTTGCCACTTTATCAATAGCGAATTTGATGACTTTGGAATGCTCTGCCTCAGACATCGTTGCAGATTCACCTGTTGTTCCGCAGATGATGATCGCATCTGTTCCTCCTGCGATCTGCTCCTCCAGAAGCTCTGCCAGCTTATCGTAATTTACTGATCCATCTTCATACATCGGTGTAACGATAGCTACACCTGCGCCTTTAAAAATTGCCATATTCATCCTCCTTGGCTCATTTTGAGATATTTTGGATCCTTATCCTTTGCTCTGTTGATATGCACCATAATAAAACAGAGACCGGAACTTTGCCGGTCTCTCATACGTACGTTCACGTGTGTATCATACTACCGGATAGCTCTCCATCTTCCGATGACAGTCATACAGCTGTTCACTGCATGCCCAAGAAAAAAGCTGCAGCTTCTTTTTTCTTTCGGCACATAGCCCCTTCACGGCATCTCACAGGACCTGCTGCCTCCTTGCCATTACTCATGCTATATGCAACCTCTATCTACTCTTCTAAATATAGCATCTGTCCATTTTCTTGTCAACGTTCTCTCTTGTACTTCTTTGTTTTCTTACCTAATTATAAGCACATATTTTATTCCACATATTCCAGTTTGCTCACGGATACCTCGTAGGCGGTACGTTTTTCACTTTCCTCTTCGCTCAGACGCTTGATATATTCACGGCTCTGGATACGTCCCCAGATCATCACATGACCGCCCACCTGAAAGGCGGACGCAAATCTGGCGTTTCTTCCCCAGCAGATGCAGGGAATATAATCCGACTTTCCATAGGGACGGTTGACTGCCAGCAAAAGATCCGCAATTTCCCTTCCCAGCGGTGTTTTCCGGTAGACCGGCGGCTTGCATATGTAACCATCCAGAAAGATCTGATTTGTCTTCATGGTCTCGTCTTCCTCTTCCACAAAGCTGAGCTCCCGGGCAAATACGGAAAGTACGAGCCGGTTTCTTTTCTCCTCGTGACGGTTGTATGAGCGAAACTGTCCGATCACATGAATGTATTCTCCTATATAGTCCTGCGTAATGTCCATCAGCCGTTCTGATATCATCACAGGAATACGATCCTCTGAATCGCTCAGTCTTTTGACCAGTACATCCACCAGGTAAAAGCCCTCTCCGAATACCTGATGGCTGAATACAAATTCTGAAGCGATCCTGCCCATGATCTCTACCTGATTGTTTTCCATGATCTTATCTGCCATTGTTTGTCTTATCTCCTTTGCTCTGTATTTTTATCCTTACTCAGTCTATGAAGCCATGTCCGGTTTTAGAACTTTCCTTCCCGGGAAAACGTATGACATTTTCCCTGTTCATCCGCCAAAAGTCGCTTAGCGGCAAAAAATTTATGTTTTCTTTTACTGACCCCTTGTTTTCTGAAAAAAATGTGATAACATTTAAAGGATGTGAAGCTTTATGCGCTTATTGCAAAGCTGACAGTTACTGATAGACGATGAATTTTATAGCTAGAAAGGATATATGTATGAAAACCAAAAGAGAAGATATCCGTAATGTGGCGATCATTGCCCATGTAGACCATGGTAAAACCACACTGGTGGATGAGCTTTTGAAGCAAAGTGGTGTATTCCGTGCCAACCAGGAAGTGCAGGAACGTGTCATGGACTCCAACGATATCGAGAGAGAGCGTGGTATCACGATTCTTTCCAAAAATACAGCCGTACATTACAAAAACACAAAGATCAATATCATCGACACTCCTGGCCATGCTGATTTCGGTGGCGAAGTAGAGCGTGTCTTGAAGATGGTCAACGGTGTTATCCTGCTGGTAGACGCTTTTGAAGGTGCCATGCCGCAGACCAAGTTTGTTCTGAAAAAAGCACTGGAATTAAATTTAAAGGTTATTGTCTGCATCAATAAGATCGACCGTCCGGAAGCCAGACCTAACGAAGTCGTAGATGAAGTACTCGAACTTCTGATGGATCTGGATGCTTCTGATGAGCAGCTGGACTGTCCTTTCCTGTATGCCTCTGCCAAAAAAGGTATTGCCATGCTGGATCTGAACGATACACCGGAAAATATGGAGCCGCTGTTTGAAACGATCCTCAAGTACATCCCTGCTCCGGAAGGTGATCCGGATGCCGGTACACAGGTGCTGATCAGTACGATCGACTACAACGAGTATGTTGGCCGTATCGGTGTCGGCAAAGTAGACAACGGTAAGATTGCTGTCAATCAGGAGGTTCTGTTAATGAACCACCACGATCCGGACAAGAAAAAGAAGGTAAAGATCAGCAAGCTGTACGAGTTTGAAGGTCTGGACAAAGTTGAAGTCAAAGAAGCCGGTATCGGTTCTATCGTAGCGATCTCCGGTATCACTGATATCCATATCGGTGATACACTGTGTGATCCGGAACATCCGGAACCAATCCCGTTCCAGAAGATCTCCGAGCCGACGATCGCCATGCATTTTATCGTCAATGACAGTCCTCTGGCCGGTCAGGAAGGTAAATACGTAACTTCCCGTCATCTGCGTGACCGTCTGTACCGTGAGCTGAATACCGATGTCAGTCTGCGTGTTGAGGATACTGACAAACCGGAGATTTTAAAGGTTTCCGGTCGTGGCGAGCTGCATCTGTCTGTCCTGATCGAGAATATGCGCCGTGAAGGATACGAATTTGCTGTCAGCAAGGCTGAGGTTCTTTACAAAAAGGACGAGCGTGGTAAGAAGTTAGAGCCGATGGAGCTTGTCTATGTCGATGTTCCGGAGGAATTTTCCGGTACGATCATTCAGCAGCTCAGCGAGCGTAAGGGTGAGCTGCAGGGTATGAGTCTGGCCAGTGACGGTTCTACACGTCTGGAGTTCTCGATTCCATCCCGTGGACTGATCGGTTACCGTGGTACATTTATGACCAGTACAAAGGGTACCGGTGTTATGAATACGCTGTTTGAGGGATATGCACCGTACAAGGGTGATATCAGCTATCGTAAGCAGGGATCACTGATCGCTTTTGAGAGTGGCGAATCTGTTACGTATGGTCTGTTTGCCGCACAGGATCGTGGTACACTGTTTATCGGACCTGGTGAGAAGGTATATGCCGGTATGGTCATTGGACAGAGTGGAAAGAGCGAGGATATTGAGCTGAATGTCTGCAAGACAAAGCATCTGACCAATACGCGTTCTTCGAGTGCTGATGAAGCTTTGAAGCTGACACCGCCGAGGGTTTTAAGTCTGGAGCAGGCTTTGGATTTCATTGATAATGATGAGCTTTTGGAGGTTACACCGACGAGTCTTCGTATTCGTAAGAAGATTCTGGATTCCCGTCTCAGAAAGAGAGATATGATCAGTAAGGCTGCTAAAGCTGGTAAATAAATAATAATGGACGAAAAAAGCCCGCCCCTGTGCGGTGTGTGGCTTCATATGTTTTGCGCGCTCCGCCTGCGCCGGTCCGAGCCTGTAGTCTCGGACTCTTGCTGCCTTAGCATGGAAAAGAAAGCTCCAGTGGAGGTTTCTTTTGCTCGGTAAAGTCGCTTGCAAAACATATGAGGACAGCCACCACACCGGGCGGGCTTTTTTCTGTCTTTGGAGGACGCGGGGATGAGGGAACGAAATGTTGTGAAAGAAAGAGGAGAAGCTCTGACTGGTGTCAGAGGCTTCTCCTCTTTTACAGTGTTTGTTTTAAATTAATTAAAGTTATTCCTCGTCGGTAGTGCTGGAGGAA
The DNA here is from genome assembly GCA_019420465.1 of Lachnospiraceae bacterium. Taxonomy (GTDB): domain Bacteria; phylum Bacillota; class Clostridia; order Lachnospirales; family Lachnospiraceae; genus UBA11957. The sequence continues at coordinate 13,244 of JAHZHB010000073.1, forward strand.
GCGGATTCGTCGGATTCATCGTCAGAGAGGGTTTCACCGTCTTCGACGTTTTTGATGAGGTCTTTGGCTTCTTCTACAGTGGACTCATCCGGGATCATGACATAGTGGTCCAGTCTCGGTGAGGAATAAGTCTTGGCACTGGAGTCGGATCCGGTTACGGAATGGGATACGATATTCCAGCCGGACATATCGGAAAGCTGCATCTTGACCAGAGCCTGAATCTGTTCTGTGGTCATGTTGGTCTCAAAGCTTTCGGATACGCTGTTCATGATCGATGCGTAGTTGGTCAGAAGTGCAGTGGACTGCAGTTTCTTTACAACACCTGCAATGACTTTCATCTGGTTTTTACCACGCTGTCTGTCTCCGCCGGCGAAAGCATGTCTCTCACGGGCAAAGGCTAAAGCAGCATCGCCGTCCAGTTTGTTTTTGCCTTTGGTGAAGGTATAGGTTCTGCCTGCGCTCTGGGAGCTTGCATTGCTGCCTGCAGTGAAGGCTACATCAGAATCTACTTCTACACCACCAAGTGCATCGATAACTTCCTTAAATCCGGTAAAGTTGACTTTGAAGTACATATCGATATTCAGATCATACAGCATACCGAGTGTATCCATGGATACGTCGATACCCCAGATACCGGCATGGGCCAGCTTGTCTTTCATACCGCCTTTGTTGGTGGAAAGTTCAACATAGAAATCACGCGGTGTGGAGATCAGAAGGATCTGCTTTGTCGTCGGATTGACAACAGCAAGGATATTTACATCGCTTCGTCCGCGTGTGGAAATATCACCGGACTGGTCACATCCGCTTAAGTAAAGTACAAACGGCTTGGATACGATATCCGCTGCAGTGATCGTGGATTCTACTGTCTTGGACTCGGTCTCATGTTTTACGGTAGAAAGCGTTCTCACTTTGGAGGAGAAATCCTCGTATCCATCTGTATCTCCCAGTACGGAAGCATAAGCTTCGTTGATGATGATCGCGCCGACCTCCTGCGTGTACAGGCCGTCAGCCAGAGCAGTCATATCGTCATATTCTTTCAGAGTCAGAGACTGACCTGTTGTTTCCTCGATCTGGGATACCGTGTAATCTGTATTTTCACGGTCCATGGAGCCCAGGATACCGAAGGTATAGGACGCGGCATCATCAATGCTTGTCGCTGCATCCCCATCCAGAACATAAATATTCATCTCTGCAACTTCTTTGCTGGTCTCTGCATCTGCTGTAATCTTGTCCAGTGCAGCATTGGTATTGGCGAGGATATAACATCCGTAGCCCAAAACCACGCAGAGCAATACTGCGAGGATCTTACCGAACACACCGGATACGACCCATCTCTGCAGAATCAGATTCAGTAATACCAGAATCAGCAACACCAGTGCCACGATCAGCAGCCAGTCTACTGTCAGATAATTGGAGATATACAAAAATCCACAGAAAACAACAGACATAACGAGCTGAAGCAACACCATAATCATTCCGATCATTTTAGCTACTACTTTTCCCAAAACTGTCAATTCCTTTCATTTCAAGTATGTATTTTTCATAGTTTCCTATTGCTAACATGCTTTTCGTTGTCAAACAACTAAAAAAGCATGTTACATCTTATCATCATTTTTTTCATTTGTAAATCATCTTAAGAAATTCTTTGCATATTTTTATCGTATTTTGGCTATTCTGAGAGAAATAAATATGAATCTGTATGAATTCCGATGAAAAACGATTGCATTTCTTTTCTGAAATGCTAAAATAAGAATATCTGTGCATAGAATTACTTCTATGACTATATTACATAACTTTTAACGAGAGGAGAATGATGATTTTGGATACACCGTCATCTAACAGAGCTGACAGAACCCCAAAAGCAGCAAAGACGCCGGAAACCGTTTCTGCTTCACGCAAAACAGCAGCGTCTTCCCGAAGTTCTGCCAGTGCCCCCTCTTCCGGTACCAACCGCAAGAGACGTCGTCGTTACACAACGATCGTATATTTTTCGCTGCTGTTAGTTTATCTGGAAGTAGTCTTCCATATCCTGATGTTTCATAATATCCGGTTTTCTCTGATCTATCCGATCCTGTTCGCCCTGACTCTGGGTACAGTGCTCGGTACGATCTGCCGGCTGTTCAAGCGCAGGGTCAACCGCATACTGATGATAACATTTACTGTCATATTGTGCGTGCTGTTCTGCTCAGAAGTCATTTACAAAGGCTTTTTTGATACTTACTACGCATTGTTTGGCGTTTTGGGTGTAGCCGGCCAGGCTCTGGATTTCCTTGACAGTATTTTCCGTGTGATTCTGTCTTCTCTGATCTCACTGATCCTGCTTTTTGCACTCCCGGTAGCCTTCGTTGTTCTTCTGGCTCCGCAGTATATCAGTCTGAAGAGAAAGCCGCCGCTGACGCATCTGATCACCCTTGCCGAAGGTCTGGTGATCCATATCGTTATGCTGTTATGTCTGCTGATCGGCGGACGTGGTGTTTTCTCCGGATACGATCTGTATTTCCATACCTTCTCAGTCGATGAATCCGTGGACCGTCTGGGTGTTATGACGACTACATATCTGTCCGGTAAGATCAAGATCACCGGTGGTGGTTCCTCAGGTACCATTATTGACGACGGTTCCTCTTCCGAAGGCAGTTCAGCAGGTTCTGATGCCGCCGAAGCCAGTGGTTCTTCCATCCCGTCGGCCAGCGCAGTCAATGGTGCAGATACCACAGGTACCGCTGCCACAACGACGCCTGTCGATACTTCACCGAATATTCTGAATATCGACTTTGACAAGATCCTGTCCGACTCCGGAAACAATAAAGATGTAGCTTCCCTGGTCGATTACATGAAGAACAAGTCCGGTACCAATAAGAATCAGTACACCGGCATGTTCAAAGGCTACAATCTGATCTGGATCAGTGCCGAGGGTCTGGATGAATGTATCATCAATGAATCCTGGACACCGACGCTCTACAAGATGGCCACACAGGGCTTCCATTTTAAAAACTACTACTCACCGCTGTGGTACGGCAGTACTTCTGGTGGTGAATGGGCCAACCTGACAGGTACCGTTCCCAACAACGGTAAATATGTTTCCATGCAGGAGTCCGGCAACCGCAAGATCAATATGCTCTTTACCGCCGGCCGTCAGTCCACAAGGCTTGGCTATCACACCACTGGCTGGCACAACAATTCTGTCACCTACTACGGACGTAACCTTTCCTTCCCGAACATGGGATATGAGTGGCACGGTTCCGGTGACGGCTATGATCCGGAAGTCAGCGAAAGCAGCGGAAAGGCGCTGTGGCCGCAGTCCGATATCCGTCTGATCGATCAGACCTTTGACAAATATGCTTCTTCCGAACCGTTCATGACATACTACATGTCTGTCAGCGGTCACGTAGAATATAATTTCAGCGGAAACGCGATGTCTGTCCGCAACAAGGACAAAGTGGCAAACCTGACCTACTCTGATACAGCCAAGGCCTATATCGCCTGCCAGCTCGAGCTGGAATATGCTATGCAGGATCTTCTGCAGCGTCTGGAAAATGCCGGTATCGCCGACCGCACACTAATCGTTCTGGCACCGGATCATGTACCGTACTCCTACATGAGTGATGGCAACAATATCGTAGAAGAAATCAAAGGAACAAAGCTTGATGAGATCGAATCCTACAGGAACACACTGATCATCTACTCGCCGTCGATGCAGCAGCCGGTAGAAGTTGACAAATACTGCTGTTCCGTTGATATTCTGCCGACAGTTTCCAACCTGATGGGATGGGATTATGACTCCCGTATGATGGTCGGTCAGGATATCTTATCCGATTCCGAGCAGTTTGTCATGTTCCCGGGCTTAAGCTTTATTACAGACAAATGCATCTATAATAAGAAGCAGGACAAGATCACTTCCCTGACGGGTGAAGAGATCAGCCAGGATTATATTTCCCAGATGTCCAAAAAGGCCTACAACTGGTACACGATTTCCGATCTTCTGTATTCTACGGATTTCTACAAATATGTAGAGTCACAGATGCCGTCTGTTTCCCCGGATGTACAGCAGGCAGTCAATGCGCTGCGTTCCGGTACAGCAGCCACAGGTACAACAGCCACAGGTACAACAGCCACAGGTACGGCTGCCACTACCGATGGCACGGCTTCCACAGACGCCACTGCCGCCACTGATGGCACGGCTGCCACAGATGCGACCGGCACGGCTGCCACAGCTTCTACCGGCACAGATACGACCGGTACAGGCACAGCAGCGCCAGCGGATACTGCCGGTACTGCACAGGTACAGTAAAAACAGTCAGCATCCGGTTATCGGACCGGTTACTGCTATACATGACAATCAAAATTGGTCCACTGGATTACTTATTGATATGCATGACAAAAAGAAAACTCCGCTGAAAGAGTTACACCTTATCTCTTTCAGAGGAGTTTCTTTTTGTCACTTTTGATTCAACTTTAAAACTTTCTCAGCTCCATATCTTCTGTGCAGGCTTTGATTGAACGGATCTCCACCTCATAGCCTACCCCCGGCTTGATCTGCACATAGGCCTTATCTCCACAGTGCTTGCCAAGGATCGCCTTACCAAGCGGCGATTCGATACTGATCCTGTTGTCCAGGGAATTTCCCAGTACTGTTGTGACCAGTGTGTAGGACTCTACTTCATCATCGTCTGCAAAATACAGTTCTACTGTCTTGTTTAATCCCACCTCGTCATCGTCCGATGCATCAGAGATCACCTCGGCTGTACGGATATATCTCTCCAGATAGCGGATACGACTTTCATTTTTATTTTTATGCTGTTTTGCCGCATAATACTCAAAATTCTCACTGAGATCGCCCTGCGCTCTGGCCTCCTTGACCGCTTCGATAGCTTCCTTGCGCACAACCAGCTTTCGGTATTCGATCTCCTCTTCCATTTTTTTCACATCTTCTGCCGTGATCTGATGTTTCATTGTCTGTACCTCACTTGTTTACTCATGGATTTCATTATATACATGCTTTTTTTCAGAATCAACCTTTATTTTTTCATCCTTTCGTTGCATCCTCCGACGGATATGCTATACTGTTATATACGTTCAAAATCAAAGATACAAAAGCTGCGGAGGAAACTACTATGTGGAAAGCTACAATTTTGCAGGCGCTTGAAGCGCAGCATCTGTTCCAGACAGAGGCACACCGTTCCCGTTTCAAAGAGCTTCTGGACTGCTATGGCAATGCACCTTTTTTCACACCGGGATTATGCAAATGCATGTACATGTCCTGCTGGGACGAGGAACATTTTTTCATCATGCTCGACATGCTTAACCAGCTCAGTCTCAAACGTCATATGGGGCTGAACGATATGTGCGAAAACGGTGAACTCATCGCTGAAGAGGATGAAAACGAAGGCAGCTATGAGGACCAGGTGATGCGCCTGTCCTGTGCTTTTTTAAAAAACGAGCCTTTCCCACTGGCGTCTCTTCCCGCAGATTATGATGCCACTGGCCGCAGGATCATCGAGATCTCCCTGCAGGCTGCTGCTATTATAGACAAAGAAGTGAGTCTGGACTGATTCCAGGCTCACTTCTTTTTTGTCCTGCCTTACATATCAATACCTGCCTTTAACGGACCACTTATGATCATGTCCGAATTTTCCGGACACAACAGGCCAGACAGGAGCCACCCGCACTCACACCGTTTTCCGGTCCTCCATTTTCCCATACAGCAGTGTATACAGTGTAGGCTCCAGATGAAATTCCTTCATCAGCTGCTCTACTTCCTGCAGGGCTTTTTTCTTTGTCTGTTCACTGACTCTGCTTTTTACTGCGCGGATCAGCAGGTTTTTCGGTGTATGCGACAGATCGACAAACTCCAGGATCTGTGCCTCATATCCGGCCGCGATCAGAAGATTGGCACGGATCGCATCCGTCATCAGAGCCGCTGTACGCTCTTTTACAATGCCAAAGCGGGTCAGAAGAGAAAACTCTTCCGACTGCATCTGCCGGTTCAGCTCATGCTGACAGCAGGGTACAGACAGGATCAGCCCGGCATCCCACTGCAGCGCATTGTACAGCGCGTAGTCCGTCGCCGTATCACAGGCATGCAGCGTCATCACGATATCGACCGGTGTATCACAGTGATAACCGTGAATATCACCCAGTTCAAAATGCAGGCCATTATACTGATAACACTTTGCAGCCTCATTACAGTGCCGGATCACCTCCTCCTTCAGATCCAGTCCGGTAATCTCCACATCCAGCTGACGCACATATACCAGATAATAGTAAACAATAAATGTCAGATACGATTTACCACAGCCAAAATCCAGAATGTGCAGTTTCTTTGTCAGGTCCAGTGCTTTCAGTTCATCTTCCAGGATTTCCACAAACCGGTTGATCTGACGGTATTTGTCATAGTGGCTGCGAATGATCTTTCCTTCCGGTGTAAAAACACCCATATCCACGAGCGGAGGAATCGTTCTGCCTTCTTCCAGAAGATACGTCTTTTTTCTGTTATGACTCATCCTGACCGGCGGTGCCTGCACGGCTTTTTTTCTGTTATACAGAAGTTTTCCCTTTTTCGTGATTTTCAGAGCATACTCCCATTCTTTATCCCAGGCATGTGCCTGTGTAAAATGCAGTGTAAGCGCGCTTGTCAGGTACGTCAGGAGCTCCTCTTCTGTCAGATTTTTATGAAATACCTGCGTTTTTGTATACTGTTCACACTGGTATTTATCTGCGATGCGCTGTACAACGATTTTTATATATGCCGCATCCTTTGTCGGGGCACTCAGCACATAGCGGTATGCGGTATGTTCCATACAATACCGTACAAATTCTTCTCTGGTCTCCATATGTTTTCTTTACCCTTCTTTCGTTTTTTCGTTTCAGGAAGCAAAATCTCCCTCGCAGAAATAGCTGCCCAGGATCTGCATCTTCTGGGTTTCCTCCGATAACTGAAACAGCAGTGCTTTCGCCTCCGTTTCCAGAAGGTTTATGCCCAGTTCCACGAAAAAGCGGTAATTCCAGTCCTCTCCGTTTTTATACGGCATGGAATGGATTTCCGTTACATTTACACCATAATCCGAGATCATGGAGAGGACACTGCCCAGCATACCGCTGCGATTCGGGCAGATAAAGACCAGCTTCAGGCGATTGTGCTTTTCTGTCACCACCAGATGACGGGAAAATTCTACGACTTTTTTCTTTTCTCCCCTGTCTTCTGCAATGCAACAGCGGTTGATATACATATGATGTGCGGCCAGCATACCGTTTAATTCATCCGATACGCCCCTGCCCACCTCTTCTACGATACCTGCACCGGCATCCGCACTGCCGTTTTCCAGCATGGTACTGATCTCCTTGTACGAACCTGCCACACGAATGTTTTCTCTGGGATATGCAGTACCTATATAGACTTCTTCTGCGCACATGGCCACGACAGATGGATTTATTTCCTCAGTCTCATACGTAAACGGAAAACAGTTCCGAAGCTCCAGAGTTCTGCCGTACTGGTACTTGCGGCTGACCTCCATCACACGTTTTACCAGAGCCTTATACTCCTTGACCAGATGCGGATCCATCCCTTTGGACTGTTTTTCCAGGATCACTGCTTCCCGCTCCGGCTTGTATATGGCATCCTCAGTCTCTGCCTTGATCCGGGCTACCTGCTCTGCCAGCCCCATGCGTTCCACAAACAGTTCTCTGATCTGACCATCCACACGGTCAATATTTTTTCTTACTTCTTCTAAGGTCATATTTTTTCCTCTTTTTCTATTTCAGTCCGTTTTATTGGACTTTTATTATCTTATACTGGCAACAGAAAAAAACAAAGGAGATCCATTATGCAGACACAGACGCTCACCTTCGCTGTACAGACTATCACTCAAAACTGCTCCACTGAACCAATTATCGATATGTATGTTAACAAAGAAACCGCCCGCATTGGCCGGGGGTCTCTCTACCAGCCCCGTCCTTCCTTTGCCGGCGGTTCCATTTCCTGGTTTGATGACCGTACACTGCTCCGCCAAAAGAACTAGACACATTTATTTGCGGACGCGTACACTTTTGGCCCTGCTCCATCCCGAATAGCCCAGCATGCCATCGACCTGCCGGACAGCACGCACCTGTACATAATACGTTTTGTTCTTTTTCAGTCCGCTGATCACACAGCCAAATTTCTCCGGAGAGGTGATGCGCAGCGTACGGGAGGATTTCATGTTCTTCTTTACCGAATAACGGACTTCATATCCGCCGGCCTTTGGGGCAGCTTTCCAGAACACCTGCAGTCGGCGGCCGCCAGGATTTTTTACCGACACTGCGGTCATCGTTTTCAGATATATGATACTCTTTGTATTGGCAGCGCCGCCGGTATATGTCTTTTTAGAGACCACACGATACGGTCTCACCTGATAATAACAGCGCGCTCCGGTGATCGCATGGGTATCTGTATAGCTTACCGTCCTGGCTGAACTGATCTTTTTCAGATATTTCCATGTATTCTGTTCATCAGTCCTGCGGTAGATATAATACCCTCTTACGCCGGATACCTTTTTCCATTTCAATGTGATACCTTTTTTAGTGAGACTCACACTTTTCAGGGAAGCGGCCTTTACACGGGCTGTAGAAGCCTCTGCGCTGTACGGTGTATTCACGGTTCCGGCGATGGCTTTTACACGGTAGCTGTAGACGCTGTTATCCGCAGCCGGCTTTGTATCTGTCCATGACAGCACGTTTGCCGAAACTGTTTTTACCGGAGTCCATGCTCCTTTATTCTTTTTCCGGTAGATACTGTAGTTTTGTGCACCGGGGACATCCTCCCAGCTCACCATGATACCACTTCCGGTATTTTCTACCCCGGTCAGTATCGGTGTCTGCATCCCGATCGTAAACGAAGCATTCAGAGTTCCCGTATACAGTCCCCTGCCGCTGACAGCTACTGTCCCTGTACCCGGCCCGTTGTTACCGCTGTAGGAAACACTGTACTGTGCCGAAGGGATACCGCTCAATGTGATCCCCGGCATGCAGGGTGCCCCCTGATAGATCATGGAGGACTGCTGCAGGGACAGTATCGCATTGCCGGTCAGATCGATCTTAAGCTGCGCCAGATTGATCACACCATAGCCATAGTAGGGATCCTTTCCCGGAGCACCATAATCTTTTGCATAGCTTTTAAGGATATTTTCCACCTGCGTCACCGAGGCCTGTGGCAGAGCCAGCTTCACATACGCCGCTGCCGCACAGACATACGGTGCTGCCATAGATGTACCGCTCTTGGCATCCAGCTCATAGTTGTTTCTGCTGGACGCACTGTCGATACCCACACCAGGTGCAGCAAAGTCTATACCACTGCCATAGTTGGAGCCTTCCGTACGGTTAAAGCTCGAGGCAAACTGTCCGTTTTTGTCGATGGCCGATACAGCTATCGTTTTTTCATTACATGCCGGATAGCAGCTGCTGACGTTTTTGCGGCTGTTCCCCGCGGCACATACGATCGGGATTCCTTTATCCCAGGCGGCATCTATACCACCGGCCAGCCAGTCCTGACTGGAGCTGTTATAATCGTTCTGACCCAGACTGATATTGATAACATCTGCACCTTTTTCCACCGCATACAAAAGCGCGGCCTGCACTATGGACGACAGCGAATTTCCATTACTGTCATATACTCTGAGGATCATCAGATCCACCTGCGCCGGTGTGGCATCTGCTATGATACCTGCCACATGTGTACCATGTCCCGTGACATCCGAAATATCCGATGAATTATCCACAAAATTCCGACTGGCAGAAGATATCGTCCGTCCTGCAAAAAGACTGTGAAAACGGTTGATCCCTGTATCGATCACTGCCACGGTAGCATGACTGTTTAATGTTGCAACCTCCGGTGAAAACTTCAGCTCCGAAAGTCCCATATACGAGGTTCCCCATGTCACACTCCGTCCGTCAGACACCGTCAGAAGGCTGTCATCCGCCTGGATCACCTCATCCAGAATACAGCTGTCCCCATATCGTCTGCGAAGCTTTTCGTATGCCTCTTTAGTCTCTTCTTCCGTCTCATAGCGCAGGTAATAGGTCTCTGCCTTTTCATAATGCAGTACCTCACTCGCACCACAGCTGTCAGAAAGTGACGTACTGTACACGATGATCTGTCTGGCCTGATACGGATTTACTACAGTGATCTCACTGCCCTTTACCTTGCTGACTTCTGCCGGATGATCTTCAAAGTAGGATTTCACTGCATAGGAAGAATAGAGATTGGGCTCTGCCTCTCCCTCTTCAACTTCAAAAGCATCGGAAAACTCTACGGTTTCTCCATTCTGACTGACCGTACCGCTGGCTGTATCGATCACCGTCTCAGCAGCATACTCGTCCTTCCAGTTTTTACTGACCTCTCTGGCCAGCTGTCCTGCGTTGTGGATCTCCTGCACTGCCAGCACGGAAGCTTCCGTCTTTTCCCCGCCAAAGGCTGTGACAGCCAGTACCAGAAGCACTGCCATCTGTATATGATTTTTTCTGTTTTTTTTCATAATCCCCTGTAAACTCCCCCGCACGATGATCCCGACGGATCATCTGCGCTCATGCAAAATAAAAACCAAACGTTGTCTCCGGCGTTGCCTCTGCAAACAGGCGGTCCACAGCAACGCGATACTCCTCTTTATGCTGGGCTTTACGGATCTTTTTGATCAGACGCTGATGATCTGGAAACAGCGATGCCATATAGTACCACTGTTCTTTCAGCTTAAACAAGAGTGGCTTTTCGCCCGGACAGTTTTTCTCGTATGCGATAAAAAGTTCATCCAGAAACGCTTTCATACGCACACCATCTTCTGCCCCTTCACCTCTGATTTCTCCGATCAGTCCCTGATTGGCCAAAAGGCCACGGCCAAGCATCATCTTCTCTGTATCCGGAAAACGGTTCATAAACTGCTGATATCCGCTCAGCGAAAAGATATTACCGTTATAGCATAATGGATTTTTGCTCTCCCGGATGGCATATTCATACATATCCAGATGCGGTACCTTCTTGTAAAATTCCGTCCGTACCCTGGGATGTATGATCAGCTCTTTGATCGGAAATTTATTATAAATCTCCAAAAGCGTATAAAATTCATCCGGATCTGCTACGCCGATCCGGGTCTTTACCGATACAGGGATCGTCAGTGCTGAAAAAATATCATCCAGAAATCTTTCCATTTCTTCCGGATATGCCAGCATCCCGGAACCTTTATGCTTGGAAAAAACCGTACCGGATGGACAGCCAAGATTCAGGTTTACCTCTGTGTATCCCATCTTTTCCAGTTCTTTCGCACAGCGGATAAAATACTCACTTTTATTTGCCATGATCTGCGGGATCAGATGAATCCCCTCATTATGTTCCGGAAGAATATCCTGATATTCCCGCCGCCCGCAAAAGCTGTGCTCATCCGGCGAGATAAACGGCGTATAATACGTCGTCACATCCGGGTAAAAACGACTGCGGACATTACGGAAAACGTATCCCGTAATGCCCTCCATCGGTGCATAGACAAATTCCATACGGTCTGTTTGTTCCTTTCTTCTCCTGCTGTTTCCTGTCTGACGATATTTTCTGCCGCCAGTTTGATCCTCATCTTATTATACATAGATTCAGGCCGCTTTACCAGTTACAATTCAGGCCACACGCACAGAATCCTGTAAGCTGCAGTATGAGCAGCCCTCATGAGAACTTTGCTTCGCAAAAGTATGGCTGCTCACTCCTGAATCATTTATTCTGCTGTATTATAGGTACGGCAGATATCCTTCAGACAGCACTGCTCACAGTATGGTGCTGTTCTGGCAGTACAGACCTCTCTTCCGTGATATACCAGCCGGTGACACAGATCACTTCCTTCTTCAGGCGGCACGATCTTCCACAGTGCCATCTCCACACGGCGCGGATCTTTGATATTGTCTACAAGACCGATACGGTTTGACAGACGGATGCAGTGCGTATCGGTAACGATCGCCGGTTTGCCAAAGACATCTCCCATGATCAGATTCGCACTTTTTCTGCCTACCCCCGGCAGTTTCAGTAAAGCATCAAAGTCATCCGGCACCTTGCCGCCGTATTCCAGCCACAGGATCCGCATACAGGCACTGATATCTCTGGCTTTGCTCTTGCCCAGACCGCAGGGACGCACGATAGCCTCGATCTCCTCCGGCTCTGCCTTTGCCAGTGCCTCAACGCTCGGATATTTTTCAAAAAGATCTTTGACAACGACATTTACCCTGGCATCCGTACACTGCGCTGCCAGCCGCACTTCCACCAGAAGCTGCCAGGCATGCTCATAATCCAGCGTACAGTCTGCCAGCGGATATTCCTTTTTTAAACGTTTGATAACCTCCAGTGCCAGTTCTTTTTTATCCACAGTACATCTCCCTCACTTTATCTTTTTCCACAAAAACAGTGTCTTTCTGTTTATATGATATCACTCTGTAGTACAGTCTTTTATCGCGGTTTCCGTCTGCAAAGCTTTTCCCTGCTTTCTTTGCTTTCAGCCGTTTTTGTTTATCTGAGTATAACACGAAGAATCCCGGACTGGCAAGCCAGCCGGGATTCTCCTGCGTAACAATCCTCTGCAAACTGTTTCTTCTTATTTTAATCTGCAGAGTAACAAAAAGGGGGAACGAAATAATTCGATAACGCCTTATTCAACATCTGCCAGAGCTGCCAGGTCAGTTTCACCTGTACGAACCTTAACAACTCTGTCCACATTGTATACAAAGATCTTACCATCACCGATATGACCGGTATACAGTGTTTTCTTGGCAGCCTCGATCACCGTCTCAAGCGGCAGATTTCCGATAACGACCTCGATCTTAACCTTCGGAAGCAGTGTGGCATCTACTTCTGTACCACGATACTTCTCACCGGAGCCTTTCTGGATACCACAGCCCATAACCTGTGTAACGGTCATACCGGTTACACCGATCTCATTCATAGCCTTGCGAATCTTATCGTAGCGTGTCAGTTTTGTAATGATGACAACTTTATACATACCTGTCGGATTGACATCCGGTGCTGTCATTACCGGAACAGCTTTCTTCTTCTCATACTCGGTTGCCTCTTCATACGTATCATTGCCAAGCTGTGTATTTTCATTGACATCCATAATCATGGAGTTGGAAACATCCATCAGGGAGAAGCCGCTGTAAGCGGAAGCCAGACCATGTTCTGTCGGATCCAGACCTTCGATCTCCTCTTCTTCGGAAACACGAAGACCTACTGTTGCACGGATCACAAGGAAAGCGATCGTAATCGTAACGGCCGTCCATGCAGCTACACTGATAAAGCCGATCAGCTGTTTGCCTAAAAGAGCAAATCCGCCGCCATAGAACAGACCGGTAAAGGTATCGTTACCCGGTGCACTTGTTGTGGCAAAAAGACCGACAGCCAGTGTACCCCAGATACCGTTTAAGCAATGTACGGCAACAGCACCTACCGGGTCATCCACACGGATCACATAATCGAGGAACCATACACCAAAGACTACCAGAAGACCGGATACAATACCAACACCGATAGCACCTGCACAGTCCATAACGTCACATCCGGCTGTGATACCAACCAGACCTGCCAGTGAAGCATTCAGACACATGGAAACATCAGGTTTACCATATTTGATCCAGGTAAAGATCATACATACAACAGTGGCAATTGCCGGAGCAACCGTTGTTGTTACGAAAATAGAACCGAGCTGTTCAACGCTTGTGGCTGCCGCACCGTTAAATCCATACCAGCCAAGCCACAGGATAAATACACCCAGACAGCCAATCGGGAGGTTGTGTCCTGGGAAGGCATTGACGTTTGTGATCTTTCCACTCTTATCTTTTGTGAATTTACCGATACGCGGTCCTAAAAGGGCTGCACCGATCAGAGCACTGATGCCACCAACCATATGGATCGCACAGGAACCGGCGAAATCGTGAAAACCAAGCTGTGATAACCAGCCTCCGCCCCAGATCCAGTGTGCTTCGATCGGATAGATCAGAGCGGAGATGATACCGGAATAAATACAGTAGGAAAGGAATTTTGTTCTTTCAGCCATGGCACCGGATACGATCGTTGCTGTAGTCGCACAGAATACCAGGTTGAATACGAAGTTTGACCAGTCAAAATTTGCATAGTTTGTAAAGATATCAAATCCGGGTTTTCCGATGATGCCCATCATATCTTCACCAAGCAGCAGGCCAAAGCCGATCAGGATAAAAACAACGGTACCGATACAGAAGTCCATCAGGTTTTTCATCAGGATGTTACCGGCATTCTTCGCTCTGGTAAAGCCCGTCTCTACCATGGCAAATCCTGCCTGCATCCAGAATACCAGTGCGGCACCGATCAGGAACCACACGCCAAAAGTCTGACCACTTATGGCATTCATAATTTCTTCAGTCATAATATTTTCCTCCTCTTTCCGCAGTTTTGTTTTATAACGTCTTACTCTCTGTTATAAAACAAAAAAGGCGCTACGGGGGATCTCCCATAGCGCCTTTGCTTTATGTGCGGTATCATACCATCTGTTTTTTTGGCTGTCAACCGTTAACTTTTCAGTTTTGGTTTTTCCTGTTTTTTTACAGTTTTCACAAAGAATTTTCAAGCTATCTGGTAGATTTTACTGTAAAATCGAGCGCATTGTGCGATATCTCGATGCAAACTGTGCGTAAAAGTCCTCTTTGGTATACGGTGTCAGATAAAAGATCTTTAAAAACTGCAGGGTCAGATTTTTCTGCAAAACCTCTTCGCACTGAGACAGCTTTATCTGCATTTCTTTCTGAAGGTCGTGCCACTGGTTGATAAAGGTGCGGTTTTTATCGGAGTCGGGTATATCTACCCATTTGCGAACACGGATCTTTGTCTTTGGACGCGGACATTCGTGTACCTGCAGGATGTAGGTAAAATCTCCATCCTGATAGTAGCGGCCCAGTGGAAAGATGCGGCAAAAGCCGGGTCTGTGGACATGCACGCTGCAGCGTCTGTCTGCATCCAGGAAGGGACATCCGCCGGTTTTGTCACTTTTTTTCAGATGCGGCAGGATCAGGCCATCGTAGATGTCGAGTTCTACGTGTGTACCGATCATGGCTTCGAAGGTGGTATCCAGAGCGGTTGTCAGACGGTAGATATCCAGCGGATCCAGGATGATGGTATCGACCATGTCTTCACAGCACATGGAGCAGCCCTTACAGCCGCCGCAGTCGGCTCTGACCATATCGTTGTCGCGGTAGGTGCGGCCGTCGGAGATTTCGTTGATGTCTATATTTCGTTCCATTTGTTTTACCTCAGCGTATCGGCTGCAGCTTACATATAACCTGTAAACTGCAGCCGATACACTGTTCTCCTGTAAAAAGTAAAATGTTTTAGTTAAATCC
The DNA here is from genome assembly GCA_019420465.1 of Lachnospiraceae bacterium. Classification (GTDB taxonomy): domain Bacteria; phylum Bacillota; class Clostridia; order Lachnospirales; family Lachnospiraceae; genus UBA11957. The sequence continues at coordinate 28,607 of JAHZHB010000073.1, forward strand.
GTAAATCTTCTGTGAAATCTTGTACCCTGCCACAGCGATTTTACGTCCGACTTTGGAGCGCATGTTCATCGCTATGCCGAGGATACCACGGCGCAGTGTTGTGTAGGTCAGCGGATCCTTTTTCTTCATATATTTCCAGAGTTCATCCTTCATGGCATCAGCCTCTTTGCTATCCATACGGATCAGCAGGATGGAGGTAACTGTTGTCACGATACTCAGATAGTTCAGCATGTATTTGCGAAGCTTGGTATGCTCGTGGCTCTGCTCGGCCATACAGTCGATCATCAGCTTGTTGACACGGATCTGCTGATCGATACGGGATATCATGACGGTTTCGTTGACAGACTGATCACTTCTGCCGATAAAGTAATGATAGAAATCCACATTCATGTAGTACATTTTCTTAACATACGGGAACGGCACAAAAGCAAACAGATTGTCCACGTAGAAGGTATGCTCCGGCAGATGTAATCCACAGTCACGAAGCACCTGTGTACGATACATCAGGGAATGCATCAGGATGTAGTGACCCAGCCCCATATTTTTCACATCTTCCCATCCAAAGATACGGTCCTGGGGAAGACTTCCGGTATATTTCATGACTTTTTTGTGCTTTGCGCCTTCTTTATCATAAATATAATTGCTGATAACAGCATCCGGCTTTTCATCCATAGCTGCAAACTCACGCAGCTTTGCCAGAAGCTTCGGATAGGCTTCTTTGTCCACCCAGTCATCGCTGTCTACGACCTTGTAGTACAGACCGGTCGCATGCGCAATACCGGCATTGACCCCGGAACCATGACCACCGTTTTCCTTATGGATGACTTTGACGATGCCCGGATGTTCTGCAGCCAGACGGTCTGCGATTACAGCTGTGTTGTCCTTTGAACCGTCATCTACGAGAATGATCTCCACTTCCTCACCACCCGGAAGCAGACTTTCCACACAGTGTTCCATATAGCTTTCTGAATTATAGCAGGGGACTGCTACGGTAAGTAATTTCATAAAAACCTCCTGTTTTCCTGTTAAGTTTTACAGTATTCTGTTTATTTTACTGCATATCTGTCTGATCTTTCGACACACCCAGACGTATATGTATAAAGGATGTGTAGGCACGAAAAGCTGACGGCAACGGATATTTTTCTTCAACGGTAGCTGTATCTGCAAACAGCCAGCCACTCTGCGATGTTTCCTCCAGCGATGCCACCCGGATCAGATACCCTTTCATCCGCCATTCCACATGTGAAAATATGTGTTTTGCATCTTCGAGCGGTTCTATGTACAGAGGAAACAGATGCTTTTCCTGTACATAACTCAGTATCTCCTTTTCGTCAGCATAATGATCAATCCCCGGCAGCTCATACAGACCGGCCAGCAGGCCTTTATTTGGTCGCTTATGTAAAGCGATCCTTTCGCCATCGCGGATAATCAGCACTGTACGTTCTTCTATACGGCGCTCTTTTGGTTTTTTACGGACCGGAAGAATATCTGTGAGTCCTCTTTTGGCTGCCTCACAGGTAAAATTAAGCGGACACGATGCACAGTCGATCTGTCCTTTTGGCAGACAGATGGCAGAACCCAGATCCATAAATGCCTGATTCAGATCACCGCTCCGGTGCTCTGGCATCACATAAAGAAGCTCCTGCTGTGCTCTTTTTCTGACGCTGTCTTTCAGTATATCTTCCTCACATGCGGTAATCCTGGCCCAGATTCTAAGGACATTGCCATCTACTGCCGGAACCGGAATATCCCAGGCGATTGATGCTATGGCACCTGCTGTGTAGGCCCCGATCCCGCTGAGACCCAAAAGTGCCTCATAATCTGCGGGCAGGCTGCCCTCGTAGCGCTCTTCTATCTGTTGCGCTGCTTTTTTTAAGTTTCTGGCCCGGTTATAATAGCCAAGCCCCTCCCAGAGCTTTAACAGCCGATCCTCCGGACATACAGCCAGATCATGCACAGTAGGCAGGGCGGAAATAAACCGGTCAAAATACGGCCGTACGGCTTCCACTCTCGTCTGTTGCAGCATGATTTCTGAAATCCAGATATGATATGGATTTTTCCCGGATCTCCAGGGAAGATCCCGGTGATATCTGTCATACCACAAAAGCAGGGGAGCTACTATTTTATCTAACATAATTCACCTTTCTCATCATGCCATAGTTTTCTGGAAAAAGCAACCGGCTTACCATGAAGATTCCATGAATATGCCTGTGAACAGTAAAAGAGCAGCTTTCTCTGCCGCCCTTTTATGTCCGTCAGCTATCTGCCGGTAAACCGGCTTTTCGTTACTGTTCCAATACAAATTTTTCTATGATCTCAGCCACACCACTGTGCTCATTGTCGTGCTGCGTCACATAATCAGCACAGGCTTTTACTGCAGCTTCTCCGTTACACATGGCAGCACCCACAGCTGCGGTCTGCAGCATACTGATATCATTTGCCGCATCTCCTGCAGCTACGGTCTGTGACAGATCTGCATGCAGATATTCACACAGCCAGCGGATCGCAGAGCCCTTGCTCACACCGGCAGGTACATACTCCAGATACTCTTTACACGAGAAAAACGAATCCGCGCGCCCGGCAAGTGTTTCTGCATGTTCTTTCTGAAAGCGTTCCAGCTTTTCACGGTCATGCAGATCAGCCAGAAGAACCTTTGGCGGATCTTCTGTCAATGCCTGAGGCACATCCTTTACCAGACGGGAATGTCCGCCATTGTTGCGATCATACCGGATCAGCTCCGGTGTCTCTTTTTCAGCGATCGTCTCTGTCCGGCTGTAAGCCTGACAGTGGATCTGCCATTTTCGGGTCTCATCAAACAGATACTGCACCGTATCTTTGTCAAGGTTCTTCCAGAGAATCACCTCGCCTGTATCGCAACGGATCACACAGCTGCCGTTAAATGTGATGGCATAGCATCCAGGCACATCAAGTCCCAGACGTCTGACCTGTAAAAGCATGTTTACAGTAGACCTTCCGGTAGCCAATACGATACTGTGGCCTTGCATGCGGGCTTTTTCGATCGCTGCCTTATTTTCGGGAGTGATCTCCTTTTTGCTGTTTAACAGTGTACCATCCAGATCGGTAAAAAATATCTTTTTCATTATGTGTTTTCCTTACAGCTTATTCTGTGGCTTCTCCTGTAGCCTGCGGTGCATCCGGTGTCGGTGCCGGTGTCGGCTCCGGTGCAGTTGAAGAGGACTCCTCTTTCTTGGAACTTGATTCTTCTTTCTTGCTGGAAGACTCCTCCTTCTTGGAGCTTGACTCCTCCTTCTTGGAGCTTGACTCCTCTTTCTTGGAACTTGACTCGTTCTTTTTGCTGGAAGATTCATCCTTCTTGGATGAAGATTCCTCCTTATCCTCCGATGAAGATTCATCTTTCTTGGAACTCGACTCATCTTTCTTGGATGAGCCTTCTCCATCGTCCGTCTTTTTCGGTTCTGCCGGACGCAGTGTCACATCTGTTCTGTAGAAGATCACGATCGGCACTTCCTTGTCGATCAGATCATACAAAGAGGCAGCCTTGCTCTTTGGCAGGTTGATACAGCCATGAGAGCCGCTGTAATTGTAGATCGTACCGCCGAACTTGCCTCTCCATGTGGCATCATGGAAACCGTATCCACCATAGAACGGCATCCAGTAATTGACATGGGACACATAGGAATATTCGCCGTTTGGCAGCTTTTCGCCCTTCAGATCACGGTCCTTTGTCTTATAATCCAGCAGATACACACCGCTCGGTGTATAACGGTCTTTTGTCATCTTACCGGAAACACAGTCACTCTGCCATACGACCTTGCCATCTTTGTAAAAATAAACATGCTGTGAGGTCAGATCTGCCTCGATATAGGTATCACCAAAACCACCGTTCTCTGTCGTAGCCATCTTGCTCTTGTATTCCGGCTCACGCTCTACGGTGTCACCGGCCTCGATGTTGGCCGTCAGTGCTTTGATCTCGGCTGCCTGATCGATCTTCCATCCGGTATCTACGGTCTTAACTTTGACAACTGTACCGTACGTACTCTTAAAGCTTGCTGTGGAGCCCAGTGTATCCGTTTCCTTTGCCAGCTCGGCGACATACTCTTTGATCTTCTTTGTAAAGGTGTCATCGTCCTTTGTGTAATTACCGTTTTCATCCTTGTCCAGCCAGTCGATCATCGTCTCACCGTTGAGGACTTTTTCGCCCTGCGGCAGCTTGTAGGTGATGCTTGCACCGATATACTTGTTCAGATTTTCCACCTGTGCAACCAGTTCTGTATCATCGGAAGTCACTGCCGGCTTGACATATGCACCGGTTTCTTCCACGTTCAGCTCTGTATCTCCCTCGCTGATAGCATCGATCACCGCATTTGTCAGTGTATCGGCATCGAGCTTGTTTCCTTCCTTTTCTGCTACGATCGTAAATTTACCGTCGGAAAATTCCATATAGGCATCCTCCGGGGCTGTCTGATGGATCGGATCAAGCTCTGTGGCACTGTCAAGGATATCGGTTACCTTGGTCTTGTCAAACGTTGTGGCATTGTCTACCGTATACTCACGGGTCTGTTTGGACTGTGCATACCAGTCCATGATATTCTGTGCAGCCAGAAGCTCCTGAATATCACTGCCGTTCTGATAAGTATAGTCAATGTCGCTGCCATCAATTTCAAGTGTCTCACCCTCCCTGAAGTTTACCGTCAGGGCATATTTTTCCACGTTATCTTTGATAATAGCTTCTATTTCTTCTACCGTCTTGTTGCTGCAGTCGATCGAATTGATCGTTGTACCCGGAAAGAATTCTGTTTTGTACGTCTGCGCCTCATATAAATATACGCCGAAACCGGCTACCGCCACCACCAGGATCACCGATGTCACACCAGCCACGATGGCTATAGTCTTCTGCCCGTTTTTCTTTCTGACAGTTTTCTTTTTCTTTCTGGAAGGTTGTGGTTCATCTATCTTTACATCTGTTCCCAGAATCGAGTCCAGCTCTTTTTCCAGCCCGGAACCATAGGTATTGTCTTTCTTCTTTTTTCTCAATTGGATTTCCCCCTGTATTACCCCTCTGATCTATATACTGTGTTATCTGTTTTTTCATTCTGAAGCCATGTAAAAGTGCATGGCAACGCATTTTTCATTATACATGATTCTTTTGCGAAAAAGGCACTAATTTTCTTAGTTTTTTCTTAACTTTTTTCGTGGATTCCACAAGACATTTCTGTCTCGGGAAAAAAAACGCTCTGCCGTTCAAATCATCGTTGTATGCAGGACCTGCGGAACCTGTCACCGACAGCTTTTTACAGTCGGAATCCACCAAAAAGCCGCTGTCTGGCTGTATCTCCAGACAGCGGCTTTTAAAAGCTGCTGTTACTTGTTCTTCTGTATTTCTGAATGCCCCACGCTTATCTCTGGCGCTTGAATCCGAACAGATCCCCCAGACTGCTCTGAATATCCTGTTCACCGGAATCACTGCCATCCTGCTGGTTCTGATCGTTCTGGCTGTTCTGATCGTTCTGGCTGTTCTGATCATTCTGACCGTTCTGTGTGGACGAACCCGAAGACATCACCTGTTTGTCCAGTGTTACCTGCAGGGTCATTTCTTTGTAGCCATCTTCGCTGGCTCTTTCGATCACAACATCCACGGTCTCACCAGCTGCATAATTTTCCAGTGTGCTGACCAGTGTTTCCTTGCTGGTCACGCTCAGTCCGTCAAACTTGGTAATGATATCTCCGGCCTTGATACCGGCAGCCTCTGCGGCACCACCTTTGCCGACCTCTTTAACATATACGCCGGAAGGCAAATTATACATCTGGGAAGCATCTGCAGACACATCCAGACAACTGATACCCAGATAACCTCTCTTACTCTCTTCGACTTTTGTTCTGGTCTGACGGCTCATCAGATCATCCAGAATATCTTTGGCCTTTGTGATCGGGATCGCATAACCCATACCCTCGACCTCTTCGGAAGCATATTTGGCGGAGTTGATACCTACCAGATTGCCGTTCATATCAAACAGGGCGCCGCCACTGTTACCAGGGTTGATCGCTGCATCTACCTGGATCAGGGAAGAAGTTGTATTGTCGATCGTTACTTCACGATCCAGTGCACTGACGATACCTGTAGTTACAGACTGTCCATATCCCAGTGCATTACCGATAGCTACGATCTGCTCACCGACTTCCAGTGTATCTGAATCTCCCAGGGAAGCTACCTTGATCGAGTTCTTTGTTTCGTCACTCAGATCAGAAAGTTTTACGGCAACTACAGCCAGATCGTTATTGGCATCTGTACCTTTGATCACACCCTCGTATACTTCATCTTTATTATCATTGAAACATACCGAGAGGGTCTGTGCTCCACTTACTACGTGATTGTTTGTAGCGATCAGAAGCTCATCATCGTTCTGTGCTACGATAATGCCACTGCCGGCACCCTGTGCCTGATAACTCTGTGTACCGAAAAAGCTCTGCACCTCTTCAATGGAAGTCGTTGTGATCGCTACAACAGACGGCTTGCATTCTTTGGCGATCTGTGTCACAGCACTTGCAGCCGCTGCAGTGTTTGCTAAGGCTGTACTGTCCGCAGTATCCGTCTGTGCGGCAGTATCACTTTCCACTGTGGAAGATGCAGTCGTATCTGTCTGCTGCTCCAGAGATGTGGAAGGCAGCTGTGATGCGCTGTCCGAAGTATGGTTAAAGACTGTGGCAGATGAAACACCCCAGAACACCAGTCCGGCTGCCAGACCGAAGACTGCACCGCTTCCGGCAAGCTTCAGTACTTTTTTACCGCCACCTCCTTTTTTCTTTTTGGGTGTATGAGGTGCACCGGATGGGGATTCATAATCTCCTCCCGGATTGGTTTCCTGTGAATAGCTGTTGTTTACCGGATCTGTATTTTCTGAAAAGCCATAATACATATCGCTCATTTGTATGTACCTCCTGTGTTTCTTTATGCTGTCATAGTACAGGGAAAATGTTATGCAGTTTTGTTTTAAATGTGAACGAAGTGTGTTTTAACCGGTCTGATTTGCCGGCTGCCATTCACACAGAAGCGTGGCATATACATTTTCATTTGCCCCCTGCCTGTCCAGATATCCATTCTTACAGACAGCATCGGCTGTTTCATTTTTTTGAAGCTTATTCCGATAATACAACCATCCGTCTTTGCCGTCAATCCAGCTTTTTTCATTTATCAGAAAAGCGGCATGTTTCGCGGCATCTTTATCCTGTTCTCCTCTGAATTCCACACGCACCCGCAGACGGTAACTGCCTTCCTTTTGTGACACGATCCTGGCATCTTTTGCATCTGCCCATTGTCTGATTTCCTGTGAAGCATTATCCTTTACAACCACGGGAAGCGGACTGTATCCGGTCGCATGGATGCTTTCCAGACAGATATTGACATGCACAAGGATTCCGATCGTGACAAGCATGGCGCATTCTTTGCCTTTCACTCCTACCTCCACATCTTTTTCGTACATAATATATATGAAGTCCGGACAGGATTATGTCAGCTTGTCAAATTTCCGAAAAAAGGCTATACTGGTCTTAATCTTATGTTTTCGGAGGTGCATGATGCAGCTGCAGCTTAAACTCGGGCATACGACTGTGACATTTCTGGCAGACAGCTATATCCCCTGGGATGACCGTCTGTCCGTTTTCTGTACCCAAAAAGAATCAGCCACATCAGATTTTATCTATACTGTCACGCTGGCTGACCGGATTGACCAAAAGGGCGATACCCTGCTTCGCCGGACCCGTTTTTTTTCTGTATACAGGGATCATGGACGGGAAGTCTGGTATTATACTTTCCCTGACGGACAGATCTATGCCTCCTGTCGTGAAGAAACAGATCACCACTATACGATCTGCTATCTCAGGGATTTCAAAGACTATCTGGCCGGTAATGCGACACTTTTTTATCTGTCTGCACTGGAATACCGCATGATCGCCCGCGGTGATATGATCCTGCATTCTTCTTTTATTCTGGATCAGGGACAGGCTATTCTCTTTGCTGCACCCTCAGGCACCGGAAAATCTACGCAGGCCCATCTGTGGCAGGACATCCGGGGCAGTCAGATCGTCAATGGAGACCGTGCCCTGCTCTTTGCCGAAAACGATACCTGGTATGCCTGTGGCTGGCCTATGTCCGGCAGTTCCGGTATCAGTATGCCCTGCAAAGCTCCTGTGTCCGCAGTTGTACTGCTGTCCCAGTCTGTACATAATCACGGCCATCTTCTTGATGTCTCCGACAGCTTTTCCCAGCTCAGGCAGGAAATCGTACTGCGTCCGTGGCATCCGGCAGACATCGCCAGTGCCACCATACAACTGCAGAATTTCTGTGCCCGGGTTCCGGTATACACGTACGCCTGCAGCAAGGATTCGAGTGCGGTCAGTACCCTGTATGACCTGCTTCATTCCTCATTGTAGCCCGTATATTCGTCCTCTGTGTCTGCCCGACAGTCACAGAGGATTTTTTTCTGTTTTGTTTTGATTCTCTCTGTTTATCCTGTTGTATTTTGTGGTTTTTATTTGGTTTTTTCTTGTTTTTCTTCTATTTTTTAACAATTCTTTTACCATTTTTTTAAATATCGAATTGCTATTTACCCGTATTTATACTATAATACAGACAGAGTGTTTTTCAGGGTGTACTGCGCCCTGTTTTTCAAAAATAAACTATTTACATGGAGGTACATATGAAGACCTTTTATGATGGTGAAATCGCCAAAAGTCCGCGTATCCAGCGTCTGATCGACCACCTGTACGAAAATATGCCGGTGATCGAGGCTGACCGTGCTGTGATCCTGACGGACAGCTACAAGGCCACCGAAGACGAACCGATCATTCTTCGCCGTGCCAAAGCATTCTACGCTATCTGTGAAAAGCTTCCGATGGTTATCCGTCCGGATGAGCTTATCGTCGGCAGCAATACCATCGCTCCCCGTGGATGCCAGGTATTCCCGGAGTACTCTTTCGAGTGGATGGAAGCCGAGTTTGACACGGTAGCTACACGTACAGCCGATCCCTTCTATATCTCCGAAGAGACCAAAAAGACCTTACATGAGGTATACAAATACTGGAAGGGCAAGACCACCAGTGATCTGGCTACCACTTATATGACAGACGAAACCCTGATGGCTATGAAGCACAACATCTTCACACCGGGCAACTACTTCTACAATGGTATCGGTCACTTTACCGTTAAATACGAAGAAGTACTGGCCATCGGTTTCGAAGGCATCAAGGCCAAAGCACAGGCTGCTCTTGATGCGATCGACTGTACAGACGCCGATTACCAGAAACGAGCTACATTCCTTGAAGCCATAAAGATCAGCTGTGATGCCGCTATGCTGTATGCTAAGCGTTACGCTCTTCTGGCTCTCAAAGAAGCCAAAGAATGTACTGATCCGGTAAGACAGCGTGAGCTGTTACAGATCGCTGAAAACTGCGCACAGGTACCGGCAAAACCGGCACAGAGCTTCTATCAGGCCTGCCAGTCCTTCTGGTTCGTTCAGGAGCTGTTACAGACTGAGTCCAGCGGACATTCTATTTCCCCGGGACGTTTTGATCAGTATATGTATCCGTATTTCAAAGCCGATTTCGAAGCCGGTAAAGTTACCCGTGAACAGGCACAGGAATATATGGACTGTATCTGGGTTAAATTAAATGACCTGAACAAATGCCGTGACGCTGCTTCCGCAGAGGGCTTCGCCGGTTATTCCCTGTTCCAGAACCTGATCGCAGGCGGACAGGATGCCGAGGGTATGGACGCTACCAACGACCTCTCCTTTATGTGTATCGAGGCCGCTATGCATGTACGTCTGCCGCAGCCGTCCTTCTCCGTCCGTGTATGGAACAAGAGTCCGCACGCTTTCCTGATCAAGGCAGCCAAGCTGACACGTATCGGTTCCGGACTTCCGGCTTACTATAATGACGAAGTGATCATCCCGGCCATGATGAGCCGCGGTGTTTCCCTCGCAGATGCCCGTACCTACAACATCATCGGCTGTGTAGAGCCGCAGGCTCACGGCAAGACCGATGGCTGGCATGACGCTGCATTCTTCAATATGTGCCGTCCGCTCGAGCTGGTCTTCTCCAATGGTATGGAGGGTGGCGACCAGGTAGGTCCGCGTACAGGTGAGATTTCTGATTTTAAGACATTTGATGATTTCTATAATGCTTACAAGGAGCAGATGAACTATTTCATCAAGCTGCTCGTCAATGCAGATAACAGCATCGACGTAGCGCATGCTGAGCGCTGTCCGCTGCCGTTCCAGTCCTGTATGATCGATGACTGTATCGGCAAGGGTAAATCTCTGCAGGAAGGCGGTGCGATCTACAATTTCACCGGTCCGCAGGGCTTTGGTATCGCCAATGTGGCTGACTCTCTGATGGCGATCAAGACGCTGGTTTATGAACAGCACAAGCTGACTCTGGCCGAGTACAAGGATGCGCTCGACAATAACTTTGGTCATGGTCTCTCCGTACAGAAGTGTACAGAGGTTACGGAAAATATCATGCGTGAAATGATGGAGAAGGGTCATCCGGTCGATGTGGCTGATGCTTCCCGTATCTGTCAGCAGGTATACAAATCCAGCATCGAAAGTGCTGACAAGGCACATTATGACAAGATTCTTGAGATGATCAAAGAAGTACCGAAGTACGGCAACGATATCGAGGATGTCGATCTGTTTGCCCGTGATGTTGCCTATACCTACACGAAACCGCTGGAGAAATATAAAAACCCGCGTGGTGGTCAGTATCAGGCCGGTCTGTATCCGGTATCTGCCAATGTTCCGCTGGGTGCCCAGACGGGCGCTACACCGGATGGTCGTCTGGCCAATACACCGGTAGCGGATGGTGTCGGACCGATGCAGGGCCGTGATAATCAGGGACCGACGGCTACGGCTAACTCTGTATCCCGTCTGGATCATGCGATTGCTTCTAACGGTACACTGTTTAACCAGAAGTTCCATCCGTCTGCTCTGGCAGGTCAGGAGGGTCTGGAGAAGTTTGTTGAGCTGGTTCGTACGTTCTTTGAGAATAAGGGTATGCATATGCAGTTCAATGTTGTAAGCCGTGAAACCCTTTTGGATGCGCAGGTTCATCCGGAGAAGTACAGAAGTCTGGTTGTGCGTGTTGCGGGATACAGTGCGCTGTTTACTACGCTGAGTAAGTCTCTGCAGGATGATATCATTAAGAGAACGGTGCAGATGTTCTGATTTTGAAAATTTGTGTAATCCCCTGCTTCATGTTTTATGAAGTGGGGGCTTTTTTATTGAATGACGGACGCAGGAAAAAGGGCGGTGGTGTCCAGGGCAATCTCTCCCGGAAAATAAGTGCAACGCCAGACTGAGCTAATCGTTAACTCCGACTAATGCGCTCAGGAATGCCTTCGCGCATAAGTCTGCGTAAACGCTGGATCTCACTCTGGCTAAAGGCGCACTTTGAATCATTTTCCGGGAGAGATTGCCCTGGACACCACCGCCCTTTTTCCTGCTGATAATGCTTTGATTTACAACCATCCTCTTTTCTGCTGAAAGATATTTGCTTTATAACCCATTCTATTTTCTGCAGAAAACTATTCATTTTACATCTTATTCTCATTTTCTGCTAAAAACTATTAGCGTCACAAGCTCTCTTTTTTCTTCAGTTAATCATCTTTCAGAACGCCCTCGAGATCGAAGGCGGGGATGAAGCTTTCTTTATCTACACCGCCATCCTGGATGTATACGTTGGTGAATCCGAGGTCGAGGGCGTGGGATACGGTTTTTTCGTATTCGCGTCTGGTTACGCTGCGTTCAAGTTCGGGGTGGGTGGGGAATTTGCGTAAGGGGGTGTACTGGCTCATCAGGCTGAGCCAGATGGTATCGGCGTAGGTTTCCCACAGATATGAGAGTACTGCTTTGCTGTTTTTTATGTGACCGGGCAGGACGAGGTGGCGGACGAGGACGCCTTTTTGCAGGATGCCGTGTGTATCAAAGATGGCCTTCGGCTGTTGTCTGACCATTTCAGCCAGTGCTTCTTTTGCTTTTGATGGATAGTCTCCTGCTTTTGACAAATCGGCTGCCAGGACGGGATCGGCGTATTTCATATCCGGCATCCAGATATCCACAAGGCCTTCCAGAAGCTGCAGGGTTTCTGTTTCTTCATAGCCGCCACAATTGTAGACTATAGGAATATGCAGTCCTTTGTCTTTGGCCAGCACAAGTGCTCTGGCAATGCCTGCGATATCATGTGTCGGGGTCACGAGATCGATATTGTTGGCTCCTTTTTCCTGCAGCTCCAGAAAGATCTCCGAAAGTCTTTCTACCGTAATAAAAGCACCATGCTCACCACCCGCGATCTTTGCATTCTGGCAGAACACACACTTAAGGTTACACCCGGTAAAAAACACCGTCCCTGCCCCCTCTTTACCAGAGAGACAAGGCTCCTCCCAAAAATGCAGTGCCGCCCTCGCCACCGAGATCCGGTCCGTACCACCACAAAACCCTCTCTCCCCGCTCAGCCGGTCCACACCACACCGCCTCGGACACAATACACACTCCCCCATCATATCCCAAAGCTTATCCACATTCCCACTCATCCTGTCACCATTCCTCCATTCTTCCACTACCTGCAAAAGGGGCTGTGGTGTCTGTCTGGCTGCTCACTTATCTGTGTATTTTAAGCGACTTTACCGAGCAAGAGTCCGAGACCTCAGGCTCGGACCGGCGCAGGCGGAGCGCAAAATACACAGATAAGTGAGCAGCCAGACAGACACCACAGCCCCGCTCACCACTTCTATTTTATACTTCTCTGAAAAATTTCTCGAATACCGGGAACTGATCCAGTGTAGCAAAGTAATCTCTCGGAGTCTCCGCTCTTCTGATCACCTCAAAACCACCATCTTCCTTCAGCAGCACCTCTGCAGACCGCAGTCTGCCGTTGTAGTTATAGCCCATGGAAAATCCATGTGCACCTGTATCATGGATAAACAGTACATCACCATTCTCAATTTCCGGAAGCATACGGTCAACTGCAAACTTGTCATTGTTTTCACACAGAGAACCTGTCACATCATACTTATGATCGCACGGTGCATCTTCCTTACCCATAACGGTAATGTGATGATATGCACCATACATAGCCGGACGCATCAGATTGGCTGCGCAGGCATCTACACCGATGTACTCTTTATGTGTATGTTTTGCATGAATCGCTGTGGTAACCAGACCACCATAAGGGCCTGTCATAAAACGTCCCATCTCTGTATAGATTGCGACATCACCCATACCTGCCGGTACAAGGATCTCTTCGTATACCTTACGTACGCCTTCGCCGATGGCCAGAATGTCGTTCGGCTCCTGATCCGGCTTGTACGGAATACCCACACCACCGGACAGGTTGATAAAGGACAGCTTCACGCCTGTCTTTTCTTTGATCTCTACAGCCACCTCAAACAGCTGCTTTGCCAGCTGCGGATAATACTCATTAGTCACGGTATTGCTGGCAAGGAAAGCATGCATACCAAACTCCTCACAGCCTTTTTCTTTCAGGATACGATACGCTTCAAAAATCTGCTCTGTGGTCATACCATATTTGGCATCTCCCGGATTGTCCATGATGCCATTGCTCATTTTGAACACTCCGCCCGGATTGTAACGGCAGCTGATCTTTTTCGGCAGGCTTCCGGTTACTTTTTCCAGGAAATCAATATGTGTGATATCATCCAGATTGATGATCGCATTGACCTTTCTTGCATACTGGAATTCTTCTGCCGGTGTATCGTTGGAGGAGAACATAATATCGTCTCCTACAGCACCGATCGCCTGGGACAGCATCAGCTCTGTCAGAGAGGAGCAGTCACAACCGCAGCCATACTCACGCATGATATTGATCAGAAACGGGTTCGGGCAGGCTTTTACAGCGTAATACTCTTTATAGCCCGGATTCCAGGCAAACGCCTTTTTGATAGCTTCACAGTTCTTACGGATACCGGCTTCGTCATAGATGTGGAACGGTGTCGGTACACTCTGGATGATCTCTTCCAGCTTCTCTTTTGTCACAAATGGTACTTTTTTCATAACTCTCTCCTCTTTTGATGGGTCGCATGGTTTCCTTTATAGCAATTTAATGTTAAAGCATATTCTCATGTAGCCAAACAGCAAACGTTCAGCTTCTGAACGAACAGTAACACTTCACTTACTCTACATGTTTATGCGTAAACAGATGATCCTGACAGTATTCATAATTTCCTTTACAACGGGAACAGTAGCGAAACTCCAGTGTCGGATCATCCAACTCTGTCCGTCCGCAGATCGCGCATTTATGCCGTGCCCCGGAAGCATTCTGCCGGGATGCATTTCCCATGTTGACAGCCTTTTTAAACTGCTGCTTTCTGTGGATCTCCCGCGGATCGATGCGCCGGTAATTTCTCGTCATCAGGAAATAGATCAGCACATTCATCAGGGAGCAGACGATCACGATACGGGTTGCAAAGCTTCCCTTTACCATATCATACAAAAGATAGGCCAGATCCAGCCATGCCAGATATTTGATCTTCAGCGGAATGATAAAATACAGCATAACCTGCATATCCGGATAGGTCATGGCAAACCCCAAGAAGATTGAAAGACTGATATAATACGTAGAAAAGGCGGACCCGAATATACCGAAAGCCACCGGCTGTCCATACATGATCCACAAAACACCATACAGGATAAAGGACCCGATGATCGTCCAGAAAATTCCGCCAAAAATATACACATTATACCTGAACGTTCCCCATGTATTCTCCAGTGATGTACCGATAGAATAGTAGAAAAACAGCATGATCACGGTGAAAATATTCAGACTGGACGGCGGAACCAGAAGCCAGCTGACCAGACGCCAGATCTGTCCATGCAGGATATAGTACGGATCAAGATACAGATATGCGGTCAGGTTGCCACCGGCAAACTCCAGGATATAGCCGAGAATATACGTAGCTATAATATACAGTGTCAGATTGCGGATCGCATAGCGCCCGAATTTACGCTCCATTCGATTTAACAGTTTCATACGGCCTCCATATAGACTTATGCAGATTTTATGCACTCGTTTACTTTTTTACACTGTTGTATTATTTTTATCATAACAAAAAATATTATACGATTGACCTGTTCCTTTGTCAATTTTTTTGGCGTGTGCTTTACATTTTCTGCTGTTTTCAGTATACTTTTGAGCAGACGATCTATGCATTCTTATTTAAAGAAAGGATGTAAGTTTTAAACATTCTGAAAATCTGCCGCTTTGCCGTCAGTGGTACGGATTGTAGCGTTTTCTGATATTTTCACTTACAAAAGGACTATATATATGGCAGGCTCATCATTTGGCAATATCTTTCGTATCACGACCTGGGGCGAATCCCACGGCAAAGGTGTCGGTGTCGTTGTCGACGGCTGTCCGGCAGGTCTTTCTCTGACAGAAGCCGACATTCAGCAGTATCTGAACCGCCGCAAACCCGGCCAGAGCCGTTTTTCCACCCCACGTAAAGAGGATGATGCTGTAGAGATTCTTTCCGGAGTTTTCGAAGGCCGTACCACAGGTACTCCGATTTCCATGGCTGTATACAATAAAACCCAGCGCTCACAGGATTACTCTGAAATTGCTTCCTATTATCGGCCCGGACACGCAGATTACACCTTTGACGAAAAGTACGGTTTCCGTGACTACCGTGGTGGCGGACGCTCTTCCGGCCGTGAGACCATTGCCCGTGTCGCCGGTGGTGCTGTCGCTGCAAAGCTGCTCGGTGAACTTGGTATTCAGGTACAGGCCTACACCAAAGCAATCGGTCCCGTCTTGTGCGAAACATTTGATGCCGAAGAGATTTTTCACAATACTCTGTATATGCCCGATGCCGCTGCTGCAAAAAAAGCGCAGGACTATCTGAATACCTGTATGGAACAGAAGGATTCCGCCGGTGGTATCATCGAATGCATCGTGGACGGTCTCCCCGTTGGCCTCGGAGATCCTGTCTTTGAAAAATTAAATGCCAACCTTGCCAAAGCCATCTGCTCCATCGGTGCCGTCAAAGGTTTCGAGATCGGTGACGGCTTTGCTGTGGCAACCTCCAACGGTTCTACCAACAACGATGCTTTCCATATGACACCTGATGGTCACGTAGAAAAGCTCACCAACCATGCCGGAGGTGTCCTCGGCGGTATTTCCGACGGCAGCCGCCTCACTTTCCGTGCTGCGATCAAACCGACCCCGTCCATAGCTTCCAGCCAGCACACCGTCAACCGTGCCGGTGAAAACATCACCTGCGAGATCAAAGGCCGCCACGACCCCATCATCGTTCCCCGCGCCGTCGTCGTCGCCGAAACCATGACCGCCCTTGTAATCGCCGATGCCCTCCTCATGGGCATGTCCTCCACCATGGACAGAGTCAGAACCATCTGGACAAAATAAATTATTTAGCGATGTTTTACACATAAAAATTCCATTTTCATATGCTCAGGTACAGAATTTTCATCTGTCGAACGCCCACTACCAGAAAAACGGCGGTATCTGGCTGAAACAGTCCACTGGCAGGGAAGGGGGATATATC
>JAHZHB010000074.1 GCA_019420465.1 Lachnospiraceae bacterium
TTTTTACTGTTTGTGCGACTGTTGCTGTCATTGATGATAAAACCGTCCCTGTCATATCCGATTATCGTTATAAAATGGCCGGAATCTGTAAAATCTCCGGGTCCTACATTGATGATGATCAGACATCCCTCATCCAGTTTTGCCTTTATTCTGTCCTCATCCATCGGCACTTCCTCAGCATGAATCCCATAATGTTCACAACCTTCACTAATCAGTGTCCAGCTGCTACCTGATCCCGGCACACTGTATCCGGCACTCTCTGCATATTCTGCTACAGATGCCGGTGTAACCGTTTTATCTCCGGTCAGATACAAAACGACCATTGCCAGATTCGTCGGTCCGCAGCCGGTGTAGCCGAGGAGACCTCCACTGTACGGCATATACCCCCAGCGTTCATCCCACTGCAATAGAAGCGGTACTGTATCGGTTTTGGCTTCTTGTGACAAATCAATCGTTTGCTTTTTATCCTTCATTTCCGGATAATCATAGACAAAATCAATTGTCTCACTATTTTTTTCTGCCAATTCCTTAAGCTGGTCAGGATACTCATCACTTTCTTCTATACTATGCAGCTTGTCTTCCTGTGTCAGCACATCTGCTTTTCCGAATACTCCCCATGTTTTTTCCGTATTTGTCCGTGTCTTTCCTCCCTGTCCACTGTATGACTGTTCTGCATCCTCCATCCTGTCACTGTCATCCACCCGAAGCAGATCTGCTGTTTTCTGCACAGCAAACAGAACCAGAAAACACAGTACTGCCATGCGAAGAGCGACTCTTATACATTGTTTTCTTCTTTTTCGTTTTTTTATCCTGTAAAGTTGTTTTCTCCTTGCATCTGTCATTGGTTCTTTCATAAAAAATGCCTCCTGCTATACCGTATATCCACAGTATAGCAGGAGGTTATCTCCATCCTGTCGCAAAGTTGTGTCTGAGTTGTCAAATCGCAGTGGAGCCGTACCAGACTCCATAAAATGTACAGCTCTATTCCCCGTAAAAGCATATATATATTTCACCATATACATCTCGGGAGGTTTTACTTTTCGCATACCCGGTATCTTCGCTATAGTACTGATACTCCATATGCAGCGCATTGTCCTGCGTTACACAAGAAAAACCATACGCATATTCAAAGTCCATCTTTCCTGCCTGACGCATCATGTCTCCGGCATAAGGCTCATACAACATCTCGGGTGTTCCAAACTTCAAATCTATTCCATATACTTTTTCAAGCACTGCTGCTGTGGCTTCACACCAGGTCTCATCAGGCTCTATACCTGCTATGCCAAACTGTACGGTAACGGGCAGCCCAGTCACAGCATCAATGGTGATCTCCACAAACTGATCATAGATATAACCCGAGTCCACCCATACAGACAATTGCTGATCCTCCGGCGACACCATAAAATCCGGGGGCTCCATCTGAATATAGGTACAGTCTCTCTCCAACTGTGCGTCCCCACTTTCTATCAGCCTGTCCTGATACTGCAGATTCCCATCATTTCCTGAGCCGAACACCGGCGCGTCCGTATCATTACGCTCCACCGTACTCAAAAGTCCGTATTCTTCCAGCATATCCGCATATGCTATCAGAAATTTCTTTATCGTCCTCTGAGCCTGTTCGCAGGAAAGCTCCGTGTCAAGAGGATCACGTACGTTTATATACATATCTACACCACTTATAAATATCTGCTCTACCAGCTTTTCTACTCTGGCAATCCGGGTCTTTGTATCCATCGTATAGGTATATGGCGATACATCTCCATTATCCATTCTCCCTGTGGCAGTTGCCAGTTTCTTTGCCTTTGTATTCAGAAGAAGCTTGGGGACGAACATTCCCGTCAGTGCAATCAAAAACGCCAGTGTCACGGTAAGAAGGATATACCGTACTTTAATCCTCCTCTTCTTCATCATCCGCCTCCTTTGCTAACATAAACGATACACAGGTTCCCTGTCCGGCCACACTCTCATAAACAAGCTCTGTATGATGCAGCTTTGCGATTTTTACTGCCAGTGCAAGGCCAAGACCTGCGCCGTGTTCCTTCCGCGAGCGTGATTTGTCCACCATATAAAAAGCCTCAGTGATCTTTTGCAGATCTTCTTTCGGGATTCCCCGTCCGTAATCACGAATGGAAATCATATACTGTTCTTTTTCACAGCTTCCCTGTATATTTATCTGGTCCGTACCCGATTTTAAGGCATTATCCATCAGATTCAATAAAAGTGTCTTAAAGAGATCATATTCCAGACGTACCCAGGCCGGTTCTGTCTGAATCTGCACCCGGACATTCCTTTTTTCTGCTGTCGCTTGGATTGTTTCCACAGCATCCGCCATAACCTCGTCAATTCTGGCTTCTTCCAGCTGAAAATCAGATCGTGACAGCGTAACAAGCTCCATCAGCTTAAAGGAAAGTGCCTCCAGACGCATGCCCTCATTCATAATGATGCCGGCCAGTTGATGTACTTCCTCCGGTGGCAGAGTCTTCTGATACAACGTATCAGCATATCCTATGATTGACGTCATCGGTGTTTTCAGCTCATGGGCAAAGTTTGCTGTAAACTCCTCCTATCTTCTGACCGCATCCTTCAGCTCTTCCATCTTGCTTTCTATCGTCTTTGCCATATAATTAAATGTTTTTGACAGATCCCCTATTTCGTCCCGGCTACTGATCTCTGCTCGTACATCATACTCTCCTTTAGCAAACCTCCGGGTTGTGCCTTGCAGTCTGTGCAATGGCTTTGTTAAGGTAAAGGTAATCACAA
Organism: Lachnospiraceae bacterium; assembly: GCA_019420465.1. Lineage (GTDB taxonomy): Bacteria > Bacillota > Clostridia > Lachnospirales > Lachnospiraceae > UBA11957. Next base: position 2,761 of record JAHZHB010000074.1, read on the forward strand.
GCACCAAAAATGAACCGGTAGCAAGAATGCACCAGTAAAAGAATTCACAGCGCCTGCGCAGTGTATCCGCATCCTGAAACAGTTCTTTTACATTTTTCTCTGTAACCAGCACAAAGCTGTTGGTATCGAGTGTAAAACTGCTTCTAACCTGCAGATATCTGTCTTTTTCTGTTTCCCGTATCTCGTATTCCAGTATTCCCGTCGCCGGTATTCTGTCCGAAGGATTGATCTTACAGGAATTATAATACACTGTCTCATCTCTCCCTGACTGGCTGTTCTGACTGGCAAAAAACAAACCACTTTGAGCACCAAGAGGCGTTTCTGCCGATTTTGCGATATTTTCCATATTGGACGTTGTGTAATCGTCCGTAATGCCAAGTAGCACTGTCTGGATCGAATATTTGGCCATCTGATGTTGGGAGAGTGCGGTATTTTCTTCCCGCTGCAATGCATGCTCCAGACTGTACGATACCGTCAGGTACTCTATGGTTGCCAAAGATACCGTCAGCACCAGCAGCATGCTTAAAAATATCTTATAGAAAAATTTCACTGATGAACCTCCAGCCGGTATCCGATGCGAAATACTGTCACAATCCGGTCATTCCAATCCAGTTTTTTACGCAGACGCTGGATATGAGAATCCAGCGTTCTGGTCTCACCACTGTATTCTTCCTCCCAGACTGCTTCGTACAGTCTGGCACGGCTCAAAGCCACATTTTTGTTCCCAACCAACTCCATCAGAAGATCAAATTCTTTCACAGTCAGATTGATCTGATGCCCATCTTTAAATACCTGGCGGGATACCGGATCAAGCGTCACATCATCTATCGTAAGCTTATCCTGTATCCGCTTTGTACGGCGAAGTACCGTCTCTACACGTGCCAAAAGCTCTCCAATCTGAAACGGCTTACTTAAATAATCATCCGCACCCATACGAAGTCCCCGGATGCGGTCTTTGACCTGTCCCATAGCAGAAATAATGATGACCGGTGTTCCGACAGTTACGATATATTCCAGCAGTTCGTAGCCGCTAATTTGGGGCAGCATCAAATCCAGAAGAATCAAATCATATACTTTTTCCTCAATACAGTCAGCTCCGATCTGCCCATCAAGTGCACATTCACAGTGATAGCCTTCTGCGGTCAGCGTTGACTCGATCAGACGGCTAATCTGGGTATCATCTTCTATAACCAATACAGAGATCATTTATTTTCTTTCTCCTTATCGTTTTCTTATCTTTTACATATGGTAATAATTTTATCACAAAGTTGTGTCAGACTTGTTTCCTGCTTACAACTTCCTTTATTCATTCTCTTCTCCAAAGTAAATTAGGATTTATATATTTTACCCTTTTTCTTATTTGCCATTATAAATCCAACCATAAAAATCAAATTCATAAGAAGTACAATTATGCTACCTTCAATTTTACAACTACCACCAGACAGAATTGAATTACCACTAATTACCATGTTAAATAAATGTGGATAATCTTCTGCCAAAGATACTCCTCCCAAAATAATTGCACCAACACCATTCCATAAAAAATGAATTACAATCGGAGCAATTAAGGAATCTGTATATTCCAAAACTGCCGTCACAAAAAGACTCATTATTATGACATTAAGCACTGGAAGAATTCCCGCCTCAAAAGCACCACCATGTGCAAATGTAAATAAGCCAGTAGATACAATAACAGCAATACCTATATTGCAGTTGCTTTTTAACATCTGATATAAATAACCACGAACCAACATTTCTTGCATAACAGTATTGAGAAAAGCCGATATCATCCACAACCATAGCATAGAGATTTGATTTCTACCATCTATATGTACAACTCCTATTATAGCTAATATTCCAACAGATACGCCTAACCAAACTGCTCCTGTTACACATCCTAATATGATATTATTAACCAGTTTTCCAGTCAAATGTAAGCGTGTCTTTCTTTTATCTATCAGCCAAAAGATAAGCGTTAGCGCAATAATAGATACAAGCGGTATTAATTCTGCCCAAAATCTCCAGATTACCGCACTAGCTGTATTCGGTATAGGTATAACTGATACACATATTGCCCAACCAACAAAAAAGATAATCGTTTTTATTGATACTGATACTAATTTCTTCATGTAATAACCTCCCTGTAAAGTCCCGATGTCTCAGTTTCAAAAACTGAAATTTGCTTAACTATTATTTAGAATAAATCATATATGTTCAACGCACAAGAAAAAAGTATGCAAGACTTTCACATCTCCACATACCCTTTTCCGCACTGTACCCTTAATAGGGTCTGACCCAGTGAATACGATCGCAACCAAATCCAGCATTTCTTTCTCTTCGATCCAGTGAAGCTCATCTACGAATTTCTTCTTC
>JAHZHB010000075.1 GCA_019420465.1 Lachnospiraceae bacterium
GACCGTTGCTGTTTTTCACATCCTCAAGGACGGCTTTCAGACGATCCTCAAACTCACCACGATATTTGGCACCGGCCACATGGGCACCCATATCGAGGGAAAAAATCTTTTTATCTTTCAGTGCTTCCGGAACATCACCACGGACAATACGCTGGGCCAGCCCCTCGACAGCGGCCGTCTTACCGACACCGGGTTCACCGATCAGTACCGGGTTATTCTTTCTCTTACGGGAAAGGATCTGGATGATATTACGGATCTCGGCATCACGGCCGATGACCGGATCAAGCTTCTGGGCACGGGCTTTTTCCACAAGCTCCTCGCCATATTTATTTAAGGTATCATACGTAGCTTCCGGATTGTCGCTGGTCACACGCTGGTTACCACGGACCGTACTTAAGGCTTTTAAGAAACGCTCTCTGTCGATACCGTACTCCCGAAACAGCTGCTTCATCGACGGGCTCGGATGTTTCAGCATGGACAGAAACAGATGTTCTACGGAAACATACTCATCGCCCATGGCCTTGGCTTCATCCTCGGCATTGACAAGCGCTTCATTTAAGTATTTGCCAATATACGGCTGGCCGCCGGAAACCTTTGTCAGCGACTGGATCGCCTGCTCGACACGGTTCACAAAGTGCTCCGTCTGAATCTCCATCTTTTCGATCAGCTTTAAGATCAGAGAATCCTCCTGTTTCAAAAGATTATACAAGAGGTGCTCTTCGGTAATCTCCTGGTTGCCAAAATCGTAAGCTGTCTTTTCCAGATCCTGCACGGCCTGTAAAGACTTCTGGGTAAATTTACTGATATTCATAAAATCGCCTCCTTTACTCAGGCAGATATAAAATCTACATTTGTTCTATAACTAATATAACACAGTATTTTGGAAATGCAAGAGAAATTTTTAAAAAATGACGAATTTTTTTCTCTGTTTTTGTTGCATTTTCAGGATACATATATGAAATAAATTTTATCATAACCGGTCAGATAATAAAGTTTTAAGATTTAAAGACCGGTTATCCGGTTGCATTATACACCTAAAAACGGTAAAATACTGTACCAGAAAGGGAATTTTTCCTGTACAAAACGGAGGAATAAAACATGAATGAGATGTACGAGGAAGTGCTGATCTCAGCAAAGAAAAATACAAAGAATTTTGTCCTGACACTGCTGTTATACGGTGTGGGTGTAGTCTGTCTGGCAGGCGGACTGGTGATAAATGTCCTGCTCTTGCTTCCGGCGATCGCAGCACTGATCGGCGGTTATATCTTTATGGGAAGGATCAATATGGAATACGAATACGCCTATACCAGCGGTCAGATCGATATTGATGTTATCTATAACAAGACGAAGAGAAAGAGACTCGCCAGCTACGACAGTGAACAGCTTCTGTGTCTGGCCCCGAAAGGATCTGCAGCTCTCGATAATTACCCGAAGGATATGCCTGTAATCGATTATACATCCGGCTCCGAGACTGTACCATATTATGTAGCTGTCTACAAAGGAGATAAAGGACAGGTGGCGCTGCATCTGGAACTGCCGGAAGAAATCGTGCAGAATATGCGACTCAAAAAGCCCAGATGTGTCTTTCTTCACTAAAACAGTGTCCCGTCGAAACGGTCGGAATAAAAATATCTCCCGGAAAACGCTTAAAAACGGTTTGCGTTTTCCGGGAGATATTTTTATTCCGACCGTTTCATCAATCCCCTTCCCTTTTACTCCAGATGATCGATGGCATACTGGGCTTCTTCTTTGGTAAATTTTTCTCCGTAGTCGGAGATCAGCTGATCATAGATTGCAGAGGAAGACATATCCATATTCTGATAGCTTTTGGCTTTCTGCAGGGCATTTTCATTGTAATCTGCATTCAGATTGTCAACAGCATACTGAGCTTCTTCTTCGGTAAACTGTTCGCCATGATCAGAGATCAGCTGATCGTAGATGCCTTCTTTGGACATGTACATGGTGTCGCTGTAATTTTCTGCTTTGGCCAGGGCATTGGCTTTCCAGTCGATATCGATATGTTCCATGGCGTAATCGGCAGCTTCTTCGTCAAATTTTTCGCCGTAATCCGAAGTCAGCTGATCGTGGATCGCCTTTTTTGACATGTACATGGTGTTGGCATAGGATTCTGCTTTTTTCACAGCGGATCTATATTCTGTAGGAACGCTGTCATCTGCTGCGGATCCTTCTGTCTGTACATCTGTAGCACTGGATTCGTCCACTTCTGCCGGTACTTCTGACACAGCGGATGTCTGTGTAACAGATGCTGTAGGCGCAGGCTCTGCTGCCACAGAAGATCCTGCATTGTCTGTTTCTGCGGTTTTCGCATTTTCTGCAGTTTTCTTTGTGCCGGATCCTCCGGAAGCTGCTGCTATAATGATCACGACCAGAATTACCCAGAACCACCATTTTTTATAGATCGGTTTTGTAAGCTTTCCTCCGCAGTGCGGGCATGTCTTTGCTCCGGCAGCGATCTCCTGACCACAGTGTTTACATGGTACCATTTTTTCTTTCTTCATTTTCTCTTTTTGTCCCTTCTTTTATTTTCAGGCGTTTGTCACTCCTGTAAACCACTTGTTCGCAACGGCTCCATACCGTTTTTCTTCAGCAATGCGTTGGCATCGATGATACTGCCCGGACGTTCGTTGAAGATGATCATCAGCAGTGCATCTCTCGGCACTTTGGCATAGAGCTGCGGCATTTCATATTTTCGTAAGGCTTTCTGCGTCTCCTCTAACGTGCATTCTGCAGCATAGCAGATCCTTAAGATCACGTCTCGCTGTTTTGTATGCTTTTCCCCTGACAGCAGCTTATAACCATAGCGTTCCGGGATGTCCGCCAGCAGAAAAACCTTTTGCTGTGTAAGTCCTTTTTCCCTGAGCAGATCCTTTATATATACAGAGAACGAATCCACATCCATATTCATATGATCCTTATTCTCATGATAAAATTTTTCAAATTCACTGGCATGTGTGCTTCCCAGTGCGTTTTCCAGTTCTTCTGTGCTTTTTTTGTTCATTCATATCTCCAATCTGCTATAATAGTAACCAACATATCTCAGGAAAGGAAGGACATCTTGGATATTTCAAAACGTCTCGCATTATCCTATTACAAAACGATCGCTGTGCTCAATGAAGAGCATCAGGTCAGCCTGGTACAACATCAGAGCACGAAAAAAATATATATCAAAAAAATTCTGCAGATCTACCATCTGCCCATTTACGAATATCTGTCCACCCACACGATCACGGGCATTCCCCGTATCATTGACTATATGGAAGAAGATGGACAGCTGACTGTCATTGAAGAATATATTTCCGGCTGTTCACTGCAGGAAAAGATGGAAAATAAGGATCTCACTGCTGACAGTATCCGGCGATATACCGGGGAGCTTTGTGATATTCTGGAAAATCTGCATACACTGCATCCGCCGATCATCCATCGGGATATCAAGCCCTCAAATATCATGATCACCAGCTGTGATCATGTTGTACTGCTGGATTTCAATGCTGCCAAGTATTTGAAAGCAGCCGCATCGGATACCACACTCTTAGGCACACAGGGCTATGCTGCACCCGAACAGTATGGCTTTGGTTCCTCTACCCCGCGAACAGATATTTATGCTCTGGGCGTTCTGCTGCGGGAATTATGCAGTGTACTCACGGATATTCCGGATGACATATCACAGATTTCTGAAAAATGCACGCAGATGGATCCTGAAAACCGTTTTTCGTCTGTAAAAGAGATCAAATCTGCACTGTATTCTGTCAAATATCCGTCCCCAAAAGCAAAAGACCGTTTTCTTTCGTCTGCAGATGCTGTGACATCCGACAAACGTGACGTTCTTCCTCCGGGTTTTCGCACCGGCATACTCTGGAAAAAGGCAGTGGCCGTTTTTTCCTATATTCTCCTGGGATGGCTGTCGCTTTCTCTTGTCATTAAGGATGACGCGGGGCATCTGCTGACCGCCGGACAGCTATGGTTTGAACGCATCTTTGTACTGCTTGCAGGTCTGTCTGTGATCTGCATTACCTGCGATTATCTGCATGTACAGGAACATTTTCGTTTGGACCGCATCCGCCAGCCTCTGCTCAGATGGCTGTGTGTAATCGGCCTGGATGTCAGTGCCGTATTCCTCCTTGTACTCTGTATGGTTCTTCTGGAATCTGTACTTTTTACCTGACAATGGTATTATAGCATTTATCTTTTCCGTATGTTGCCACCACTGTGGTGGCAATTTTTACCATTATGTGTTTGTTTTTCCGTACATATTTTTATCCCATACAAAAGGCTCCGGCAGATTTTTCATCTGTCGGAGCCTTTTGTACGGGATAAATCAAACAGTTCCCTGTAACCAGCAAAGATATATATGAAAATCAAAATTGGTCCACTGGACCAATTTTTGATATGCCTGGCAATATAAATCCCCACGGCAGGCTCTCTGTGCAGCCTGTCGTGGGGATAAGTGAAATTACATACGTCTCAATCTGTATATATGGAGTTTTCCTTACATGAATGGATTCTCTGTCGGATATCTTACACCCTTCGGCTGGTTGTAGCCGATCTCTTCCGGTGCTACACCGAGCATCTTGAAGACCTCAAACAATGTCTTTCCATGATGACCGAAAGCAACAGCACCATGATGCGGGTAGTTTTTCTCAACCAGTACATGACGGTAGAAACGTGCCATCTCCGGAATAGCAAAGACACCGATCGCACCAAAGGAACGTGTGGCAACCGGCAGAACCTCGCCATTGGCCACATACGCTCTTAAGATACCGTCAGCTGTGCTCTGCAGACGGAAGAATGTGATATCTCCCGGTACGATATCTCCCTCAAGAGTACCGTTGGTTACTTCTACCGGAAGACTTCTGGCCATGATCATCTGGTTTCTCATCTCATGGAAAGCCAGCTTCTTGGAGCAGGTATTACCACAGTGGAATCCCATGAAGGTCTCTTCCTGCTCATAATCAAATTTGCCCTTGATATCCTCTTCGTAGATGGATTTTGTTACGGTATTGTTGATATCCAGCAGTGTTACGATATCATCACTGACACACTGACCGATGTACTCAGAAAGTGTACCGTAGATATCTACCTCACAGGATACCGGGATACCCTTGCCTGTCAGACGGCTGTTAACATAGCACGGAACAAAGCCGAACTGTGTCTGGAATGCCGGCCAGCATTTACCTGTCAGGGTAACGTATTTGCGGTAGCCTCTGTGTTCCTCTACCCAGTCAAGCAGTGTGATCTCGTACTGAGCCAGTTTCTCCAGTACTTCCGGTTTCTTGTTGCCTTCGCCCAGCTCTTCAGCCATCTCTTTGGCAACGTCTGCGATACGCGGATCACCGGCATGTTTATTGTAAGCTTCAAACAGATCCAGCTCGGAGTTTTCTTCAATCTCTACGCCCAGATTATACAGCTGTTTGATCGGTGCGTTGCAGGCCAGGAAGTTCTGCGGACGCGGTCCGAAGGAAATGATCTTTAAGTTCTGCAGTGCATCTACTGTACGGGCGATCGGAATAAACTCATGGATTCTGTCTGCCAGATTGGCAGCTGTTCCTACCGGATGCTCCGGGATATACGCTTTTACATTTCTGAGTGCCAGATTGTAGCTTGCATTTAACAGACCACAATAGGCATCGCCACGTCCCTGTACCAGGTCGTCTTCCTCAGCTGCAGCAACAAACATCTTCGGTCCATCGAAGTGTTTAGCCAGCAGTGTCTCAGAGATCTCCGGACCAAAGTTACCAAGATATACGCAAAGTGCGTTACATCCGGCTTTCTTGATATCCTCCAGAGCCTGTACCATATGGATCTCGCTCTCTACGATACAGACCGGACATTCGTAGATATCCTCTGCGTCATATTTTGCTTTGTAAGCTTCTACCAGAGCTTTTCTTCTGTTAACGGAAAGAGATTCCGGGAAACAGTCGCGGCTGACAGCCACGATACCGATTTTGATTTTCGGCATGTTATTCATAGTCGTATCCTCCTAAAAATATGTATATATTTTGCAGAGCCGGGCAGGAGACTTCGCTATGCCATATGATGCACCGCTTTGTTCCCGCCTTGCTCTTTTGTTACCATATATAGATATAGCTGTTACTTTTTTGCTCAAATGCGTATTTTTCTTCCACATCGTATACCCGTTTTCAGCGCACTCTGAGAGACAAAATCTGCTATACTCTGTGCTTAGATTGTTACTGTGTCAAACAGTCCTTTAACCGTCGGGTAAATCTGTGCAAATTTCTGATATCTGTCTTCATATTTGTCCACCAGTTCCGGATCCGGCTCGATTGTCTCTACAACATGTACGATCTTGGCTGCCGCATCCTCTACGGAATCATATACACCACAGGCAACAGCTGCCAGCATAGCGCCACCCATGCCCGGGCCTTCCTCTGCCTCAATGATATCCACTTTCAGATTCAGCACATTGGCAATGATCTTACGCCACAGCGGACTCTTGGCTCCACCACCGCAGATCTTGGTACGCGTGATGTTGATCCCAAGCTTTCTTGCGACCTCCAGAGAATCACGCAGCGCAAAGGCTACACCCTCCAGAACTGCCTGTGTCATATCTGCACGACTCGTATCCATCGTCATACCGATAAATGTACCTCTGGCCAGCGGATTATTATGCGGAGAACGCTCACCCATCAGATACGGCAGGAAGAATACATGATTCTCACCAAGCTTTGTAATACCCTTCTGCTCACCGGCGAAATCCTTTGTACCGATGATCTCTTCCATCCACCATTTATTGCAGGATGCAGCAGAAAGCATACAGCCCATCAGATGATAATGTCCGTCCGCATGTGCAAAGGCATGCAGCGCATTGTTCTCGTCAACACCAAATTTCTCACTGGAGATAAATACTGTACCACTGGTTCCCAGGGAGATCGTACACTGACCGTCACCGACTGTACCTGTACCGACTGCACCGGCGGCATTGTCACCTGCACCGGCAGCGATCTTTACAGTATCCTTCATACCGAACTCTTTGGCCAGCTTTGGCTTTAATGTACCGACAACCTCGTAGCTCTCGAAAAGCTTCGGCATCTGCTCTTCCTTCACATCACAGATCTCAAGCATTTCCTTTGACCAGCAGCGGTTCTTTACATCTAAAAGCAGCATACCGGAAGCATCGGAATAATCGCAGCAGTGTGTACCGGACAGCTTATAGGCGATATAATCCTTTGGCAGCATGATCTTTTTGATCCGCGCAAAATTCTCCGGCTCATTTTCCTTTACCCAGAGAAGCTTCGGTGCGGTAAAACCGGCAAACGCGATATTGGCTGTATACTCGGACAGCTTGTCTTTACCGATCTCATTGTTCAGGTAATCCACCTGCTTCTGTGTACGTCCATCATTCCACAGGATCGCCGGGCGGATCACCTCGTCATTCTCATCCAGAATAACCAGACCATGCATCTGACCGCCAAAGCTGATACCGCCAACCTCGGCAGCATCAATTCCACCAAGCAACTCCTTCAAACCATCACATACCGCGCTCCACCAGTCCTCCGGCTTCTGCTCCGACCAGCCCGGCTGCGGGAAATACAGCGGATACTCTCTCGAAACACTGCCACAGATCTTTCCTGTATCATCCATCAACAGCAGCTTCACAGCCGAAGTACCCAGATCCACTCCGATAAAATACATATCGTCCTCCTTAATCGTGCACGTGCACGCAATCATCTAAACTTACAGATATTATAGATTTATTCCTGCACAAATTCAACAGACAATCCCTGTATTTTCTGCTTTTGTACATCTTTCACAGATTATCTGTCTATATTTTAGTCAATCCGTTTCTTGACACTCATTTCGTGTCCGTCCCCGTGGAATGTATGTCAGAAAATCGATCCCTGCGGCGAAGGTCTTGCTGGAGTAGCTGGCACAAGTGGGTGGTATATCTGTTTTCAAACGATCAAAGTGCGCTTTTAGCAAGAAATGAGATCCCATGCTTACGTAGACTTCGCGCGAGCCCGCTTTAGC
>JAHZHB010000076.1 GCA_019420465.1 Lachnospiraceae bacterium
ATCCGTATCAACAGCCAGTCCGGTAAGGGTGGCGTCGGCTATATTCTGGAGACGAAGTTTGGTCTGTGTCTGCCGGCCAAGATGCGTGAGGCTATGGGCTATGCTGCCAAGGGTGTTTCGGATGTCAGCCATAAGGAGCTGCAGCCGGAAGAAATCTTTGAAATCTACAAGAAGACGTTTGAGCACATCGCCGGACCGCTTAAGATCGAGGAGATCCATTATCGTCAGGAGGCTGATGGTGGTCTGACAGCTATGGTGGATTCTGTATTTAACGGTGAAAAGAAGCATACAGAGTGTGCCGGTAATGGTCGTCTGAATGCGGTAAGCAATGCGCTGAAGGAGGCATATGGCCTGAAGTATAATCTGGTAACCTATCAGGAGCATGCGCTGGAGAGAAGTTCTTCTTCGAGAGCTATCGCGTATGTGGGTATCGAGGATGAGAATAAGAAGCTGTTCTGGGGCAGCGGTGTAGATGCGGATATCATCCGTGCTTCTGTAGATGCCCTTGTCAATGCGATCAATAATGCATTACTGGCAAAATAAACATAATACGTTGAGAAAAAACGATGGATTCCCCGTGTGCAGATCCGGCACGCGGGCCGTGGATCTCTATACATCCAGCCGTGCAGGCACCTTTGATGCGATACTTATGGATATCATGATGCCTGTGATGGACGGGCTTGCGGCGTCCAGAACGATCCGGGCGCTGGACAGGGCGGATGCAAAGGATATTCCGATCATTGCCATGACAGCGAATGCCTTTAAAGAGGATGCAAAGCAGTGTCTGGAAGCAGGCATGAACGCACATCTGGAAAAACCGCTGGACATGGATGAAGTGGTTCCGGTGATCGAGCGGTTCTGTGCAAAATCAGAACTGGTCCACTGAACCAGATATGGATATGCATGGCAATAAAAACAGGCTGTTGCAGATAGCAACAGCCTGTTATATTGCCCGGCATATCCATAATGGGTTCAATGGACTAGATTTGATTACAGGGAATTTTTATAATTTTCACCCCAGACCTGCAGGGAATCGGTCAGTACCTTCTGGCTGATGCCATTGAGGCTTTTTTCAGTTCATTAAACCGCCATGGACGCATGAGCAGATTTCTTAAGATCAGCAGCTTCCATTTGCTTCCGATCAGTTGCACCGTGGTTGCTACCGGACATTCCGGTAGTTCATCTTTGGTCAGCATACATTTCCCTCCTGAACAGGTAAAAGTTCAAAATATAATGTAAGTATCAGGTGCAATATAGCATATAAAATAGAGTATGTCCACAGGCTATAAAAATGTGGTATGATAGACAACATGAATAAAGTTATGGGGGATTCCTATGAAAATGATACATTGTGCGGATCTGCATCTGGATTCGCCGCTTTCTGCCCATCTGACCAGAGAACAGGTCAGGGAAAGACGGCAGGAGCTTCTCACGGCATTTAAACAGATGACAGATTATGCCGCAAAAGAACATGTGCGTGCGATCCTGATCAGCGGTGATCTGTTCGATTCCAACCGCGTGACCAGGACGGCCCTGCACTTTATCGATGACCTGATCGTGTCCCATCCGGAGATCGACTTTCTCTATCTGAAGGGCAATCACGATTCACAGGACTTTTTCGCCAGCTTTGACGGCGAAATACCGGAAAATTTAAAAACGTTTACCGACAGCTGGACGACGTATCGCTATGATAACGTAGCTGTGACCGGTGCCGAGCTGTCAAAGGACAATAAAGACCGGATATTCGGGGAGCTGATGCTTTCTCAGGAGGATGTCAATATCGTCATGCTGCATGGCCAGCTCAGCACCGCCCGTGCCAAGGACAAGACAGAGATCATCCCGGTACGTGAGATGAAAAACCGCTATATCGACTATCTCGCCCTCGGCCACCTGCACGAATATCAGCAGGGACGCCTCGATACCCGCGGTGTGTGGTGCTACAGCGGCTGCCTGCAGGGCAGAGGCTTTGACGAGTGCGGACAGAAAGGCTTTGTACTGCTTGAAATCGAAGATGGCAGTGTTGAAAGCCACTTTGTACCCTTACAGCAGCGCACCTGCGAAGAGGTCGAGGTGGATATCTCCGGTGCGACGACCAGTCCGGAGATCCTGCACTGCATCGAGAACGCGATCCGCGATATCCCGGACACCTCGCTTGTCAGCATCCGTCTGGTCGGTGAGCAGGACGTGGATGTGGAAAAAAATCTGGCCTATCTGCTCGAACAGATCAAAGGCTGCTTTTATTACTGCCGCATCAAAGACCGCACGCGGTTAAAAATCTCCTACGACCAGTACCGTTTCGACAAGTCCTTAAAAGGCGAATTTATCCGCCTGATGGAGCAGGCACGGGTCAAGGACGAAGAAAAAGATACGATCATACGCATGGGGCTTAAGGCGCTGGCGGGAGAGGAGCCGATGTAAATGAGACTGATATCCTGTTATATAGAAAATTTTGGCCGTCTGTCGCAGTTTGCCATGGATTTTACCGAAGGACTCAATACGATCCAGGCCGAAAACGGCTGGGGCAAATCGACTTTAAGTGCCTTTTTAAAAGCCATGTTCTTTGGCCTTGAATATTCTCCGAAAAAGAAGCTGGCCGGCAACGAAAGACGCCGCTTTATGCCCTGGCAGGGCGGCAATTACGGCGGTAACGTGATTTTTTCACGTGGAGATAAAACGTATAAGATCGAGCGCTTCTTCGGTGCCAAAGACAAGGAAGACACCTTCCGCCTCTACGATATGGCCACAGGTCTGGAATGCCAGGATTTCACGGAAAATATCGGTGAGGAGATCTTTGAAGTGGACAGAGATTCTTTCGCGATGAGCGTGTATTTCCCGCAGAACCAGCTGCCGGTATCGATGTCGGACAGCTTAAATGCCAAGATCAACGATCTGGATGCCTTCGGTGGCGATATCGACCGGTATGAGGCAGCCATGGAACTTCTGGAATCCCGGCTGAAGGAGTATAAAAAGACCGGAAACAGAGGTCTTCTTGGTGAGTGGGAAGAGCGGATCGCGTATCTGAACCAGAAAGCCGAAGAGGGGCAGCAAAAGGAAGATATTTTCGAAGAACGTAAAAAGCAGCTGGAAACGCTGCAGACAGAGATCCGGGCCGGAGAAAACGAGTTAAACGAGCTGTATAGTCAGAAAAACGCTTTGCAGGAAGAAAAAGCCCGACAGGTCTCCGATGAACATCTGACCCACCTGACAGAACAGGTGGAAAAGGACCGGGCACGGTTAAAGCCGCTGCGTGACTTCTTTAAGGGTGGTATCCCGTCGGATGAGGATATCGAGCAGCTGATCCATCTCGAGGAAAAGAAAAGAGATCTCCAGCATTTCCCGAGCAAAGAGCTTCTCGAACAGACCAAAGAGCAGTTGGAACACGAAAAGCAGCTGCTTGCACAGATCCGTGCCGAAGCCGGAGAAAACCTTCCGGACGAACATACCTTTATGAGTATCAAGGAGCTTTCGGATACCTTAAAAGCCTACGAGCGCCGTACCCAGAAAAAGCTGGCCGCCTACACCGAAGTGCGAAAAGCACAGATGCGCCAGCAAAAAAGCGCAGCCGGCCATCAGGCGCACACGGCAGATACTATGCTGTATGTCGTTGGTGCTATCCTGGCCGTTCTCTTTTTACTTGCGGCCGTGCTCGTGGAGCCGCTTCGGATCCCGGCACTGGCACTGTTTGCAGTGACGCTTCTTCTGCTTGGGGGTATGCGTCTGGGCGTGATCGGCCACAGGGCCAAGGAGGAGCCAAGCGAGGTCGATGATACCGCTGAACAGCTGCAGGAGGAGCTGGAACGACTGCAGGACGGCATCCGACAGCAGAAGAAAAAGCTTACCGATGTTCTTGCCGCCTTTGGCATCCAGCCGGAGGAAGATCCGCTGGCATGTTTCGACCGTCTGCAGTTAAATTATACCCGCTTTACGGAACAGAGCGCGCGTACAGCGGCGACACAGCAGAAGGTGGATAAGCTTCTGAATGCCGAAAAGGAATTTAAGATCTATCAGTCCAGAGAGCTTGCCATCGCCGAACGCGAAAAGAAAAGTTTCAGTGAAAAATACGGCATGAATCTGTCCTTCTGGAATCTCAGGACACTTTTGGAGGTCAAGGAGAGAAAGCATGAGTACGAAACGCTCCTTTCCGAATACAGAGAACATGCCGGACAGCTCGAGGCGTTCAAAAAGAGCTATACCAGAGAAGA